>JBIJCJ010000292.1:0-2955 GCA_044344765.1 Pirellulales bacterium | reverse complement strand
TGTTGTCGAGCCCCGCCGCAGCCGCCCGCTCCGCGAGCATGCGGAGCATCTCCGGCTGGATGTCGACGGCATACACGCGGCCGCGCGGTCCCACGCGACGGGCCAGCTCGAGCGTGTAGAAGCCGTTGCCGCAGCCCATGTCGCAGATCGTCTGCCCCGGCTCGACCGCCAACGCCTCCAAGAGCATGCGGCAGTCTTCTTCGCGTTGCCGGCTTTCGCGCACCAGCCACGGCGCCCCGGTGTAGTGCATCGTCTGCGCGATCTCGCGACCGCGGTAATGCGTCGGCGCGGGCGGTTCGGCGGCTGCCGCCGCCATTGCAGCCAAACCAATGCAAAGCATCGCGACGCGAACCATCATGCAGCCAATTCTACTGCCGGGAGCATCCAAGAGTTGACATTTCGCGAGCGTCCTCGAGTGACCTTTCGCCTCTCCCCCGGGGAGAGGCCGGCCGAAGGCCGGGTGAGGGTGCTTCCGCGGGCGCAACCGAAGCACCCTCACCCCGGCCAGCACCCTCACCCCAGCCCTCTCCCAGAGGGAGAGGGAGCAGGAGGCATCTGGCGCGCCAAAACAGGATTGGGCACTGGCCGATCACGCGGCGACGGCCTCTTCCAGCGCCGGACTGCCGGCGGCGTCGAAGAAGCTCGCGACGGTGATGCCATGGGCAGCGGCGAACGCCGCGAGCTCGGCGGCATCGACGAGAATCGTCCGCCCCGCCTCAACCGCCAGCACCGCAGCCCCGGCGGCCGCCAGCGATTCGAGCGTGCCGATGCCGATCGTCGGCATGTCGAACCGCAGGTCTTGCTGCGGCTTGGCGACCTTGACGACCGTCATCCCGCCCGCGGGACACAGCTGCCCGGCCCGGCGGATGCAGGCGTCGGTGCCCTCGATCGCCTCCAGGGCGAGTGGCGCCCGGTTCTTGACCACCACCGACTGGCCGATGTCGAGCCGCCCGAGCTCCTTCGCCAGCCGCCAGCCGAAGGCGACGTCGGCCAGCTGGCGGGCCGTGAGCGGCCGGCCGGCAAGCACGCCTCCGGAGGCGAGCAGTTCGGGCGCGAAGTCGGTCGCCGGGCAGATCCGCACGTCGCGGGCGTCGAACGCCGCCGCGATCGCGCCCAGGAGCGAGTCGTCACGGTTGTCGTGGCGGCGGCTGACGAAGTGCGGCCAAAACGTCTTCAGCCCCGTCCAATCCGGGAGCAGCCGCAGCCAGGCGCCTCGTTCAAAGAGCTTCGTCTTGTGGATCTTGCCCGCCATCGTTGCCCGATAGGCGCCGTGCGTGCGAAAGAACGCGATCGCCTTCCCGATCTCGGCCACGCCCACCTCGCCGTAGGCGTCGGCGAGCGGCTCGAGTGCCGCGTCGGCATGGCCACGAATCGCGAGGATCGCGGTCCGTCCGCCCCGCCGTCGGATCGCCTCCGCCACCGCCACGGGAAACCGTCCCCAGCCGGCGAGGATGCCCACCGTCTCTCCGGCGAGCGGGTCGGGCTGCGTGGACGCCGATCCCTGCATGGTGCCGCCCTCAGGCCGCCTCGGCGGTGCCGCGGCCGCCGGCCCGCTCCAGGCTCTCGACCCGGGCGGCGAGCGTCTTCAGGTCCTTGCGCATCTCGGGGAGCTTGCTGATCGTGGCCAGTTGGAGCTTGCGGTCGCGGAGGTCGATCGCCGGCTCGCCGAGCACGGTCTTGCCCGCCTCGATGTCGCACGACACGCCGGAGCGGGCCCCGAGCACGGCCTTGTCGCCGATGTGCACGTGGTCACGCACACCCACCTGCCCGGCCATCACCACCCAGTCGCCGGTGGTCGTGCTGCCCGCCACGCCCACCTGCGAGCAGATCATGTTGTGGCGGCCGAGCCGGCAGTTGTGGGCGAGCATCACGAGGTTGTCGATCTTCGTGCCCGCGCCGATCACCGTCGGACCGTAGGTGCCGCGGTCGATGGTCGTGCCGGCGCCGATCTCGACCGCGTCGCCGACCTCCACCCAGCCGAGCTGCGCCGAGAGCACGTAGCCGGCGGCCGTCGGCTTGTAGCCGAAGCCGTAGGCACCGAGCACGGCGTTGGCATGCACGATGCAGTCGCGGCCCACGACCGTGTTCTCGTAGAGCACGGCGTTGGGGAAGATCTCGGTGCCGGCGCCGATCTTGCAGCCGGCCATGAGCCGCACGCCTGCGTGGATCGTGGCGCCCGGGCCGATTTCGACGTCGGCGCCAACGGTTGCAAAGGGATGAATATCGACGTCGGCGGCGAGCCGGGCCGAGGGATCGACGGCGGCCTGCGGGCTGACGCCCGTCCGCGAACGCGGCCGCGGCGGACGAAAGCGGGTGATCGCGGCGGCGAAGGCGGCGTGTACGTCGGCCACCTCGATCGTGGGCCGGTCGAGCGGGCCGGTGCCTGTCGGCACGATCGCGGCGCCGCAGCGGCTCTTGGTGAGCAGGTGCAGCTTGTCGGGGGAATCGACGAGCGCGATCTCGTCGGCCCCGGCGGTCTCGAGCGTGGCGGCACCGGCCAGCGGCGTCGTGGTGACACCACCGACGAGCGTGCCGGCGACGGCGGCGGCCAAATCTCCCAGCGTGATCGACATGACGAAACCTCCCTGCCAGGTTCGCCGGGCTGCCCGGCGGGGCGGGGAGGGTAGAAAAGACGGTGCCCTGCCGCAAGGCGGACAGGCCCGCGGCAAACGCTCTAAAACCCTCTCCCGCGGGGCCGTAGGGGGCGAGGGGGCGGGAGATGAACCGCCGCGTCCGCCGTGCCCGGTTGCCGGGAAGCCCGAAGCGCAAGCTGAGGGAATACGCGCCGCTCCACCGAACACCGACCCGTATTCCCTCGGCTCGCGCCTCGGGCTTCACGGCAGCGGACATCCGCCACCATCAGCGCCGCGTTCCCCAACCGCCGTGCCCACGTGCTGACCCGTTGTTCCCCAACCGCCGTGCCCGCACTGGACCCGCGGTCTCTGACCGTCGTGC
>JBIJCJ010000122.1:0-10890 GCA_044344765.1 Pirellulales bacterium | reverse complement strand
CCGGGGCTCTTCGCGAGCGACTCAACCCCGAACGCCTAGGCCTCCTTGCAGCGGTCACTGGCGCCGTCGCCACAACGGTCGCCATCCACGTCGCATTCCGTGCCGACGCAACTCTCCGAATGCCCCGACTCGTCCGGGAATCCGGTCTGGAAGCGACGCAGGCCGGGGAAAGAGGGAGAAAGGAATCCGTTTCCTTCGACCGCTTCCCTGCAAGTCATCCTTGCCAGACAGCCCAACTCTACAGATAGCTTTCGCAGCGAGTCAATATCGCCGCAGACGGCGTAAACCACTGGGCCGCAACGTTTTGGGAGAAGTCGCGAAAAATCCCGCCCCCCGGCTTCGCCCCAATCCGCCCGCGTTGCCGACTCTGCAGCCGCTACGCGGGCGCCACGATCTCGAGGAGTTCCACGGCGGCGACGCCGGCAACGCGGATCTCGGCGACGCGGCCATAGGCGATCATGCCAGCGGCGCCGCCGAAGAGCGCCGCGAGGTGCGGACCGGCCGTGACCCGGAGCAGCAGGACGTTCTGCACGTCACACAACAGGCCCGCGTCGATGAGAATCCTGCCGAGCGGGGTGCGTCGTTCGCGGATCGCGGCGGCGGTCGGCGCGGGAATCGCCGCTAGATCGATCCGTACGATGCCGTGCTGCACGACCGTGCCGTCGCCGCGCACGAGCAAGATCTCACGGACGTACCGAGCTTCGGGGCCGGCGGCGGCCGGTCGCTCGGCGACGACCCGAAGGGTGACGGGCCCGCCGCACAACCGCTCCATCGCCACGGTCATGTGGCTCCGGTGATCGAGCAGCCGCCGCGGCAGGTCGGGCAAGGCGTCGGGGATCACCTCGCGAAACCGGCCGAACCCAGCCGGATCCAGCCCCATCGCGCCCACAAGTTCCGTTGCCCGAGAAACGGCCGGAGAGTCGTCGGTCGCCATCAACGGGTCCTCGAAGGGCGGGAGGAGGGGCGAAAGCTCGGAAAGGATTGTCGGCGAGCCCCGCGGCCACCGCAAGGACCGAGCAGGTCAAACCGCCGCCTCGGGCACGGCGAGGTCGAGGAGAAACTCGAGCACCTCGCGAAGCCGCGGCAGCTTGCAGGCCGCGATGGCCGCAGCCGCCCGGGCCCGCTGATCGCGGACGATCGCCGCTGACCGCGTGAAGACGTCGGCCTTCAGATAGAGGTCGCGAGCCGACGCGATCACCTCGGCCACGGCCTCCGGTGCGGCGCCGGCCCGTGCGGCCAAGGCCCGCAGGGCGGCGACGTCCGGCGCCGACAAACGCTCGAGCGCCAGCGCCCACATCACCGTCGGCCGCCCGCCGAGCAGGTCGCCGGCAGCCTGACGGGCGTTCTCCAGGTCTCCCTGCCAGTCCTTGAGATCGTTGAGCACCTGGAAACCCGTGCCGACGTGCAGGGCATAGCGGTCGATGGCGGCCACATCGGCCGGCCGCATCCCGGCGAGCCGAACGCCCATCGCGACGGCCGCCTCGAAGGCTGGCGACGTCTTCAGACCGTAGATCGCCAGTGCCTCGTCGGGCGCGAGCCGCTTGTCCCCGTCCTCCCGCCACCAGAGCTCCGCGCCCTGGCCCTGCGCGAGCCGCACGTGGGCGTCGGACAGCAGGCGCACGACGTCACGGGCCGTGGTCGGATCCACCCCCTCGAGCCCGGAGACGAGGCGGTAGCCGAGGCCGACGAGATGATCACCCACGTTGATGGCCACGGGCACGCCACGCTCGCGGTGCAGCGTGGCCCGTCCATACCGCATGGCGTCGTCATCCTCGATGTCGTCGTGGACGAGCGACGCCTTGTGAAACACCTCGATGGCGACGGCCGCCGCCTTCACCGAATCACGGACGACCGCCGCGTCGGCGACGTAGCCGGCCGCCATCCTGACACCCGTTGGCCGACCGCTCGCCAGATCGGCCCGCACGGCGTCGTACGCCGCCAGCGTGATGAAAGGCCGCAGAAACTTGCCGCCGCGGGCCAGAAACTCGGCGCCCATCGCAGCCGTGGCCGCCAGCGGCGTGAGGCCGGCGGATGCCTGCGGCCTCGGCAACGCGTCCGCCAGGCCGAGCCGCAGGCCGAGGCCCTCGAGCGCTTCGGGCGTAAACATCTCCGCCGCCTCGCGCAACAGCGGCAGGTAGTCGCCCACGGGCGCGGCCGCACCGCCCGCCACGCCGAGCAGACCCAGCACCCACTCGACGTCGATCGCCGCGGCCGCGGCCGCATCGACGCAGGAGCAGCCCGCGGCAGGCCGCCCGCCGGGACGATACGGCACGGCCGCGACCGGCAGCGAAAAGGCCGGCAGCATCGCGAAGGCCTTTTCCAGATCTTCGAGCCGCGCGACGCCGAGGATGCCGTCGTACTGGCCGGTGAGCAGGGCGCCGATCGCGGCTGCGGCCTGCGAAGTGGACTGCACCACCCAGCCGCTGTCGCGGGCCGCCGCCCAGATCGTGGCGATGCCACAGGCCGGGCCGCAGGCTGCCGGCATCGACGCGTCGGCGCTCGCACGTGTCGCACACGGGCAGTCGGGCAGCAGCAAAAGCCGCCGCCCCGTCGCCCCCGCGGCGATCCGCTCCCGCCAATACTCGGAGACGATCGTGACCATCGTCCACCCGACGAGGTCGCCGGTACCGCCAGCGCGGGTCACGAGCGCCTCGGCGTGCCCCCGCAGTCCGGCCGAGGTTCGGGCGGCCGCGGGCATCCCGTCGGCCCGCCATCCGGCGACGAGATCGCTCGCCATGGCCCGCAATCGATCGCGGAGTTGCCGCGTCGCCGGGCAGGCGAGCGTCACCGGGGCAGGGGAGCCGGAGGAGGCGGAACGCGGCAGGGCCGGGGAGGGATTCACGCGAAGCCTTTCAGAATCATGGCGGCTAAAACGCCGTGTTCCAGTTTGCGAAAGCGAGGTGAGCGGGTCGGCGAACGCTCGACGAGCGTGTGGCCGCCGCGGCCACAGCGAGGAGACTTTTGCCGCCCGCGAGCCGGTGCTACACCGATGTCGAATACGCTCTCATCCTACAACCGCCCCCCCGCGTTTTGGCTAACCCCCGGCGGTGGGCGGCCCGAAAAACGCGGGCAGGAGCGAATCGACCTGCAGGAGCCCGCCCCGGGACAGCACCGGTTCCGGCTCTCTGGCCGCGAGGTGCCCGGCCGCCTCGAGGGCCCGCCACTGGTCGGCCCATTCGGCGAGCACGTCGACGCCGAACTTCTCCCGCAGCCGGGCGACGTCGAGCCGTCCCTTCTTGAGGCCGAGCACCGTTTCGCGAGTCAAAAGCTCGTGACGCGTGGGCACGAGGCCGCGGCGGATCGGCAGCCGGCCCGCCTCGACGTCGCCGAGATAGTCGTCCCAGTGGGTGGCGTTTTGGTAGTGGATGCCGGAGAGGTGGCCGAAGCTGGCGACGCCGAGGGCGGCGAGGTCGGCGCCCTCCCAGAGCATGTCGCGATAGCGGAACTGCACCCGCTGCGGATCGCGGACCAGCGTGTAGCCGCTGGAGACGGCGTAGCCGGCGGCCTCGAACCGCTCGAAGGCCCAGGCCACCCAGGCCCGCTTCGTGGGCCAGTCGGCGACGGGCACCGTGCCACCGCCATCCTTGGCGTCCTTGACGAACACGGTGTTGAACGGGAGTTCCATCTGGTAGATCGTCACACTGTCGGCGCCGAGGGCGAGCGTCTTCTCGACCGTCGCCTGCCACGACTCGAACGTCTCGCCGACCATGCCGGCGATCAGATCGACGTTGGTGCTCGGGAATCCGGCCGCCTGAATCCAGTCCCAGGCCCGGAGGATCTCCGCGGAGAGGTGAGCCCGGCCGTTGGCCTCGAGGATCCGATCGTCGAAGTTCTCGACCCCGAGCGAAATCCGGGTCATGCCCAACGCCGCGAGGGCCCGCACCTTGGGCTCCGAGAGCGTGCCCGGCTCGCATTCGAACGTCACCTCCTCGGCATGGTCCCAGCCGAAACTCGCGTGCAGCCCCGCCACGAGCCGCTCCAACTGCTTGACGGAGAGGAACGACGGCGTGCCACCGCCGAAGTAGACGTATTTCAGCGGCCGGCCGGCGATCGCGCGGCGGCCGGCCACGATCGCCGCCTCGCGGGCCAGGGCCTGCGAGTACCGCTCCACGTCGGCCGCGGCCACGTCGGTGTAGACGCGGAAGTAGCAGAACTTGCACCGCTTCCGGCAGAAGGGCACGTGCAGGTAGAGACCGAGCGGAGCCGCCGTGGCCGGGGCGTCGAAGGCGGCGTGCACCGCAGGCACGGCAGCGGCATTCCACCGCGCGAACGGCGGGTAGTTGGCGACGAAGTAACTGCCGGGCTCGGTCGCGTCGCTCATGATGCAGTCGGCCTATGTTCCGGCGGAGAAGCTGCGCATCGGACCTTCTTGCCGCCCGCTGCGAAGACGCACGCCCGCGACGTCCGCATGCGGCATCGTAATGGACCGAACGGTCGGCGTCACGGGCGCGCTGCGGCTTTTTGCCGCGGCGGCGGCCGGGCGGTTCGTGCGCGGCAACCGGGCGGCGTTTGGCCCGCCCCCCGCCCGGAAGCTACCATCCGACGCGTCTCATCTCATTCCCTGCCGGGACGCGAACGGAGCATGCCATGCATCGGATTCTGACGTCGGTCGCCGCGGTCGCGTTCACCTTCGCAGCCGCGTTCGTGGCGGCGGCACCGCCGACGACGACCTATGACGTCCGCGGGATGGGGGCGGCCGGCGACGGCATGACGCTCGACGGCCCGATCGTGCAGCGGGCGATCGACGCCGCGGCAGCCGCCGGTGGCGGCACCGTCCTGCTCCCGCCTGGCACCTACCTCTCCGGCGCGGTGCGGATGAAGTCGCATGTGACGCTGCGTTTGGAGAAGGATGCGGTACTGCTGGCCTCCGCCGACGCCGCGCTCTTCCCGCCGATAGCCAGCCGCTGGGAAGGGGGCGCGGCCAGCTACCCGGCGCCGCTGGTGGTCATGGAGGAGTGCCGCGACGCAGCGATCGTCGGCGCCGGAACGCTGTCGGGCGGCGAGCGCTGCACCCTGGTCAAGGATTGCAAAGACGTGCGGTTCGACGGCATCACGTTCACCTGCAAACGGCGCTGGACGCTCCACCTGCTCTACAGCGACGGCATCGTCGTGGAGAACTGCCGCTTCACCACCGACGGCCAGAACACCGACGGCATCGACCCGGACTCCTCACGCAACATCGTCATCCGCAAGTGCTTCTTCGACACCGGCGACGATTGCATCGCCATCAAGAGCGGCGTCAACGCCGAAGGCGTGAGGGTCGGCCGCCCCTGCGAGAACATCCTCATCGAGGACTGCGTGATGGAGCGGGGCCACGGGGCCGTCTCCCTGGGCAGCGAGATGTCGGGCGGCGTCCGCAACGTGACCATCCGACGGTGCAAGATGTCGGGCTGCTGGGCCGCGGTCCGCATCAAGACCCGCCGCGGCCGCGGCGGCTACGTCGAAGACGTGCATGTCAGCGACTGTGTCGCCAACGACAACAAGGCCGCCCTGCTGATCGACACCCAATACAAATGGACGCCGGGCCTGGACGCCATCCCCGGCCCGGAGGGCATCCCCGTGCTGAAGAACTTTTCGTTCGCGAACGTCACGGGCGTGGGCAACAAGGCGGCCATCAATATGGTGGGCATGCCCGAGCGGCCCATCGAGGGAATCGTGCTCAAGAACATCACGTTGACCGGCAGCCCGCCCGGGATGATCGAAAACGCCCGGGGAGTCGTGATCGAGTCGGTGCAGCTCGATGGGCCGCTGGCGGTTGCCAACGTCACGGGTACAGGACTGCCCTCCGGAAAATAGGCCCGTCAGCGGCCGGGCTCCTCCAGGCCACCGCCCGAGTCGCGAGGCCGACCAAAGCCGTCCAGGCCTCGCGGGAGTCATCGGGCAGCCGGGGACCGCGTTCGACCACATGCTGAAAACGCTTGCCGAAGCACCGTTGGCCGATCTATCCTTCCCGGCATGATGCCGTGGCACATGAAACATCGACGGTGGCTGAACGTGCTGGCCGTGTTGATCATCGGCTGGCCCCCGGCCAGCCTGGCGGCACAGGAGACTGCCCCCCAGGACACGTTGGCCAAGGAAAAAGTGGCCGATGACAAGGTCGCCCGACAGATCGCGGCGACCTGCCAAGACGCGGTGGTGGGCGTCTATTGCGCCCGCGATGCCTTCGAGTCGTACTGGGGCACCGGGGCCGTCGTCTCCCCCGACGGATTCATCCTCACCTCGACCACCACGGTGCCGGCAGGGATCGAGGAGTTGTACGTTCACTTCCGCGATTACCGGGTCTTGAAAGCCCGGGTGATCGAGATCGACGAAGCCCTCGAATGCGTGCTCTTGAAGGTCGAGGCGCAGAACCTCCCCCACCTGCCCGTGGCCCGCAAGATTCCCGCCGTGGGTGAGCCCGCGTATTCGCTGGGCAACGCGGAGCACCTGATCCGGCTCAGCGGCGAGGCGTCGTTCAGTCGGGGAACGGTCAGCGGCGTCTACGACGTGCAGAGCGCCGACAACCAGAGCAGCTATGCCGGCCTGGCCATCGAAACCACGGCCGCGATCAATCCCGGCCAGGACGGCGGCCCGCTGATCAATGACCGCGGCCAGATCGTCGGCCTGCTCTCGCTGAGTTTTTCCGAGAGCCGCTGGCAGGGGACCGCGGTGCCGATGGCCCGGTTGCTCGAGGGCCTGAAGAGCTTCCGCGCGGGCGTGGTACGGGTGAGCGAGGAGCCGCTGCTGCCCTCGGCGGACAGAGACCGGCCGCTGGTGGCCCGGGCCCGCTCACTGGCCGATCGGCTCGTGGCGCTCACGGTCGAACGCACGTTTCCCGCCGAACACCTGACCCCGCTGACCTGGCCTCGCTACCGCCGGACGATCGACAACTGGGAAGACCTGGCCCCGGCGGCGCAGGTCGCCGTGATCAACGACGTGGCGGCCGCCGAGGCCACGATCAACGCCAATCGCATGGTTCGTCGCCCCGCCGCACCGGTCACGGGCGTGCTGATCTCGGCCGACGGCCACATCCTGACCAGCGCCTTCAACGTCATGAGCGACACCGTCTTCAAGCCGCGCAAGGGTGACACCAAAGCCCGGCGTTACGAGGGCAATCTCGCCCAGATGCTCCAGTTCAACCGCTCCGAATACGAGGTGCTGGAAAACCCGGTCCAATCGATCCAGGCCACCCTGGCCGGCGGCAAGACCTGCGCCGCCAAGATCGTGGCGCGAAACCCGAAACTCGGCATCGCGCTGCTCAAGATCGAGGAACAGGACCTGCCCTACCTGGACCTGGCGGCGGGCCGGGCCGATCCGGTCCTGGGCGAAACCGTGGGAGCCATGGGGATCGTGCCCGGCCAGCCCGGCCGCTTCACGTTGAACGAGGGGATGATCAGTGCGGCCCGCCGCGACCAGGGCCGGCGGTTCCAGTTCACGGCGCTTGCCAACTACGGCAATTCCGGCGGGCTGATCCTCAACGCCGAGGGCAAGATCCTCGGCCTGGTCCTCGAGCCGTTGCGTGCCGGGGAGCAGCTCGAGTCGATGCTCCGGGGGCCGGCCTTCCCGAAAGCCAGCGGGCTGACCACGGGGCGGCTGCTGCCCATGGGCCTTTCGGCGAACGAGCCGAGCCTGACATTCTGGCAAATCGCGCCGAACTCCGGTGTCGGGTTCGCCGCGCCCGTCGGCCGGATTCTGGAAACCTTGCCCGACCTGATGCGCGGGAAGGACGTGGTCGTGGCCGGGGAGCCGTACCTGGGCATCACCCCGCGTCCGGACATCGAGACGGTCAATAAGGACGAGGTCATCGTGCATGGCGTGGCCGCCGGCTCGCCCGCGGCCAAGGCCGGTCTTGCCGCCGGCGACAAGGTGCTGCAGATCGACGGCCAATCGGTGGCCAACTGGAAGGCGCTGCTGGAGATCGTCGCACGGCACAAGGTGGGCGACATGCTCGCCATCACCGTGGCCCGCAAGGCCCCGCCATCCTACGTCGAGATCAACGGCGTGCCGGTCCGCAACGAGCGGGATCTGCGCAAGCTCATTGAATCGCTCGAGGACAAGCAGCAGTTCTCCGGCCACAAGGTCCAGACCCACGACAGCGAATTGAAGTTCGAGGTCACCCTCGGCGAACCCAAATGAAGGCACTCCCACGACGCTTCCGCGCGATCGGGCTCGGCGGTTTGCTGGCCCTGGCCGGCCTGGTCGCCGCGCATGCCAACCCGCCGGCGCTGAACGGCGGGGCGGTCGCCCAACTGGTGACGGCCACCGTGCCGGCGTTCGTCTTCATCTCGGGCGGCAGCGGCGTGTTGATCTCCGCCGACGGCCTGGCGCTGACCAACAGCCACGTCATCGGCAAGCAACGCTCGTTCAACGTCCGCCTGGGCGACGGCCGCTCGTTCAAAGCCAACGTGCTCGGGTTTCACGCGTTCGGCGATCTGGCACTGTTGCAGCTCGAGGGGGGCAAGGACCTGCCGTTCCTGCCGCTGGGTGATTCCGACGCCCTGCAGGCCGGCGAGTTCTGCATGGCGATCGGCAATCCGCTGGCGCTGGGCCTCCTCGACCAGCAGCCCACCATCTCCACCGGGGTGATTTCCGCCAAGAACCGATTGAGCGGCAACTATGCCGACGGGCTGGTAACCGACGCGTCGATCAATCCCGGCAACTCGGGCGGACCGCTGATCAACGCCCGCGGCGAACTGATCGGCATCAACGGCCAGATGCAAACCCGGATGGGCCTGCGGTCCAACACCGGGCTGGGGTTCGCGATCCCGGTCAACCGGGTCAAACGCTGGCTGCCGCTGCTGAAGGCCGCCCGGGGCGGCGAGGTGCGGCACGGCCGCCTGGACGGCCTGGAGTGGGAGAACCCTGGCCGGGCCGCCCAGCTCACTTCCGTGCCCCCGACCATCCGCAAAATCATGGCGGGCAGCGATGGCGAGCGGGCCGGCTTCAAGGTGGGCGACAAGATCCTCCGCTGCCAGGGCGAGCCGATCCAGATGGCCGCTCAGCTCTACCTCCTGATGGCCATGTATCCGCACACCGAATCACTGTCGGTCGTGATCGAGCGCGGCGGGGAAGAAACCACGCTGACCTTCAAGCTCGAGCCGGTCGGCAATTGAGGCCTGCGGCGGAGTCCCGCGGCGGCATCCGCAGCGTAGCACAGAGGGAGTCAGTATGAGCCGACGAATCTCCGTCGCGTTGCTGTCGGCAATCGCGATCGCCGCGCTGTCCTTCGCCCCGGGCAAGGCGGATGACGGAGCCGGCACGGTTGCCCCGGCAGCGGTCGCGCAGGATTGGTCGGTACCGGTGCGGAACTGGAAGCCGGTCGCGGCGGGCGAGCATCCGCGGCTGATCTTCAGGAAGGACGATGTGGCGGCGCTCCGGAAACGGGCGACGACGCCGGCCGGCAGGACGATCATCGAGCGGGCGAAGAGCCAAGTGGAGGCGCCGTTCACGACGTGGCACGCGGCCGGCCATGCGTTTCTTTATCAGGTTACGGGCGACCAGGCATGGGCGGACAGGGCGCGGGAAGCCGCCGAGCAGACCATCGCGGGCAAGGCCAATCCCGACGGACGGTACACGTGGCCGGGCAACGGGCAGTTGCGGGCGGGGCCGTGTTTGTCGGCGGTGGCACTGGCCTACGACATGGCCTACGACGGCTGGGATACGGCGACCCGGGAGAAGATCGCCCGGGGAATCGTCGCGAACAAGTACCTGGAGGAGATCGCGAACAGTCCGCGGCATTGTCCGGGCTGCAATCACTGGGGCGCGCATACGGGCGGAGCGGGCATCGCGTTGCTGGCGTTGCGCGGGGATGCCGGGGTGGACGCGCGACGGATCGAGGACCTGCTCGGGAAGGTCATCGACAACGCCTGCCGCGAGATCGCCGAAGGGTACGGCAGCCGGGGCTATTACTACGAGGGGCATCATTGCGGCCGGCTGTCCTCCAACACCGGGCTGGTGCCGTTCATCCAGGCGTACCGCGTCGCCATGGGACGCGACCTCGTGTCGAGCAGCTCCAACGCCCCATGGCTGCTGACGAAGTGGGTTTATGAGTTCGTGGATCACCCGGCCGGCCAGTCATCGGCGGGGGCATATACCTACAACTCCCGCGGGATGTATGCCCGGGAGTTCGACCGCACAGGGGCGTCGAGCGCCGGAGACTTCGCGCAAGGCTTCGGCATCTGCCCGCAGGAACACGTCCCGGCCGTGCTCTGGCTGTACAACCACATCATCGAACCGGGCGAACAGACGTACGGGGCCGACGAGCCGTATCCGCATCGGGCCGCGTACGCGCTGGCGAACTGGCCGGTGGACGTGGCGGAAAAAAACCCGGCGGAGGTGTTCCCGCTGGCCATGGTGGAGGATGGTCCCGGCTACTGCGTGTTTCGCAACGGCTGGGCAGACTCGGGCAACATCGTGGTCACCGCGCTGCTCGGCAGCAGCCCGCAGGCGGGCCGCCGCATGGCCCAGGGCGGTTCGATCATGGTGGCCGGCAAGGGGCTGAAGTACACGTTTCCCGGCATGTTTCATTCGAGCAGGATCACATCCTCGAAACTCGGCACGGACGGCTCCGGCGTGGTCAGCGGCGTGGTCCTGGACCACGGACTCGACCCGAAGAAGAGCGGACCGCTGGCGGCGTTGCCGAAGAAGCCGACGAGCCTGGCGGTGGACTACAGCGGCGCGTCGGGAGCGCCGCTCTTGGTGGCGCAGGTCGGTCCGCAGGTCGGTTATCGGGTCGACTCCAAGATGGACATCAAGAGGCTGACCCTGCCGCAGGACGTGAACGACGTGACCGGTCTGGATGGTTTCGCGACCAAGACGACGGTCGACACGTCGGACCCGGCCATGCCATGGGCGGTGATGACGTTGCAGAAGGGCGATCCGCCCGCCGTGGTCGTGGAAGGCAACACGGTC
>JBIJCJ010000115.1:0-11267 GCA_044344765.1 Pirellulales bacterium | reverse complement strand
CCAGCTCCTGGCGGAGCCGGTCGCGCTCGACCTCGCTGGCCCGGACGTCGCCGCGCTCGACGGCCGTGTGGGCCGCGGCCGGGCCGTGGCAGTTCTCGCAGCCCTGGTGGGCCAGGTGCGGCGTCGTGGCCATGCCGGCGAAGCCCCCCTCGAAGGGCTCGAACCGCTGCGGCGCCCAGCCGACGACGTGGCACGACAGGCACTCCGGATCGCCGTCGCGCCGCGGCTTCTGCTCCTCGAGCGTGGTCAAGGCCTTGGCGTGCCCGGAGTCCTTCCACACCGCGTAGGCTTCCTTGTGGCAGGCCGCACACGCCTCGCTGCCCGCGAACCGCCGGCCGGTGGGATGGCGAATCGGCACGATGCCCAGGCCTTTCAGGCCGAGCGTCTCCAGCTTGTTCTGGTAGGCCCCGAGGAGCTTGATCATGTCGTCGGCCTCGCCCCAGCGGGCGTCGAGCGGCACACGCTGCGAGCGCCGCGTCGGCTTGCCGTCCGGAAAGAACCCGATCGCCACCGCGAACATGCCCTTGTGGCCGAGCTCCACCAGGCGGCCGCCCCCGGGCAAGGCGGGCAGCTCCAGCGGCGGTTCGTCGGCGCCGCCCGCGGTGACCACGATGTCGAACTGCGGGTGCTTCGCCGCCAGGGCTTTGGTCTCCTCGGGCGTGGCGGCGGAGAGGAGGATCTGGTGGGTGCACCGCTGCTGGGCGAGTGTCGCGGCCACGTCCGCCAGGGCCTGGGACGCGGGCAGCACCTCGACGTTGTCGTTGCGAATCTGGGCGGCCGCCTTGTCGCCGATCACGCTGGTGATGCCGATCCGCATCCCGCCCGCCTCCACGACCCGAAACCGCGGCGTGATGCCGGCGTCGATGCCGAACAGCCCCACGTTCGCCGAAAGGAACGGCGTCGGCACGTCGCCCACGGCGGCCACGGCCGCCACGAGCTCCTCGGCCGGCAGCCGCAGGTCGCCGGCGCCGAAGCCGACGGCGGCGTATTCCATGGCCCGCAGGCCGTCGGCGATCGACTGGAACTTCGCCTCTGACTGCCGGCCGAACCGCTTCACCTGGCCGCCGAGGTCCACCGCCACCAGCGGCCAGCCGGCCGCCTTGATGGCCTGCAAAAAGTTCCGCCGCCGGCTCAAGCCGCCCTTCTGATTTTCCTTGCCGGTGCAGCCACAGGGCTCGATGTAGCCGTCGAGTTCGCCGGTCACCACGACCACGGCCGCCGGCTTGTCCCAGTCGGTGAACACGGCGCCGTTGCGACCGCGAAACTTCTCGACCACCGCCGGATCGACACCGGCACCGCGATCGGGAGCCGCAGCCAGGCCGGCGGCCGCGACGACCAACGATCCGCAGACGGCGAGCGGAATGGCGAAAGAAAGGTGGGTGTGCATGGTGCGTTCAGGGGCCGATCGCGATGCAGACGGGGATCGTGAGGGTGGGGGTGTCGGGGTGCCCGGTGTCGAGCACGATTCGGCCCGGCGGGGCCTGCTCGGAGCAGAGGTTGTTCGCGGGCGGGCTGCCGGGCGGGACGACGATCGTGAGCGGCGTCCGCACGACGCCGCCCGTGCCGACGGGCTTGCTCTCTTCAATCTGCACCTGCAGGCTGTCGGGGACGACCTCGCGCACGATCGGCCGGACCGCGTCACGATGCGGCCCCTTGGCGGTCAGGAACAGTTGCGTGCGCAGACCCTGCCTGCCGGAGACCGTCCCCAGCGACAGGATCTGCCGGGAGGAATCCCACGCCGCCCCGGCCAACGCAAGATCACCGGCCACCACGGCCTCGAACGGCAGTTCCGCCGTCACCGCTTCAGGCATGCGGAAGGAGAGGCTGATCGTGTGCCGCAACGGCCCCAGCGGCAGCCCTGGCTTGACCTCGATCGTCAGCACCAGTCCCCCGGTCGCCCCCGGCTCGGCGGCCAACTCCGCCGCATCCATGGCCGCTGCGGCAAGGGAGAAAAACTGGGCTGCCTGGGGGTGATCGATCGTGGCCTCGACGGCGGACGGCGGCTCGCGGCCGAAGGTGTAGATCCGCACTCCCGCCCGGTCGCCCGTCGTGGCCGACAGCCGTGAGAAGACGACCGCCTCGGGCACCGCCTTCCAGGCCGGCACCACCCTGCCCTCGACGACGAACACGATCTCGGGCCGCCGCGGGTCGTTGGTGAAGATCGTGGCCTGCTGCCGAAACGGGCCGCCGCCTCCCTTCCCCTTCCACTGCACCTTGACCCTCGTGCTCCCTCCGGGCGGCACGTGCATGGCGCCGTCGGGATCGCCGCCTTCCGACCGCTCGAAGTCGCTGATCGTGCAGCTGCAGCTCGTCGCGCCCTTGGTGAGCGTGAGCGGTTCGCGGCCGGCGTTGCGGATCGTGAACTCGTGACTGCCGCTCTCGCCGGAGCCGATCGTGCCGAACGCGTATGCGGTCTCGGCTGTCTCAGCCCGCGGGCCGACCGCATCGTCCACGGCGGCGCCGGGCCGGAAGTCGCCGACCTGCCATGGCGTCGCCGCCGAGCGGATCAGCGCCGATCCGGCGCCGAGGCCCATGCCGACGACCAACGCGAAGACGGCGACGGCCAAGGGGGAAGGGGTTCGCAGGTGCATCGACATGGCGTTCCCGGCCGCCCAGACGGGATCATGGTCAGCCCGCCGCTAGTGTAGCGGCGCAGCGAACTGGGTGTGGCGGGGATGGTTCGCAGCCCAAGACCGTGGCCGGCGGTCGGGAGATCCGCCTCACGGCGTGACCGCTCCTGGCCGGTCGTCTCCCCAGGCCGCGAAGGCCGTGCCTGCGTCGACCAGGTCGCTCCAACGCGGCAGGCCGACGGCTTCGGCGGCGATCGTGGCCGTGCCCGCCAGCAACTCCGCACCCAGCTCGTCGAGCAGCGGGAGTTGATCGATCGACGCCGGCTCGACGGCGGCAGCGGCCACGGCCGGCGCCGACCGAACCGAGGGCATCGGCGCCATCCGGCCCGACAGCCACAGCCCGCCCCCGACGCCGATGATCGCACAGCCGGCGATGGCGACGGGCCACGGCACGGCGCGGCGCCGCCGGCGGCCGCCTCCACTCGCAACCGCCTCCACGATCCGAGCCTGCAGGGCCGCCGAGAACGCCGGCCGCCCCCGGGCCGCCTCACGACGGAGCTGCCGGTCGAGTTCGCTCCCATCCGCGACCTCGTGATGCCGATCAAGGTTCATGCTTCATCTCCCGAAGACAGGACGGTGCGAGTGATGCCGCCGCGAACTCCGCGAGCACCGGCTCCAGCCGCCGCCGACCGCGGAGCAAGAGGAGCTTGACCGCGGCCGGCGACCGCTCGAGCACCGTGGCGATGCCGGCCACCGGCAGCGCTTCGACGTAATGCAGCCACAGCGCCGTGAACTGCCTCTCCGGCAGCGTACGGCGTGCCAGCCCCCAGAGCAGCCGACGGCCTTCCGCCGCAGCCGCGACTTCGTCCGGCCCGGCCGCAGGATCGACGTCCGCGGGACGAAGGGCCGCCAGCCGCGCGGCGCGGCGCCGCTCGCTTCGCAGGTGATTGAGGCAGGTGCGGCGGGCGATGGCGAACAGCCAGGCGGCGAATGGGCCGTCGCCGCGGTAGGCCTCGAGATCCCGAAAGGCGCGCAGGAAGGTTTGCTGGGCCACGTCTTCGGCGTCGCACCGCGCCCGGCCGCCGCGGCCCAGCATCCAGCCGACGTAGTGCACGATCGCCACCTGATGCCGCGCTGCGAGGACCGCGAAACTCTCGACGCAGCCTGCCCGGGCCCGCATCGCCAACTCCGCATCGTCCGTCGCCGCGTCGCCCATCGCGTCCCCTTCAAACCGCGTTCCCAGCGGGCAGCACGTGCGCCGCAGGATGCGGCGGCCATCGACCCAGGAAACGCTTGGCGTCGCCTGGGTCGATCAAGTGGACAAAGGCCATGGAGGGCTTTGTCCACGGAAACTCAAAACTCGTCCTCACGCAGCGGCTTTTCCGCCTCGGCCTTGTTTCCCTTCATCATGGGGCACTCACCCTTGGAGCCGCCCCAGCGGCCGCCGTCGCCGCGCCGGCCGCGGTGCCGCTTCTCCCAGCCGTCCGCGGCCCGCTCCACGACCTTCCACACCTGCTCCGCATCCGCGTCCCACGAGATCGTGCAGGTGTCGCCCGTGACGACGGTCTTGACGCCATCCACGAGTTTCATGGTCTCGGCCTCGCCGCCCCAGCGGAGGCTGGCGAGAGCCGTGAATCCCTTGACGACGTCCACGACGTCATCGGCCGCGGCGGACGACGCCATCTCCAGCCGCGCCCGGTAGAACGACTTCCCGTCGTGCTCGCCGAGGGCCACGCGGAACGCCTTGCCCTGCTTCAGCACCGGGCACTTGGTGTCGGGATCGACGGCCGTCGCCCGAGCCACCACGATCGAGCCGGGCCGCACCCGGCCGGCGAGCGGCGCGTCGCCGTTCACGGCGGCTTTGCGGCCGTCGAGCACGTCGAGGCCGCTGGCCACGGCGGCCTCCGTCCGCGCGAAGACCATCACGTCGTCCTTGTGGAAGGCGCCGACCATCGGCCCCGAGTGGCGGCCGCGCTTGTGCGTCCAGGCGTGGAGCGTGTGGTCGCCATGTTTGATCGTCTTGTGGTCGGCCGCCTTTTCGACCATCCGGGTGAGAAACTCGCGGTTCGCCTTGGCCCGCACGATCAGCACCCCGTTGCGTTTTTCGGTGTCGAGTCCGTAGGCGGTGGCGTCGCGGAGATCCTTGCGCGGATCCATGCCGGTCATCCGCGTCACCATGTCCATCATCCCGCCGGCGTGCGGGTGCATCTTCAGCATCCGCTCCCAGGCCCGCTGCACGACGACCGATTCCCGGGCCGCATCCATGTCGAAGTGCATGAGCCACTTCGCATCGGCCGATACCGCCCCGAGGTCGAGCGGCGCCGCGGCGAGCGGGGCCGCAGCAGCGGCGAACATGGCGGCCGCCACGATGGCGACGCGGGAGGGCGAGGGGGCGAGACGCGGCATGACGGACTCTCCGGACGGATTGTGGCTCACGACCCCGGGAATCCGGAATCTACAGGGGATGACACCGTCCCCCGTCCCCAGGTTACACGGTTCCGGCCGGCGGCTGTTCAATACGACCGGGCGAGCACGCTCGGCCGCGGCACGGGCTGGCCCGTGACCACGCACGTTCCCGGCTCGTCAGGCCCGTCCATGGGGATGCAGCGGACCGTGACCTTGAGGGGATCGAAGGCCGCCGCCACGGCCGGGTCGTCGGCCACGTGGACATGGGCAAAGCCCCCCTTGCCTGTCGCCCCCTCCCCCGCCCCGAAGAACTCCTGGACCTCCGCCACCGAGCGGAGGCGAACGGATCGTTCGGCCCGAAACGCCTGCGCCCGCGTGAAGAGCCCGGCCTGGATCTCGGCGAGCAGCCCGGCCGCCCGCGCCGGAAACTCGGCCAGCGGCACCGCCGCGCGGTCCTTCGGCCCGCGGTCGCGGCGGGTCACGCTCACGGCACCGGCCGCGAGGTCGCGCGGCCCGATCTCCACGCGGATGGGCACGCCCTGCTTGACGTGCTGCCAGACTTTGTCGCCACCGCGGATGTCGCGGGCGTCGATCTTCACGCGGATCGGCTCGTCGGCGTACCGCTCGGCGGCGAGCGCCGCCTGAAGCTTGTGACAGGCCTCCATGACCTCCGCCCGCTCCTCGTCGGTGCGGTGGATCGGCAGGAGGACGACATGGTGCGGGGCGATCCGCGGTGGCAGCACGAGGCCGTCGTCGTCGGAGTGGGTCATGATCACGGCCCCGACGAGCCGCGTGGACACGCCCCACGAGGTCGTCCAGCAGAACTCCTCGGCGCCGGTCGTGCCGGCGAACTTGATGTTCTGGGCCTTGGCGAAGTTCTGGCCGAGGAAGTGCGACGTGCCGGCCTGCAGGGCCTTGCCGTCCTGCATCATGGCCTCGATCGAGTAGGTGTCCACCGCGCCCGGGAACCGCTCGGCGGCCGGCTTCGGCCCCTTGATCACCGGCATGGCGAGATCCCGCTCGGCGAAGGTGGCGTAGACGTCGAGCATGCGGAGCGTCTCCTCCACCGCCTCCTCGCGGGTGGCGTGGGCGGTGTGCCCCTCCTGCCAGAGAAACTCGGCCGTCCGCAGGAAGAGCCGCGGCCGCATCTCCCAGCGGACGACGTTGGCCCACTGGTTGATGAGCACGGGCAGGTCGCGCCACGACTGGATCCACTTGGCGTAGGTGGCGCCGATGATCGTCTCGCTCGTGGGCCGGACGACGAGCGGCTCCTCGAGCTTGCCCGTGGGGATCAGCTTCCCGTCGGGCCCGAGCTCGAGCCGGTGGTGCGTGACGACGGCGCACTCCTTGGCGAAACCCTCGACGTGCTTCGCCTCCTGCTCGAGGTAGGAGAGCGGGATGAAGAGCGGGAAGTAGGCATTCTGGTGGCCTGTCTCCTTGAACATCCGGTCGAGGATCGCCTGCATCCGCTCCCAGACGGCGTAGCCGTGGGGCTTGATCACCATGCAGCCGCGGACGGGCGACTGCTCGGCGAGGTCGGCGGCCCGCACGACCTGCTGGTACCACTCGGGATAGTCCTGGGCCCTGGTCGGGCTGATGGCGGTCTGGGCCATGGGCGGGTCGCTCCGTGCGCTGTGCTGAAAGGAAATGGGCCGGGATTGTAGTCGCTGCTTGTGACGGCTGGGAAACGGGGCGTAGACTCGACGCGATGCCACGCCGCCTGATCACCGAACTCCCGCCCCAGGCCCAGATCGACCAGACCTTCCTCGCCACCCACAAACAGCTCCGGCCCAACCGCAACGGCCAGCTCTATCTGCAGGTGGAACTGGCCGACCGGAGCGGCCGGATCACGGGCCGGCTCTGGAACGCGTCGGACGACGACTTCAACGCCTTCGAGGACGGCGACTACGTCCGCGTCGAGGGCAACACGCAGCTCTACTCGGGGGCCCTGCAGATCATCATCACGGCGATCGAGCGGGCCGACCCGCGGACGATCGACGACCGCGAGTTCCAGGTGCTCTCGGCGAACGACCTCGTCCGGCTGGAGGCCGAACTGGCGACGATCCTGGGCACGATCCGCTCCGCGCCGCTCGCGGCCCTCGTCGCCGAGATCCTCGCCGACAAGGCCCTGATGCAGGCCTTCGCCCGCACGCCCGCGGGCGTCAAGCACCACCACGCCTACGCCGGCGGCCTCCTCGACCACGTCGTCAACCTGCTGCGGCTGGCCGACCGCGTGGCCCCGCTCTACCCCGCGCTCGACCGCGACCTGCTGCTCGTGGGCGTGCTCGTGCACGACATCGGAAAGACCCGCGAACTGGAGAGCGTGCAGGGATTTTCCTACACCGACGAGGGCCAGCTCCTGGGCCACGTGCTCCTTGGGCTGGAGCTCGTGGACGCGAAGATCAGGGCGGTCGAGGCCCGCACCGGGCAGCCCTTCGACCCGGAGGCCGCCGTCCGCGTCAAGCACATGATCGCCAGCCACCACGGGCAGTACGAGTTCGGCTCGCCGAAGCTGCCGATGACGCTCGAGGCCCTGGCCCTGCACCACCTCGACATCCTCGACGCCAAGATGGCCGGCACGATCCAGCTCTTGCAGACCGAGGCCACCGCCCAGGACGGCTGGACGCAGTTCCAGCAGAGCCAGGGCCGCAAGTTCTTCCGCGGCCGCGGGTGACGGGCCGATTCCGCCCCCTGGAGCGGCGGTCTCCGACCGTCGTGCCTGCCTTGTCTTTGGAGCGGCGGTCTCAGACCGTCGAATGCGGGGCACTTCCGACATGATTCCCGGCGGTCAGAGACCGCCGCTACAGAGTTTGCCGATCGCCTGCTTGAGGACACCGCCCTACTGGGCGGCCTTCCGCGCCGGAAACTCGACCACGACCAGCGTCTTTCGCGCCGGGTCGAATGCGTAGTCCTGGTAGTGGGGCAGCGCCGGCAGCCGCACCTCGTCGGGCGTGCCGGGGGCGATGATCTTGGCCATGAACTCGGCGTGCGTGGCCGGCACAGCGTCGTGCTCAGCCCGGTAGAGCCGGAGCTTCTGCTCGACGGCGATGCCGCCGATCGTGGCCACGCTGTGGCGGTAGGCCTGGCCGTAGGCGGCGAGCCCCCCCTCCTCCGGCTCGGAGGCGTTGTCCACGAGCACGCCCCCGGCGGCGCGGGCCGCGGCGAGGTCGAGAACCTTCTGCGTCGTCTTGCCGACCAGTTTCCGTGCCGGCGGCGGCGGAGCATCGGCCGCCGCCGGGGGCTTCCGCTCCTCGGGCCCCTGCAGCGCCAGCAGGACGAACACCAACGCCAGCCCGGCCAGGATCACCTTCCACATGTGTCGAGCCATGCGCTTTGCCTCCGTGACCTCGGTCCATGATACCCATAGGTTTCCTGGCGGCGGCCGCCGCACTTTGGGTGCCCCCTCGCGGCACCGTACACTGCTGCAACCGGTTGACGACCGTTGACCGCCCGCAGGAACCTTCCCCATGCCGCGAAACCGCGACGGTCACGACGGCCAACGGCCCCGTGCCAAGTCGGCCCGCGACCGCGACGAGGGCGTGATCGGCATCTTCAAGCGGGCCGCCGGCGGCTATGGCTTCGTCCGCCCGCTCGACGCGCCGGCGGGCGATCGCTCGCGGGACGTGCACGTCGCCGCCACCGCCGCCGGCGACGCCGCCACCGGCGACACCGTCCGCGTGAAGCTCGCGCGGACCCGCGACGTCCGCCGCCCCGGGCCGGCCGGCGAGATCGTGGAGGTCGTCAAGCGGCGGACCACCCGGTTCGTCGGCTCCTACTTCGAGGCCACGGGCCAGGGCTGGGTGCAGATCGACGGCACCGGCTTCGCGCGGCCGGTGGCGGTCGGCGATCCCGGCGCCAAGCGATTGCGGAAGGACGACAAGGTCGTCGTGGAGATGGTGCGGTTTCCCACGGCCCTGCGGGACGGTGAGGGAGTCGTCGTCGAGGTGCTCGGCAAGGCGGGCGACGTGGGCGTGGACACGGCCACCGTGATCGCCGAGTTCGGCCTGCCCGGACCGTTCCCCGAGGCCGCGGTCGACGACGCCCGGCGGCAGGCCGCGGCCTTCGACGAGTCGGTCCCCGCCGGCCGCCGCGACCTCACCGACCGCACGGTGGTGACCATCGACCCCGTCGATGCCCGCGACTTCGACGACGCGATTTCGCTCGAGCGGGTGGAGCGCGGCCACTGGCTGCTCGGCGTGCACATCGCCGACGTGTCGCACTTCGTCCGCGACGGCGCCCCGCTCGACCAGGAGGCGCGGAACCGGGGCACGAGCGTCTACCTGCCCGACCGCGTGATCCCGATGCTCCCGGAGATCGTCTCCAACAACCTCGCCAGCCTGCAGCCCGGAAAGGTCCGCTACGCCCGCACCTGCTGGATCGAGTTCACGCCGGAGGGGATCCCGGTGCACGCGGCCGTCGAGCGGTCGGCGATCAGAAGTGCGCGGCGGTTCACCTACGAGGAGGTGGACGTGTTCCTCGCCGATCCGGAGACGCCCGCGATCGAGATGACGCCCGCAGTCCGCTCCCTGCTCGGCCGGATGCGCGACCTCGCCCGCCTGCTCCGGGCGCGACGGACGGCCCGCGGCTCGCTCGAACTGCACATGCCGGAAGTGAAGATCGACCTCGACCGCGACGGCCGCGTGGCGGGGGCGCACGTCGTGGAAAACACCGAAAGCCACCGGATCATCGAGGAGTTCATGCTCGCCGCCAACGAGGCGGTGGCCGGGGCACTCGCCGCCGCCGGGTCCGGGTTCCTGCGCCGCATCCATCCGCAGCCCGACCCGCGGAAGCTCCGCCAGCTGACGGAGTTCGTCTCCGAGCTCGGCTTCGAGGTGGACACGCTCGAGAGCCGCTTCGAGCTGCAGCGGCTCCTCGACATGGCCCGCGGCCGGCCCGAGGAGCACGCCGTCCACTATGCCGTGCTCCGCAGCCTGACCCGCGCCGCCTACGGCCCGCAGGACGACGGCCACTACGCATTGGCCAGCGACTGCTACTGCCACTTCACCTCGCCGATCCGCCGCTACCCCGACCTCCAGGTGCACCGCGCGCTGGACGACCTCGCCCGTGGCCGCCGCACGCCGGGCGAGGGCCTGGTGCAGCTCGGCGGCGAGTGCTCCGAGCTCGAGCGCCGGGCCGAGGCCGCCGAGCGGGAGCTGGTGAAGCTGAAGCTACTGCTGTTCCTCAAGGGGCGGATCGGCGAGGAGATGGACGCAGTGGTCACGGGCGTCGAGCCGTTTGGTTTGTTCGTGCAGGGGCTGGCGATTCCCGCCGAGGGCCTGGTGCCGCTCGACAGCCTGCCCGACGACGTCTACCGCTACGACAAGGCGTCGCACACGCTCTCCGGCCGCCGGCCCGGCCGCTCGTTCCGCCTCGGCGACCGCGTCCGCGTGGCCGTGGCCCGGGTCGATCTCGACCGCCGCGAGCTCGACTTCCGGCTCGTCACGGAAGGGGGCCGCGAACGGCGGCGGGCGGCCCCGCCGTCCAAGCGGCAGACGAGACCGCGCCGTGGCAAGGCGGCACGGCACCGTGAAGAACGTGGCGGCCGAGGTCACAAACGCCGCAGCCGCCGCGACTGAGGCCGAAGCGCCAATGCGATCCGGGGCAGCGACCGGACACCGGATGCGGAAGTGCGATTGGCAGGCAGCGTCACCGGCCCAGCCAGCATGCTGTGACGTCGTGTCCGATCCTCTCGGCGCCAGAGAAGCGGCGCCGTTGCCGATGCGGCCAGCGTATCGCCGCTGCCGGGAAGCCCGAAGCCCGAGCTGAGGGAATACGCTTCGCTTCACCGGCAACCGCTCCCCATTCCCTCGGCTCGCGCCTGTCTTTCCATGCCGTGACCGGCATGACGATGGTGACCGCAGCGATTCACTCCTTCTTTCGCAGGTCGTAGCAGTGGATGCCGTCGAAGCCGCGCATGAAAATCCGGCCTTCCACCACCGGGAACACCATGCACTTGCAGTGGTAGGAGGTCGCCATGGGGTGGGGCTGTGTCCAACTGCCCAGGAGTTTGAACGTCTCGGGGGTTGCGCCATAGACCGCCAAGGTGCTGTTGCCGTGCGAACCATCCGGACTGACAAACACCAGGTTCTCGGCCATGAAGATGTGGCCTTCGTTGATCGGCGCCGGACCTTGGGCGGTCGCCACCACCTTGCCGGTGTTCAGGTCCAGCATCTGCATTTCGCCTGTTTTCGTATTCGGCGCATGGTTGCCGACGACGACGTACTTGTCATTGACCGCCGGGGCGCTGAGTTCATCCTTGGCGTTTACGGGCGTCGCCCAGATCCGCTCCGC
>JBIJCJ010000010.1:0-35514 GCA_044344765.1 Pirellulales bacterium | reverse complement strand
GGAGGCAGCGTAAGCAGGCGGAGGTGGCTGTGTCCAGTCCAGATTCCGGGTAAAAGTCAGCTCTGGGAGAGGCCGGCCGCAGGCCGGGTGAGGGTGCCTGATGGGGTGCGCCGATTTCCTGCACCCTCACCCCAGCCCTCTCCCAGAGGGAGAGGGAGTATGCGCAGTCGTGGGCCTGTTTCATATCGCCTCTCCCTCTGGGAGAGGCCGGCCGCAGGCCGGGTGAGGGTGCCTGATGTGGTGCGCCGATTTCCTGCACCCTCACCCCAGCCCTCTCCCAGAGGGAGAGGGAGTATTTGCAACCTTCGTCCTGAAAGGCGTGAATTGGCCGACCGCTATTTCAGTCCCGGCCGGCGGTCGAGGGCGCCGCGGACGCCGAGCTGCTCGGGGTGGCGGGCGATCTTGTCGGCGAACACGCGGACGTCGTTGACGATCGGCCGCAGTTCCTTGGTCAGGCCGTTGACGTTGGCGGCCGCCTGCGCGAGGTCGTCGTAGACCTTGGGGTCGCGGACGAGCTTGCCGAGCGTGCCCTGCGACTCGTTGAGGGCCTTGGTGAAGAAGGCCGCCTGCTGCAGCACTTCGTCGAGGCGGCCGATCGTCTGGTTGACCTGGGCGACCATGCCCTCGCCCCGCTCGCCGAGCGGCTTGGTGAGGCCCTCGAGGTTCCGCAGGTTCCGGTCGGCGGTGTCGACGGTCGTGCCGATGCCCTTGACGGTGGTGCGGAGGTCGGCGATCACGTCCGGCAGCCCGTTGAGCGTTTCCTTCAGCTTCGCCCGCGCGTTCGGGTCGCCCATCACGTCGTTGATATTGGCCATCGCAAGGCTGAAGGCGTCGAGGGCCGATTCGGTCTTCCGGACCATCTTCTCGAACTTGTCGTCCTCGCCGAGCAGCAGCCTGTCGAGGTTGGCGGAGAGCTTCGTGACCGCGGCGCTGGCCTCGGCCAGCGAGTCGAGCGCGGAGCCCATCTTCGGCTCGAGCGTGGCGAACACCTCGAACGGGTCCCGGGACACGGCGCCGACGAGGACCTCGTCCTTGCCGATCCGCTGCCGGGGTGGGCGGATCGTGCCGGGCACGAGCTGGATCTCCGCGTCGCCGAGCAGGGTGCTGGCGATCCGTGGCTGCTCGTCCTTGTAGATCGGCACGTAGGAGTCGATGTCGGCCAGCACGCTCACGCCCCCGCGCTCGTCGAGTTCGACGCGGGCCACGCGGCCGACGAGAATTCCGTTCTTGCGGACCGGCGTGCCGGTGGCGATGCCGCGGGCGTCGGCGAAGCTCAGCTTCAGTGGGTAGGTCGCCTGGACCAGCGACGGCAGGTCACCGAACAGGACGACGAGGATGCCCGCGATGATCGCCGTCGCCAGCACCACCACACCCACCCGGAACTGCATCACACGGTCGTTCATGACTGGTCTTCCTCCTCGTCCGGCCTCGCGGCGAGGCCCTGCTCCTCCTGCAATTCGGTGAGCCGGCCGCCGGCCCGGCCTTCGACGAACTGGCGAATCCGCGGGTCGCGGCAGGCGTCGAGCTCGGCCGGCGTGCCCGCGAACACGATCTGCGGCTCGCCCGGCTTGAGGCGAAAGAGCGGATAGAGCATGACGATCCGGTCGGCCACCTTGCGGGCGGTGTGCAGGTCGTGTGTGACGACGACGCTCGACACCCGGGGCCGGGCCCGCGCCTTGAGGATCAGCTCGTTGATGACGTCGCTCATGATCGGGTCGAGGCCGGTCGTGGGCTCGTCGTAGAGGATCAGCTGGGGGTCGAGGGCCAGGGCCCGGGCCAGGCCGGCCCGCTTCCGCATGCCCCCGGAGATCTGCACCGGCTTCCTGGGAAGCACGCTCCGGGGCAGGCCCACCTCGTCGACGAGCGTCTTCACGATCTCGGCCACCTGCGGTTCGCGAAGCCGCGTGTGCTCCCGCAGCGGGAAGGCGATATTGTCGGCGATCGTGTAGCTGTCGAAGAGGGCCGCGCCCTGGAACACGAAGCCGTAGCGGGTCCGCAGGTGGGCCAGTTCGCGGTCGCTCATCCGGGCGAGCGACCGACCCTCGAACAGCACCTCGCCCGCGGTCGGCCGCACGAGCCCGATCATCGCCTTGAGGAGCACGGTCTTGCCGCAGCCGCTCTCACCGAGGATGACCAGCGTCTCCCCGGCGGCGAGGTCGAGTGCGATGTCGCGTAGCACCTCCTGCCGGCCGAAGCGGACGCCGAGCGCGTCGATCCGCAGCACCGGCGGGTCGGCGGCGGCGGGGGCGGCGGTTTGCGTTGTCGCGGTGGCGGGCATGGTCGCGTTTCAGAGGAGGCGGCGCGGCCCCTCGGGACGGAAGAAGTCGTGCACGTTGTTCAGCCAGATTCCCAGGAACAGGTCGAGCACGAGGATCAGCACGAATGAATGGACGAAGGCGTTGGTGGCGGCCCGGCCCACGCCCTCGGCGCCGTGGTCGCAGTGGAACCCATGGTGGCAGCTCACCAGGGCGATGGCCGCGCCGAAGAACAGGCTCTTGAAGATACCCATCAGGAAGTCGAAGGCGTCGACGTACTCCCGGGAGTTCTCCCAGTAGTGGTGGTAGTCGATGCCGAGGAGGACGTGCGAATAGAGGTAGCCGCCGAGCACGCCCATGAAGTCGGCCATCACGGTCAGCGAAGGGATGAGCACGAGGCAGCCGAGAAACCTCGGCACCACGAGGTAGTAGATGGGATTGGCCCCCATGCTCTCCAGGGCGTCGATCTGCTCGGTGACCCGCATCGTGCCCAGCTCGGCCGCCATCGCGCTGCCGACGCGGCCGGCGAGCATGGTGGCCGCGAGCACCGGCCCGAGCTCACGGACGAGCGAAAGGTTGATCACCGAGCCGAGCCGCGTCTCCAGCCCCAGGGCCTTGAACTGGGCGAAGCTCTGCACCGCCAGCACCATGCCGATGAACAGCCCGGTGAGGGCGACCACCGGCAGCGACATGACGCCGATCTGGTAGAAGTTCGGGATCAGCACGTCGCGGCGTTGCCGGCGGGCGAAGATCCAGCCCACCGTCCGCAGGGCGAACAGGCAGACGTCGCCAATGCCGGCGATGCTCGCCATCGCGAACCCGCCGAGGTTCGCGACCTGGTCGGCGAACCAGCCGGTGGCTCCCGACGACTGGGCGGCGCTGGAGGAGGCGGTGGCCATGGGTGCTGTCCGAACAGGACGGTCGCAGGCGCAGGAATTGCGCGGCGGTCCCTGCCGGTCGTATCGGCCGTGCCGGTCGGGCGACATGAGCGGAACGGGGCGACCTGGACGCCGGCGCGGCAGGTCAGGCGAATTGGGTAGGCCGGGGTGCTGCGCTGGAGTGTCGCTCGCTGCTTCCTGCTTTGCTGAGGTGCTGATCGGTCGGGGATCAGGAAAATCAGGAAGGCCTGGTTTCCGACATGATGAGTGGCGGGCCGTATCAGAGGGAGTCTTCGGTGCGGAGCGTGATTTCGACGAGCCGCTCGAGGGCCTGGGCGGGGCTCTCGTGCGGGAAGTTGCTGAGCACCACCTCCTTGGCGTAGAGCTTGCCGATGTAGCGGCGGTGCTTGGCGGGCGACACGCGGCTGGCGAGAAAGTCGCGGTGCGCGGAGTTGATCACGATCTCGTTGTGCCGCTGGTCGTACCGCGACCGCCAGGGCTGGCCGTGCTCGGCCTCCAGCCGGTAGGACGGCAGGCCACGCTGGGAGGGCCCGTCGTCGTCGCCGGCGCCCTCCGCGAACCGGACCTCGACCTGGTCGGTCACGGTTGTGTCGCCCTGCACGGCCGTCACCGTCACGGTCGCGACGCCCGCTTCGCTCTGCGTGACGGTGCAGGTCGGACCGTCGGCTGTCAGGGCCGCCTCTCCGGACCCGAGCTGCCACGCATACGACACTCCGGCGGTGATCGGGACGCCCGCTGCATCACTGGCCCGAGCCGTGAGCCGGGCCGTGCCGCCTGGCGGGCGACGGGGGTGCCGAGGAGTGATCCGCACGGCGTGCAACGGCCCGGGTTCGGGCGGGAAGAGCAGCGGCTGGTCGGCCGGCTCGCGGCCGGCATCGCCCGGAGCTTTGGCGCCGTCGGTCGCCAGCGGCTCACCGGGCATGCCGGTCCCGTCACCGCCGGGCTTGGGGATGTCGAAGTAGACGTACTCCTCGGCAGGGAGCTCCGCGAGCGCCGATGCGAACGCCTTGTGCACCTGCTTGAGGAGCTGCCGGCTGGCCCGCTCGGTTTCCGCCTGCTCGCGGGCCGCGAGGGCCGCGGCGAGGTCGGCCTCGATCGCGGCGGCGGCCGCGACCAGGGCCTCGAAGGCCGCGTCGGGCACCACCCCGCTGCGGGTGCCGGGGGCGAGCGTGAGCGGCTCGAAGTCGACGAGCCCTTCGAGCCGCCGGTCGGTCCACGGCGCATGCTGGAATGGAAGCAGCTCGGTGATCTCCTTGAGCACGCGGGTGCCGTCCTTGCACAGGCCGACGCCACCGTCGCCCGCTTCCCCCTCGGCCCGCACGTAGATCTCCACCTGCACGTCACCGAGCGGCGTAGGGTAGCGGCGGGGCAGGTCGAGCCGTTCGCCGGTGAACTCGCGGGGCGTGACCGTGATCTCGCGGCGGGCCACCCGGTCGGCGACGTGGATCCGCGCGCCCGTGGCGCGGATCCGATCGCGGAGTTCGGCCGAGAGATAGCGGGCGATCTTTTCGCCGGTGACGAGCTTGCGGGTCGATTCGAGGAGCGGTCCGACCACGATCCGCGTCCCCTCGGCCACGATCCGGCCGCGGACGGGCCGAATGGCGTACTGCCGCTCCCCGCGGACCAGGTGCAGCTCGCCGGGCTTGCCTCCCGACGCGGCGGAGATCATCCGCAGTTCCTCGCCCAACGCCCAGAACGACAGCAGGCCGATGCCGAACTCGCCATGCACGCCCTTGCGGCCGCGGGGGTCGAGGTGCCGCTTCATCGAGTCGCAGAGGTGGGTCGCGATCCGCTCGAAGTCGGGATCGCCATGATCATCGGGGGCCACACCGCGGCCGTCGTCCTCGACCTCCAGGAACACGCTGCCCCGCTGGCGGCGGCGGATGATGCGGATCCGGCGGCCACCGGCGTCGATCGCGTTCTCGGTCAGTTCGCAGATCGCCTTGAGCGGGTGCGTCTGCGAGTGGGCGATGATCGTGATCGCGTTCCACTGGTCGCCGATGCGGAGCGTGCCGGTGGATGCCGACGGTGAACGGGATCGAGCCATGGGATGCCTGGGAGGCGGAGGAGAGGCGTCGTCAGCCGGCCTCGGGCTCCGACGGACCGGCCTTCGGCCCGGCCGGCCCGCGGCGGCGGGGCCGCGTCTCGTCGTGACGGCGGAAGACGGCGACCACGTCCTCGATCGGCACGACGTACAGCAGGTTGTCCTGCTCGAAGTCCACGGGGATCGAGTTCTTGGGATGGAACAGCACCTTGTCGTACTTCTCGATGGGAAAGTCGGCGTCCCGCTCGACCTGGATGCTGACCTCGACGACGCGGCCGGTGATCGTGGGAATCTCGGCCTGGTCGGGGAGCACGATGCCGCCCCGGGTCTTGTGGCGGCTCTCGTCCTTGCGGATCAGGACCCGCATGCCCAAGGGTTCGACGTATTCGTTCAAGGCGTGCTCCCTGCGGTCCGACCGCCGCCCGCGGCCGATCGGTCAGGCCTCGGGGGCGGCCTCGGCCGGGCCGGCCGCGACGGGTTCGGCGGTCACCAGGCCCTTGAAGGCGAGCTGCTTCTTGCCGGCGACCTCGACGCAGTCCACCTGGATCGTGTCCTTGCCCTCGAACTCACCCTTGAGCAGTTCCTCGCTCACCGGATCCTCGATGTAGTTCTCGAGGGCCCGCCGCAGCGGCCGGGCGCCGAAATCCGTGTCGGAGCCCTTCTTGATGAGGAACTTCTTCGCCTCGTCGGTGAGCTCGAGCTTCAGACCGCGCTCCCCGAGCCGCTCGCGGACCTTGGCCAGCTCGATGTCGATGACCTTCTTCAGGTCGTCCACCGTGAGATGGTGGAACACGATCACGTCGTCGAGGCGGTTCAAGAACTCCGGCCGGAAGACCTTCTCGATCCGCTCGTTGACGCGGCCCTTCATGCTGTCGTAGGAGGCGTCGCTGTCGGGCTTCTGGAAGCCGAAGGCCGACTCGTTCTTGATCGCCTCGGCCCCCGCGTTCGTCGTCATGATGATGATCGTGTTGCGGAAGTCGACGTTGCGGCCGAACGAGTCGGTGAGCCGTCCCTCCTCCATGACTTGGAGCAGCATGTTGAACACATCGGGGTGGGCCTTCTCGATCTCGTCGAGCAACACCACTGCATACGGCCGCCGGCGGATTTTTTCCGTCAGCTGCCCGCCTTCCTCGAAGCCGACGTAGCCCGGCGGAGCTCCAATGAGCCGGCTGACGTTGTGCTTCTCCATGTATTCGCTCATGTCGATCTGAATCAGCGCCTCGGCGTCGCCGAACATGAACTGGGCGAGGGCCTTGGCGAGCAGCGTCTTGCCCACGCCCGTCGGCCCGGCGAATACGAACGAGCCGATCGGCCGCTTCGGGTCCTTGAGCCCGGAGCGGCTCCGGCGGACCGCCTTCGCCACGCTCTTGACCGCCGCATCCTGGCCGATGACCTTCTTGTGGAGCTCGTTCTCCATGCCCATCAGCCGGGCCTGGTCCTCGGTGGACATGCGGGTCAGCGGGATGCCGGTCATCTTGGAGACGACCTCCGCCACCACCTCGTCGTCCACCACGCCGTCGGCCTCGCGGCTCTTGTCCCGCCAGTCGCGGGTCATCGTCTGCTTCTTCTTCTTGAGCTTGTCGGCCTGGTCGCGGAGCGCAGCCGCCTTCTCGAAGTCCTGATTGGCGACCGCCTCCTCCTTCTCCTTGTTGAGCCGCTCGACCTCCTCGTCGATCTCCTTCAGATCCGGCGGCTTCGTCATCGCCTTGAGCCGCACCCGCGCCCCGGCCTCGTCGATGACGTCGATCGCCTTGTCGGGCAGGCAGCGTCCGGTGATGTAGCGGCTGGAGAGCTCCACGGCGCTCTCCAGGGCCGCGTCGCTGATCGTCACGCGGTGGTGGCTCTCGTAGCGGTCGCGGAGCCCCTTGAGGATCTCCACCGCCTCGTCCTTCGTGGCCGGCTCCACCATGATGATCTGGAACCGCCGGTCGAGCGCCGAATCCTTCTCGATGTACTTGCGGTACTCGTCGAGCGTCGTGGCGCCGATGCACTGGATCTCGCCGCGGGCGAGGGCCGGCTTGAGCACGTTGGAGGCGTCGATCGCCCCCTCGGCGCCGCCGGCGCCGACGAGCGTGTGCAGCTCGTCGATGAACAGGATCGTGTTCTTCGCGCGGCGGACCTCGTTCATCACCGCCTTGATCCGCTCCTCGAACTGGCCACGGTACTTCGTGCCCGCGACCATCATCGCGAGGTCGAGGACGACGATGCGGCGGTCGGCGAGCAGCTCCGGCACGTTGCCGTCGATGACCCGCTGGGCGAAGCCCTCGACGATCGCGGTCTTGCCGACGCCCGCCTCGCCGAGCAGCACGGGATTGTTCTTCGTGCGGCGGCAGAGGATCTGGATCGCCCGCTCGATTTCCTTCTCGCGGCCGATGACGGGGTCGAGCTTGCCCTGGCGGGCCAGTTCGGTGAGGTCGCGGCCGAAGGAGTCGAGGGCCGGCGTCTTGCTCTTGCCCCCCTTGGGGCTGCCCTCGCCGCCGCCGCCCCCGGCGCCGGCCGGCTGCCGGCCGCCCATCCCGGCCCGCTCGCCCCCTTCCTCCATGCCGTGGCCGAGAAGGTTGAGCACCTCCTCGCGGACGTCCTCGAGCTTGAGTCCGAGGTTCATGAGCACCTGGGCGGCCACCCCTTCCTGCTCGCGGAGCAGACCGAGGAGGATGTGCTCGGTGCCGACGTAGTTGTGGTTGAGGTTGCGGGCCTCCTCCATCGAATACTCGATCACCTTCTTGGCCCGGGGCGTCTGCGGGAGCTTGCCCATCGTGACCATGTCGGGCCCGCTCTGGACGAGCTTTTCGACCTCCATGCGGATCTTCCGCAGGTCGATGTCGAGATTCTTGAGGACGTTGGCCGCGACGCCGCTGCCCTCCTTGATGAGCCCGAGAAGGACGTGCTCAGTGCCGATGTACTCGTGGTTGAACCGCTGGGCCTCCTGGTTGGCCAGCTGCATCACCTTCCGTGCCCGGTCCGTAAAACGCTCGTACATCGGGGTCTGCCCTCGTGGAATTGCCCCGGAGACCGGGGTGGGTGCGGGTCGCTGGCGTGCCATTTCGGCAGGCCGCACGCCGCCATCCTGGAAGCGGTGCAAACCTCACGCCAAACCGACCTGGAGATTGTAGGAGCGGCCCGCCGGAATGTCTGTGGCAGGCCTTTGCGGGCGGTGAAAAACCCCGTTCAAGCGGCCGCGCCGCGGCGGCCTCCCGGTTGCCCGGAGGCGGCGGGATCGGCTGCGACGCGGAGGATCGTCGGGCCTTCCGCTGCGGCGTCGGGGCCGGTGGCGGCATCCAAGACCGCGATTTCACGGTCGATCGCCGCGCGCCAGCGGCCGCCAGAGTCGCTGCGCGACAGTTTGGCGAGTGCCTCGCGGGCCTCCGCCGTTCGGCCCACCCTGCGCAGGAGCGTGGCCCACAGGAGCTGTGCCTCGCCGTCGGTGGGCGCGATCGCCAGCAAGGCGTGCAGATGCGCTTCCGCCGCCAGCCAGTCGCGGGCGAGGTAGGCGTCGCGGGCCTGGACGAACAGACCGTCGGCGGCCTCCGCACGCACTCGGGGGATCGGCGGCGGAAACGAGGATACGGCCGACGCCGTGGAAACGAGCCAGACCGCCGCCGTCGCCGTCCACAGGCCGATCGAGAACCCGAGCCCGGTCAACTCCGGCCAGATGAAGGTCGTCAGTACCGCCATGTCCAGGGTGATGGCGAACGCCAGCGCCAGAACCAGTCCCAGCCGGCTGCCGCGCAGCCACAGCCACGGCATTCCGGGCCAGACGAGCGTGAGGTAGCGGAAGGCGGCCATGAGGGATCTCGGGGGCCCGCGGGGGCGGGGAGTGTAGGGGCGTCGCCCTCACCGGCCAAGGCTGATGAGGCGGCCGCGCCGCCGTGGTAAAACAGGTCGTTTCAGCGGCGAAAACCCCATGCACGAACAAGCTTTCAGTGGCGGCACGGCGGGCGTCTGGCGGGCGATCGATGCGTCGGCGAATCGGGCCGCCGAGGCGCTCCGCGTGGTCGAGGATGTGGTCCGGTTCACCCTCGACGACGTCACGCTCACGGCGCTGGCCAAGGAGATGCGTCACGAACTGGCGGCGCTGCTCGCGTCGGAGTCGCTCCGCGACCGGATCCGGGCGCGGGATGTCGGCGGCGACGTCGGCGTCGGCCTGGAGGCGGCCGCGGCGCTCGGCCGGTGGTCGGTCGTCGACCTCGTGGCCGCCAACGCCGCCCGGGCCGCGCAGGCGCTCCGCAGTCTCGCGGAGTGTGCGGCGGTGGTGGCGCCGGTGGCCGCCGCGGGTTTCGAGCGGCTTCGCTACCGGCTTTACGACCTGGAGCGTCGGGCGTCGGTCGCGATGCGGGCCCGCGACCGGCTCGCGGGCGTGAACCTGTGCGTGCTGATCGATGGCTGCGCGGACGGCCCTGCGTTCTCCCGGCTCGTGGAGTCACTCGTTGCGGCGGGTGTGCGGATGTTGCAGGTGCGCGACAAGCGGCTCGCCACGCCGGACCTCGTCGACCGCGTCGGCCGGGCGCTGGCCATCGCCCGCCGCCGCCCGCCGGAGGAGCCGGTGTTCGTGATCGTCAACGATCGCGTCGACGTGGCGGCGGCGGTGGGGGCCGCGGGAGCACACATGGGCGACGACGACCTCCCGGTGCCGCTGGCCCGCCGCGTGCTCGGCCCCGACGCGCTCCTGGGCCGCACCGCGCACGATGTGGACGAGGCCCGCGCCGCGGCGGCGGCCGGCGCCGACTATCTCGGCATCGGTCCCTGTTTTCCGTCCGTCACCAAAGCGTTCGGCGGGTTCGCCCCGCGGGAGTTCCTGCGGACGGTCGCGACCGAGATCGCCCTGCCCGCGTTCGCGATCGGTGGCATCACGCTCGAGCGGCTCGACGATCTGCTCAGCCTCGGCCTCCGGCGGGTCGCGGTGGCGACGGCCGTGACCGCCGCGCCGGATCCGGCCGCCGCGGCGCGGGCGTTCATCGAGCGGCTGGCGGCTCCTTGAGCAGCTCCACGATCGCGGCCGCGATCTCGGCCTCGTCGTGGGGGCGGTAGCCGACCCACACGCGGCGAATCCGCGCGTCGGGGCCGACGAGCAGCGTCGTCGGAAAGGCTTGGAGGCCGATCGTGGTGAACAATATGTCGCGGCCGATCGGATCGGTGCAGGCCCAGGCTCGCAGGTCGAGCCGCTCCCGCTCGAGATACCCGCGGGTCTCGGCGGCCACTTCCTCGAAGTCGTCCGGTCCGGGGTTGCAGGACACGGCGACCAGCTGGAACCGCTCCTCGTCGGCGAGCCGGCCTGCGAGCCGGACCAGGCCGGGCAGCTCGCGGCGGCAGGGCGGGCACCAGGTGCCCCAGAAGTTGAGCAGCGTCACCTTGCCCGCGAGGGTTGGCGGCGCGGCCGCGGCATCGGCGACCGCGGCGATCGGCAGCGCGCCCAGGCTCCGGCCCACGGCGGGGTGAGGCGGCACGCTCCTGCCGCAGCCTGCGGCCAGGCAGGCCGCGAGCAGCGTGGCTGCACGGGCAACGGCAAGGCCACGGTGGGCGTTCATCTTGGGTCGGGCTTCCGAAACGCGGCGGGGCAACCGATTCAGTGTACGAAGTCGCAGCGCCGACGCGACGCGGCTATTACAGGGAGCATCCAATAGTTGACAGAAGCTGGGTCACGGTTCGGGGCCGCCCACGCCCGCTCGCCGGACGTTCACTGCGGCCCTCCAGGCCTCCGTTCACTCGATGCTGTCTGCGCTTCGGCCCTCCTGGCCTGCGCTGGTCAGCAACGCCGGCTCCCTGGACGTGGGCAACCCCTCACGGATTCCGCCGCAAAACCGTCAACTCCAACCTACTCCCGGTGGTCTTTGGAACCGCCGCTGGCCAGCGGCTGAGCCGCGAACACGATGCACGTGGGCGACGGCACGTCGATGCTCGTGCCGGTGAACGTCAGCCGGCCCGTCGCGGAGTCGATCGCGAACACCGTCACCGTGTTCGAGTCTTGGCCGCCGGCCAGCAGGAATCGGCCCGTCGGGTCGAGGGCGAAGTGACGCGGCGTCTTGCCCCGCATCGGCTCGACGCCGAGGAACGTCAGCTTTCCTGAAGCCGCATCGACGGCGTACATCGCGATCGATTGATGGCCGCGGGTCGAGGCGTAAAGAAACCTGCCCGTCGGATGGACGGCGATCTCGGCCGCGGTAAAGCCCGTGCGATCGGTGACGTCGGCGGGCAGCGTGGCGAGCGTCTGGATCTCCGTCAGCGTGCCGGCCTGCGGATCGAAGGCGAACGCCGAGACGGTGAGGTCGAGCTCGTTGACGCAGTAGCCGAAGCGGCCGTCGGGATGGAAGGCGAAATGCCGTGGGCCGGCGCCGGCCTTCGTGGTCGCTGCCCCGTGCGGGGCGAGGGTCGCCCGCCGCGGGTCGAGGGCGTGGACGAACACCTTGTCGAGACCGAGGTCGCAGACGATGGCGAACCGGCCGTCGGGAGTGGGGTCGATCGAATGGCCGTGCGGCTTCTCCTGCCGGCCCGGGTTGAAGCCCTCGTCGGGCTTCCGGTCGTAGGTGTGCCGCAGAAGCCCGCCCGGGTGATCCGCGACGACCGGCTTCAGGCTGCCGTCGGCCTCGAGCCCCAGGCAGATCACGCTGCCGCCACCGTAATTCGCCGCCAGCGCGACACGTCCGCCGGCATCGACCGACACGTGGCACGGCCCGCCGCCACCCGTGGGCTGGTGGTTCTTCGCGGTCAGGGTTCCCGTGGCGGCATCGATCGCGAACGCCTGCACGGCGCCGCCCGGCTTGCCATCGGCGTCGGCGACTTCACTCACCGCATACAGCACCGGGAGGGTCGAGTGGAGGGCGAGAAACGAGGGCCTGCGGGCGGCGGCCGCGAGCACGGGTGGCGCCAGTTTTCCGGTCGCGTCGTCGAACCGCGACACGTAGATCCCCTCCGATCCTGTCTTGCCGCCGGTGGAGGTGCCGAACCACACGAGCCGCTCGGCGGCGGCGGCCGGCGCGACCGACACGGCCACGAGGATCACGACGAGAACGCGGATGGACGGCATCGGCAAAACTCCTCATGCTGCCGGAAACAAGAATCCGGCTGTCCCGCGGTGAGCGGCATGCCGAACTTCCTGATCGTACTCGCATGGCCGACGGTGACAACGACGCGCGTTCCTCCACCTTGGCGGTGGCGCGCGAGCGACGGAACACGCTGTGGCTGGAGTGCTATCAGGTCATCGTCCGTGTCGGCTGGATCTTCAAGACCGAGACGATCATCATGCCGGCCGTGCTCGATGCGGTCGTCGATTCGGGGCTGCTGCGGGGCCTGCTGCCGGTGCTCAACCGCGGCGGCCAGAGCCTGCCGCCGCTCGCCTTCTCGGCATCGCTCGCCCGCCGGCCCGTGAAGAAGTGGACGCTCGTCTGCACGACCCTGGCGATGGCCGCCTGCTTCGCCGTGCTGGCGACGGTCTGGACACCGCTCCAGGCCGCGCGGCCCGACATCCTGGCGATCGTGTTCCTCGTGGTCTATGCGGCGTTCTCCTCGGCCAACGGGCTCACGCAGCTCGCCGCGGCCGCGCTCCAGGGAAAGCTGATCGCCCCGGGGCATCGCGGCCGGGCGCTGGTGGTGAGCGTGGCGTTGGGGAGCGTGCTGGCGATCGTGGCGGCGCTGGTGCTCCTCGGCCCCTGGCTCGGGGAGCCGGACGGGTTTCCCAAGATCTTCGCCGTGACGGCGCTGTTCTTCGCGATCGCGGCGTTCGTGCCCGCGCTGCTCGACGAGCCGGCCGATCCGGTGGAGCCGCGGCGTCCGTCGGCCGCCCGCGGCTGGGTCGGCCGCGCCGGCGCCCATGCCTGGGGCGGCGTCGCGGACTGGCGGCGGACGCTGGCCCACGACCGGGCGCTCGTGAGGCTGTGCCTCGTCGCCGCATGCTTCTCGGCCGTTCTCATGCTCTTTCCGCACTACCAGGCCTTCGCCCGCGACCGCCTCGGCAGCGGTCTGGATAACCTCCTGACGTGGGTGGTGGTGCAGAACGCCGCGACGGGGATCGTGAGCCTCGTCGCCGGACCGTTCGCCGACCGGAGGGGAACGCGGCTCGTGCTCATCTGGCTCGTGGCGCTGTCGTCGCTGACGCCACTGGTCGTGACGGCGCTTTCGCTGATCCCGCACACCACCGCGGTGCGCTGGTTCTGGATCGTGTATGTGCCGCTGGGGCTCAATCCGATCTCGCTCAAGATCTTCACCAACTATGCGCTCGAACTCGCGCCGCGGCGGGCCGATCACCCGCGGTACGTGAGCATCGTGGGCGCGGCGCTGGCGGCCCCGTTCGTGATCTCGCCGCTCGTCGGCATGGCGATCGACCTGCTCGGATTTCGTCACGCCTTCGTGGTGGGGGCGGCCGTGATCGCCGCGGGGGCCGTGGTCGCGTGGGGGCTGCCGGAGCCACGGCACCGGTGAAACACCGCTGAAAAAGCGGTTGCCCGGGGGGCGGCGCGGGGCGTACACTCCGTTTCGGAGCTTGGATTCCCCGACCCGTTGGCCACCGTCTTGCAAGGAGTTCCCATGAACAGCCGCATCGCCCGCATCGTCTCGGTTCTGTTCGTCGCAGTCGCATGCTCGGCCGTCGCCGTGTCGGCCGCCGTCAAGGAGCCCAAGGACGCCAAGTGCCCGGTCTCCGGCAAGGGCTGCAATCCGGAGAAGAGCGTCGAGTTCGCCGGCGGCAAGGTCTACTTCTGCTGCGGCAACTGCGCCGGTGCGTTCGAGAAGGACGCCGCCAAGTTCGCCGCCAAGGCCCACCAGCAGATGGTGAGCACCGGCCAGCTCGTACAGAAGGGCTGCCCGTTCAGCGGCGGCCCGGTGAAGGACGGCACGAAGATCCAGGTCGGCGACGCGGAGGTCGGTTTCTGCTGCCCGAACTGCAAGGGCAAGGTCGAGAAGGCGTCGGCAGACGAGCAGGTGAACCTGGTGTTCGGCAAGATCGAGAAGGGCTTCGCGCCGGCGAAGTGACCTCGAGGGTGGGACGGAAATCCGGCGTGACGACGATACCGGAAGCCCCCGGCGGGAGCCGGGGGGTGACGGGTACGATCTCCATCGACGCGGTTGATGAGATGGCCGATTGGTGATGGCCACGCGTCACCCCCTCGCTTCCGCGAGGGGCTTTCGGGTTGCGGTGGCGTGGACCTCTGGAAGCCCCCGGCGGGAGCCGGGGGGTGACGGGTACGATCTCCATCGACGCGGTTGATGGGATGGCCGATTGGTGATGGCCACGCGTCACCCCCTCGCTTCCGCGAGGGGCTTTCGGGGAGGAGCGGGCCAGGATCAATTGTGAGCCGTATCAGGGCATGGACACCCCTCCCCTTGAGCCTCTTGCGCGAGTGCCTCGGAGTCGGATGGGAGGGCTGCGAAGCCCTGAAAATGACATAGGGGGACGCGGGAGGATTTGAAATACTCCGCGGGGGCCTTCGGCTCCGCGGAGTTTTTCATGCGCGTCTTCCTCTCGGCCGGCGAGCCTTCGGGCGACCATCATGCGGCGCTGCTCGTGCAGGCGCTGCGGGCGGCCTGGCCGGACGTGGAGTGCGTGGGGCTCGGAGGGCCGCAGATGGCGGCCGTCGGCTGCACGCTCGTCGCCGACATGACGCGGCTGGCCGTGATGTGGTTCCTGCGGGTGATCCTCAACATCCATCGTTTCGTGGACCTCGCGCGGCGGGCCGAGCGAAGCTTCCTCGACGCCCGCCCCGACGTCTGCGTGCTCGTGGACTTTCCCGGCTTCCACTGGTGGCTCGCCTGGCGGGCCAAGCGGCATGGCATCCCGGTCGTGTTCTACTGCCCGCCGCAGGTCTGGGCTTGGGCGCAGTGGCGGGTCAAGAAGATGCGCCGGCTCGTGGACCACGTGCTCGCGGCGCTCCCCTTCGAGCACGAGTGGTTCACCGCCCAAGGGATGCAGAGCACGCTCGTCGGGCATCCGTTCTTTGACGAGATCGAAGTCGGGGAGCAGTCGCCGGCGGCGGCAATGCGGCCGCTCGTGCTCCTCCTGCCAGGGTCGCGAGGCCAGGAGATCGAGGGCGTGCTCGGGTCGCTCCTGCGGGCGGCGGCGGTGATCCGTCGCGACGTGCCCGACGCGCGGCTGGCGATCGGGGCCCTGCACGAGCGGCACGCCCGGCGGATCGAGGAGGCCCTGCGAACGACCACCGCGGCGCCGAGCCTCGGCATCGAGGTGCACGCGGGACGGACGCGAAGTCTGATCCGCGAGGCGACGGCGGCGATCGCCTGCTCGGGATCGGTGTCGCTCGAACTGCTCGCGGCCCGCGTGCCCACGGTGATCGTCTACCGGATCAGCGGCCTGGCCTACGTCGTGCAGAGCTGGTTCCGCCACGCGCGGTTCATCACGCTGGTGAACCTGCTGGCGTGCCGCGATCCCGTCGGACCGGTGCGACCCGTGCTCCGGCCGCCGCTGACGGTGCCCCCGGCCGACCCGGACGCGGTGTACCCGGAATACCTCGCCGTGCAGGACCCGGCCGAGCGGGCTGCGGCCCATGTCGTGGAGTGGCTCGTCGATCCTGCCGCCCGCCGTCGGGTCGTGGCCCGGATCGATGCGGTCGCCGCGGGTGTCGCCCACGGCGGATCGGCGGCCCGCGCAGCGGCCGCGGTGCTCGCGATCGCGATGCCGGCAGGGCCCGCGGTTTGCCAGGCGCCCGTTCGCAGCGCCGCCTAGCCGCTTGCCACGCAGCCCGCGTGGGCTGAAAATGGTCGCTTCCTCGTCGCCGTCGTTCGCGGACTCCACCCATGCTGCTCGCCGAACCACAGGAGACCGGGGCCGACTGGCGGTTCGACCTGCTTGGCATTCCCGTTCGCGTCTCCGTCTGGTTCTGGCTGGCCGCGCCGCTGCTGGGCTGGAACGTCTGCCAGTCGTTCTCCGGCGGTGACCAGCGGACGCTCCTGCAGATGCTCGCGATCTGGGTCGGCGTGGTGTTCGTGTCGATCCTGGTGCATGAGTTGGGCCACGCCCTGGCGTATCGCTTCTTCGGCCAGGGGGCGAGCATCGTGCTCTACCATTTCGGCGGCCTGGCGATGCCGCAGGCCTGGGGCCGCCGCGGGCACCTCCGGCCGCTGCAGCGGCTGCTCGTCGCGGCGGCCGGGCCGGCGGCGCAACTGGCATTGGCCGCGGCGGTCGTGATCGGCCTCCGGACGGCGGGGATGTACGTGCCGTTTCCGCTCGCGAGCCTGGGCCAACGCCTCGGGCTCTACGCCGGTCGCGAGTTTTCGTCTCCCTTCACCTTCGCGCTGTTCGACTTTCTCCTCTTCGTGAACGTCTTCTGGCCGCTCTTGAACCTCGTGCCGGTGCCGCCGCTCGACGGCGGTCAGATCGTGCGCGAGGGGCTGCTCGCGCTCGACGTGCCCGACGCCCACCGGATCGCCGGGATGATCGGCGTGGTGGCGGGCGCTGCCGTGGCCTGGTGGGGCTACACCCGCAACGAGCCCTATCTGGGGATCATGTTCGCGATGCTCGCGGCCTCGTGTTACCAGTCGCTCTCGGCAGGATCCCCGCCGTGGCGACGCTGGAACTGAGCGGGGTCGGCGCCGGAGCCGACCGGTTCGTCGTGCTCGGGGCGAGCAACGTGTCGCGCGGACTGTCGCGCCTGACCGCCGTGCTGCGGGCCCGCGGTCCGACGCCGGTGGACCTGTTCGTGGCCGCGGGCCACGGCCGTGGCTACGGGGTCAACACCCGCGTCGCCCTGCGGCGGCTGCCGGCGATCCTCACCAGCGGCCTGTGGCGGGCGCTGGATCGCGAGCGGGTGGAGCGGCCGGCGGCGCTCGTCACCGACGTGGGCAACGAGCTGCTCTACGGCCTCGGCGTGTCGGCCGTGGCCGCGGCGGTGCGGGAGGCGGTCGTTCGGCTCGTGGACCGGGGCGGCCGGATCGTGATCACGGGCCTGCCGCTGGCGGGCATTGCGGGCGTCGGATCCGTGCGCTATCGCCTCCTGCGCACGCTCTACGTTCCCGGCTGCCTGCTTTCGCTCGCGGAGATCAAGGACGCCGCGCGGTGGCTCGACGACGAACTGCGGGCGATCGCCGCAGATACCGACGCCGCGTTCGTCGAGCAGCCCGGCGCGTGGTACGGCTTCGACGCGCTGCACGTCCGCCGGCCGCACCTCGACACCTTCTGGCACAGGGTCGGCGATGCCTGGGGGCTTGCGGCGGCGACCGCGCGACCGAGGCCGTCGCTCACGGAGTGGGCCGTGTTGGGTTCACGAGCCGCGGAAGTGCGGTCACTGGCCGGGCGAACGCTGCTCACGCGGCAGCCGGCGATCGACCGGGATGGGTTTCGCGTGTGGATGTACTGAGGCCCCTTGGGTGCTGCGGCTGACGCGCCCTGCCAGGGAGTCCAAAATCGGGGTCGAACTCATGGTCCGGAAGGATCCGGGGCGGCTGTTCGGCCGCAAATGGCCTGGAAATCCGTTCCCACCGGGGCTCGGGACGGCAAAAAGACCGCGAAAGTCGAGAATATCCCCGGGTTCTGACGAATGTTAGAATAGAGTAGAAGTCGAGGTCGAACCGAGCAGCCCCCGCCGCTAGGCCGACCTTGATTCGACTGCGTCTCCCCAGAACGGTGTCGAGGCGGGCCATTCGATGGCACGAACCTGTACCCCCGCTGCGCTGCGATCGATGGCCTCTGCCAAGGGACCAGCGGTGCCGCTCCTGCCGGCAGCGATCCGCGTCTCCATGGTCGTGGTCGCTCTGCTCTCGGTTGCGGGGCTCGAGCAGGCCGCTGCGGGCGACGGCGTCGATTCCCGGGTCCGCGACCTGTTCGCCCGGCACTGCGGATCGTGCCACGATCCCGCGAGCAAGGAAGGGGGCATCGACGTCGCTTCGCTGGCGGGGGATTTCTCCGTCGAACGACGCGTCTGGAACCGCATTCACAACGTCGTCGCATCGCGGGTCATGCCCCCCGCCGGCGAGCCGCCGCTCTCCGCCGAGGACCACGGTCATCTGCTCGCCTGGATCGAAGCCAAGAGCAAGGAACTGGCCATCCGCACCGAGCCGCGGCGGCTCAATCGTCACGAGTTCAGCAATACGCTGAACGACCTCTTGGGGTTGCGGGAGGATTTCGCCGCGCGACTGCCGGAGGACATCTCGGTCAACGGCTTCGACACCAATGCCGAGAAGCTGACCATGACGGGAGCGGCGTTCGAGGAATATCTCGAAACCATCGTCACCGCCGTCGACTGGCGACTCGAAGCCGCCGATGCCGGCTTCGCGCCGATCGAGCTCACGGTGCAAGAACCTCCGAAGTCGAAACGGCCTCAGCCGGTGCCGCGGTTCCGGTTGGACGTGCCAAACGACAAGAAGCTCGGGCCGCTCGGGTTTCGCGTGGGCGATGCCGTTGCGCTGCGGCCACGAGCCTTTTGGTCCCATGCCGGCGACCTGCACAACGTCAAAGTCACGTTCGAGTTTCCAGCCGAGTTCTGCGCGACGCTTCCCCCGGCGATCGACCGGTTCAAGTTGACTCTCCGTGTGCGGAGCGAAGCGCCCACATCCAGCTCGCTGCCGCGTCTGGTCGTGGACGTGAACCGGGTGAACGTGCTGGACCGGCCGCTGGAACCGCAGGCGGATTTCCAGGACATCGTCTGTCATTTTCGCAGAAGCCAGCTCGCTCGGCAGGACGAGTTCGTCATCGAGGTCATGAACGGCTACGAAATGCTGGACCTCGCCGCGGGCGTCGGGCGGGCCATCAACGAGATGCGGGCCAAGAAACCTTCCAAGGAGGAGCTCGAGAAGCAGATCGGCGAACTGATGGACCAGTATCCGCTCGTGTTCATCGAAAAGATGACTCTCGAGCCCGGTCCCTATGAGGACGATCCGCCCCCGGCACACGGCGTGGCGTTGACGCGGCTGGCCCAGTTGTCGGACGATGACCGGCGGAAGGCGATGGAAACGTTCCTCGCGCACGCCTACCGCAGGCCGCTCGAGCCATCCGAGCGATCGCAGCTTGGGCAGTTCCTCGAGCGGCAGTCGGCGGTCGAATCCCCGCAGACGGCTGTCCGAACCGCCCTGGTCTACGCCCTGGCGTCGCCGAAGTTCCTCTACCTCAGGTCCACGGACTCCGCCACTCCGGCGACCGACCATCACCTGGCCGAGCGGCTCTCGTATTTCCTCTGGGCCACGACCCCTGACCCGGCCCTCGATGCGTTGGCCCGAGCGGGCACGCTGCGGTCCGGTCACAACCTCGAGCAGCAGGTCACGAGGCTGCTCGATCACCCGCATGCCGAGCGGTTTTTCCAGCGGTTCGCCGAGCAGTGGCTGAGCACCGAAAACCTGGAGGACGGCCACGAATCCACCGACCCCGCCTACCGCACTGGTCCGCACGCCTACTTCCGGTCCAGCCTGCGCCGCGAAGGCGGCGCGTTCTTTCAGGAGTTGGTCCGTAGCGACCGCAGCGCCCTGGCGATCATCGATTCCGACTTCGTCGTCGTGAACGATTGTCTGTCGACGCACTACGGGCTGCCGCTGGTCCGCGGGTGCGATTTTCGCGTGGTACCGCTGCCGAAGGATTCTCCGTATGGCGGCGTGACGACGTTGGCGAGCGTGATGACGACCACCGACCACGGGATGTTGCGGCCGATCTATCGCGGAGCCTGGGTGCAGAGGAATCTGTTCAATCGCTCCCCGCCTCCGCCCCCCGCGGACGTCCCCGAACTCGTCCCGAACGATCCCCGATTCAAAGGCAAGACCCTGAAGCAGCAGCTGGCGCTCCACACGGAAAACGCCAAGTGCGCGGTCTGCCACAAAAGCCTGGACCCGCTCGGTTACGCCTTCCAGGAGTTCGACGCGATCGGTCGGGTGATCCCTGGCCTGGCAGCGAAGAAAATCGAAACCGACGGCACCTTTCCGAACGGGGAACGCTACGCGAATATTCGTGAGTTCCGTTCCATCTTGCTCGAACAATACCGTGACGACGTGATCCGCGGCCTGGTCTCGAAACTCATCGCCTACGGCCGTGGCCGCGAGCCCAGCCTCGGTGAACGCGACTGGGTCGAGCGTCTCGTCGCGCAGGCACGGACGTCGGACTATCGCATGCGTCCCCTGCTGCTGTCGATCGTGGCGAGTCCCGAGTTCCTGCATTGACGCGGAGTCCGCGGGCGTCGCCATTTCCCGAACGTGTTCCCCCTTTCAGCCCGGAGCCGATCCATGAAACGTCCTCCCATCACGCGGCGCGACATGCTCAAGACCGCCTCGGCGGTTCTCGCCTTGCCCTCCCTGGAAATCATGGCCAGCGACGCGGGCAAGGGCGATGCGGCAGTTCTGCCGCCGCGGTTCGCGTTCTTCTACGTGCCGTACGGTGTCAACACGAAGACCTGGTTTCCCGTGAAGACCGGTGCCGAGCACGATTTCTCGCCGGCGCTCGAGCCGCTGCGGCCGTTCAGGTCCGACCTCACGATTCTCGGCGGGCTGCACCATCACCGCCCGGGGATCCACGAACATGCTGTCATGGACTCGCATCTGACCGGCACCAATCCGAACGCGGGTTTCAACACGCAATCGTTCGATCAATTGCTCGCCGAGAAGATCGGGAGATCGACGTACTTGAAGTCGTTGGTCATGTCCGGGGGCGGCGGCGTCGGCTCTCCCGGCAAGTCCAGAACGCTGTCGTTCAACCAGGCCGGGGCGCCGGTGCCGGCGGACAAATCCCCGCGGGCCGTGTTTGACAAGCTCTTTCCGCCGGCCGATCCGGCGGATCGCGATGCCCTGCGGAAACGGCTGCTGCAACGCAGCAGCATCCTCGACGCCCTCCGCGACGAGACGCAGGCGTTCATGCGGCCGCTGGGGCGGCCGGACCGCGACAAGATGAACGAGTATCTGACCAGCATTCGCGAGGTCGAACGTTCGATCCAAATCCGTGAGGAACAGCTGCGCCGCAGCCCGGTCGCCGGGGGCACGGCCGCCCTGGCGCTGGAGGCCAGTCCGGCGAACAACATGCAGGAGCGACGGGCGTACATCCGCTGCATGTTCGATCTCATTCATCTCGGGTTCGTCGCCGACACGACGCGGGTCGCCACCTACGCCATCGACGACGAGAAGGGGGGAGGCGGCATCGGTGACTGGACGGATTTGTGCGGGATTCGTGCTGAATGGCACCCGATTGCCCACCGTGGCCCGGGATTTGAACAGCAGGCTGCCGCGATGCAGACCCAGATCGACAATTGGCTCGTCGAGCAATTCGCGTATCTGGTCGGCCGACTCAAGGCGACCCGCGAGGGCGATGGGACATTGCTCGATCGGTGCATGCTCCTGTACGGCAGCGGCAGTTCCCGCACGCATCTGCACCGCAATCTGCCCCTCCTGCTCGTGGGCGGGAATGCCTTCCATTTGCGGCACGGACAGTTTCTCACCTATGTCGTTCGCAATCGTCTCGAGGCGGCCGAAGTGCCGACGGAAGAGAACCAGAGAAGTTCCTACAAGGTGCTCGAAGAGGGGGCGGAGCGTTTCGCCAACCTGTTCGTCACCATGGGCCGTCAGGCAGGGATCGACATTCCCGCTTTCGCCGACAGCACCGGCGTGCTCAAGGAGCTCGTTTCCTAGCAGACTGTGGAACAAGTCTGCCCGAGCAGGATGCGAGGAATGCCGACCGTGGAAACCCTCGGCGTTTCCACCGGTCGGCCAAGTGGAAAAAGGCCATGGAGGGCTTTTTCCACGGGCAGCTAGGTGGGATTCGACTACGGTGGAGCACCGGCTCAGGGGGCGACAAAAGTCTGCTGCCTGTGGCCGCAGTCGTCACAGCACCGGCAGCGACGGCAGCGGGGGGCGGGCGGCGCTCGTGGCGGCGAGGTTGCCGACGAGCCGCTCGCAGATCGCCTGCAGGTAGGGGCGGGCGGCGGGATCGTCGTAGTTGGCGGCGGTCCTGCCGGCGTCGCCGTGCTCGCGGATCGGGATCTGCAGCGGCACCTCTCCGAGGAATGGGATCTCGAGCTCCTGCGCCGTTCGCCGGGCGCCGCCGGAGCCGAAGATGTCCCACCGCTTGCCGGTGTCGGGGCAGACGAAGAACGCCATATTCTCCACCATTCCGAGGACGGGAATGTTCACCTTCCGGAACATCGCAATCGCCTTCGTGGCGTCGAGCAGGGCCACGTCCTGCGGCGTGCAGACCACGACGGCGCCCGTCAGCGGCAGCACCTGCGAGAGCGTCAGCGCGATGTCGCCCGTGCCCGGGGGCATGTCGATGACGAGATAGTCGAGCGGGCCCCAGAGCGTGTCGCGGAGCATCTGCGTGATGGCGCCGTGGAGCATCGGCCCGCGCCACACCACCGCCTCGCCGGCCGGCACGAGGAAGCCCATCGACATCACCGGCATCGACCGCTCGCCGATCGCGAGCCGCATGGGCACGATCTTGCCGTTGTCGACCTGCGGCCGGCCGGCGAGGCCGAGCAGGTGGGGCACGCTCGGCCCGTAGACGTCGGCGTCGAGCAGGCCCACCTGACTGCCGGCGCGGGCCAGACCGATGGCGATGCTGGCGGCGATCGTGCTCTTGCCCACGCCCCCCTTGCCGCTGCCGACGGCGATCACGCTCTTGGCTTCGAGGCCGATCTGCCCGAGCTTCGTGGGCGGACGGTCGTGGGGCTCGATCGTGACCGTCACTGAAGGCACGGCCGGAAAACGGCTGCGGAGGAGCTCTTCGATACGGCCCCGGGTCGCGGGCCAGAGGATCGCCGCATGGGTCGTGAGGCCGATGGTCACCGCGATCGCGTCGGCCGCGGCGGTGATCCGGCGGACCTGGCCCATCTCCGTGAGCGGGCGGCCCGACTCGGGGTCGGCCACACCGGCCATCACTGCCGTGACGGAGGCCTGGTCGGGGATGGTGCTCATCGGGAGACGGTCGTGTGGGGTGTGGGGATGTGGGGCGTGGGGACGGTCGCCGTGGCCGCCGGCTGCGTGCCGGTCAGGCTGGAGCCGGCCCGGGAGGCGGCGAGGAACAGGCCCTGCGGCTGGAGCGTGGCGATCAGGACCAGCGCCGTGCAGACGAGCATCGCGATCCCGGCGGCCAGGCCGCCATCGGCCTGCACGCCCCGCTTGGTCGTGCGGAAGTACATCGCCGAGATGATCCGCAGGTAGTAGCCGGCGGCGATCGCGGCGTTGAGCACGAGGACGACCGCCAGCCCCACGAACCACCAGCGCCGGCTGCCCAGGGCCACGGGATCGTTCCAGTCCACTTCCAGCGCCGAGGCGGCCAGCGTGAGCTTGCCCCAGAAGCCGGGCAGCGGCGGAATGCCGGCGAGGCTCAGGAGGAACAGGGCGATCGCGAACGCGGCGACTGGATTCGTGCCGGAGAGGCCGTCGAGATCGGCGACGGTCGTGATCTCCTCACGGGGCGGCCGCGGCCCGCTGGCGCTCGTCCACTCGGGCCAGCGGTGCCCGAGGTAGGCCAGGCCGCCGAAGACGCCGATCGTGGCCAGGGCGTAGGTCACGAGGTAAAAGACCGCGGCCGTCATGCCTCCCAGTCCGAACACCCAGCGGGTCTCGATGCCGGCGGCGTCGCCGAGCGGCCGCGCCGTCTGGGTGGCCGCGGCCGCGGCCGCGACCGCCACGCCGACGAGCAGATAGCCGGCGTGGGCGATCGACGAGCAGGCGAGCAGACGGCGTAGGTTCTGCTGCACGAGCGCCATCACGTTGCCCACGGTCATCGTCACGGCGGCGAGCACCGCGGCGATCTGCCAGAACAGGTCGAGGTGGAACTTCGCCGCCGGTCCGGCCGGTGTGGCGGCGGCATCGGGGGCGATCGCCAGGCCGAGGATCCGGGCCAGGACAACCAGGCCGGCCAGCTTGGGGAGCGTGGAGAGCACCGCCGCATTGCCCGGGCTCGTGCCCTCGTAGACGTCGGGGGCGTAGAAGTGCATCGGCACCGCGGCGAGGCGGAAGGCGGCGCCCACGATCGCCATGCCGAGAGCGGCAGGGAGGAGGACCGTCGCCATGCCCGACACGTTCGGATCGGTCGATCGCAGCCGGGCACCGATCGCGGCCAGGTCGGTCGAGCCGCCGAGGCCGTAGAGACAGACGGCCGAGTAGAGGAAGAAGGCCGAGGCGACGAGCGACAGGAAAAAGTATTTCAGGCTCGCCTCCTGACCGCGGGCGTCGGTCCGCTTGAGGGCCAGGAGGACGTAGGTCGGGATCGAGACGAGCTCCAGGCCAATGAACAGGAGCACGAGGTCGCCCGCCACGCCCACGAGCGACAGGCCGGCGAGCAGCACCAGGAACGTGCCCGCCTCCTCGCAGGTGCCGCCACGCCGCAGGCCCGGCCCGCGGCTCACCGCGGCGGTGAACAGGTCGCCGGCCTGCACCAGCACCAGCAGGCCGCCGAGCCCGAGCACGGCCCAGCGGACGAACATCGAAAAGCCGTCGATGCGGACGCCGCCGGTGGTCACGACCGCCCCGCCGGCGGGCTGGCCCCCGGCGAGGGCCATCGCGATGGCGATGCCCGCCAGGGCCACGAGCCACCCGCTCCGCAGCCCAAGAAAGGCCGCGCCGAGGAAGGCGACCAGCGCCGCCACGACCAGGGCGATCTCGGGCGCGAGGAGGGCGAAGGTGTCGAGGGAGGTGGGAGGCATCGTCATGGCATCCGGGCGACTTGTGGGGCGGGGGCCGGTTCCTGCATCCGCGCGGCGAAGGCGACGGAGGAGGCCTGCGTCGACTGGCGGATGGCCGCTGCGGCCGGCGCCAGGAAGGTCGCCGGCGCCAGTCCGATCCAGAGCACGAACACGGCCAGCGGCGCCAGCGCCGCGAACTCGTGCCACTTCAGGTCGCAGCGCTCCACGGGGGCGTGGGCATGACCATGGCCGTGGGCATCGGCATGGGCGTGACCATGGCCATGACCGTGCGCGGCGTCGCGCGGCGGCTCACGGGAGGGGCCGAAGAACACCCGTTCCACCGCCCACAGCATGTACCAGGCGCCGAGCACCACGCCCGCCACGGCGAGCAGTGCCATCACGAGGTAGGCCGTCTGCCAGGCGGCCGACACGCCGCTCCAGGCCCGCTGGAAGGAGCCGGCCAGGATCATGAACTCGCCCACGAAGCCGTTGAGGCCGGGCAGGCCGATGCTCGAGAAGGTGAAGAGCATGAACAGCACCGTCAGCCACGGGGCCTTGCTCGCGATGCCACCCAGGCTGGCGATGTTCCGCGTGTGGAACCGCTCGTAGATCATCCCCACCAGCGCGAACAGACCGGCCGAGGAGAGGCCGTGGTTGACCAGCTGGAGGTTGGCCCCTTCGAGGGCCAGCGGCGTGAGCGCGAACAGGCCCATGACGATGTAGCCCATGTGGCTCACCGAGGAATAGGCGATCAGCCGCTTGAGGTCGGTCTGCACCAGCGCTACGAGGGCCCCGTAGACGATCCCCGCCACGCCCAGCCCGAAGAGCCACGGGGCCGCGGCCGCCGTGGCTTCGGGCAGCATCGGCATCGAGAACCGCAGGAATCCGTAGATGCCGATCTTGAGCAGCACGCCGGCCAGGTCCACGGAGCCGCCGGTGGGCGCCTCCACATGGGCCAGCGGCAGCCAGGTGTGCAGCGGCACGATCGGCACCTTGACGGCGAAGCCGGCGAGCAGGGCGAGGAACACGATCCACTGCAGCCAGCCGCCGGCGGCGTCCATCGGCAGCGGGTGCCGGGCGAGGCCGGCCGTCAGGCCCGCGATGTCGAACGTCACGGTGCCGGAGTGGGAGGCGTTCCAGAGCACGATCGCCAGCAGGCCGAGGAAGGTGAGCACGCTGCCGGCGAGCGTGTAGATGAAGAACTTCACCGCCGCCTTGCGCCGCTCCTCGTGCCCCCAGATGCCGATCAGGAAGAACAGCGGCACGAGCGTGAACTCGAAGAACACGTAGAACAGGATCAGGTCGCGGGCGGCGAACACGCCGAGCATCGCCGCCTCGAGCACGAGCAGGAGCACGTAGAAGCCGACGGCCCGCTCCCGAATGGCGTCCCAGCTGACGAGCACGGCGGTGAGCGAGAGCAGGGCGGCCAGGCCGAACATCCACAGCGAGAGCCCGTCGAGCCCCAGCGACAGCCGGACGTCGAAGATGCCGCCGGTCAGCCAGGGCACTTCGATCGTGGCGTAGGGGGCGCCGGCCGCCGCCTCGGGGCTGGCGAGATATCTCACGATCAGCCAGCCCGTGAGCAGGAGCGTGACGCCGGCCGTCACCGCCGCGCTCTGCCGCACCGCGGCCACGCCCCGGGCGCCGATCACCCAGGCAACGACCGCGCCGAGCAGCGGCGCGGCGATGACGAGCAGCAGGTGGGAGGCGGGAGAGAGGCCGTTCATGATGGGAATGTGCTCGCGGTGCGTGTCGGTTTCAGCGGAGGCCCCAGGCCAGGGCGATCACGATGAGGAGCGTGCCCATCACGCCCGCCAGGGCGTACCGCTGCAGGAGGCCGGACTGGAGCCGCCGTACGCCCCCGCCGAGAACGCCGGGCAGGCGGCCGATGCCGTCGACGATGCCGTCGACGACGTGCCGGTCGAAGGCCGCGGCGATCAAGGCCACGACCTCGAGCGGCTTGACGACCAGTGCGGCATAGAGCTGATCGATGTAGAAGCGGTTGGCGAACAGGGTTTCCAGCGGTCCGAGGTACCGCTCCATCTGCGGCCCGTCGCTGCGGCGGCCGAAGTGGCCCAGCGCCGCCAGCGCGATCCCGACGGCGGCCGCGAGCGTGCCCTGCAGCGCCACGTCGAGGTGGAAGGCGTGCGGCGCTGCCGTGTCGGCGATCGTGGGGCAGGTGAGGGACGGCGTCGAGGCCAGGAATCCGGCCAACGCCTGCGTGCGGAACAGCCACCAGCCGCTGACCGCCGACGCCACCGCGAGAATCATCAGCGGCACCGTCATCAACGGCGGCGACTCGTGGGCGTGGTGGCCCGCCTCCTCCGGCACCCGCGTCGGGCCGGTGAACGTCATGAACACGGCGCGGAACGTGTAGAAGGCCGTCAGGCCCGCCGTGACGAGCGACATCCAGTAGAGCAGCTGCCAGGTTCGCGGCGCGTCGAGGCCGTTCGTCGGGGCTGGCGCCGGGGAAGCGGTCGGGCGAGAGACGAAGCGGATGGCGGGGGCACCCTCACCCCGGCCCTCTCCCAGAGGGAGAGGGGAGGTTTCGCGAAGCGCGGCATGGCCGCTGGCCGGGGCGTCATGATGCTCGCCGTGGGCGCCCGGCCAGCCGCGGCCGTGCAGGGAGGCGAGGATCTCGTCCTTGCTGAAGAACCCGGCGAAGGGGGCCACGCCCGCCAGGGCGAGCGACCCGATCAGGAACGTGGCCGCCGTGATCGGCATGATCCGCCGCAGGCCGCCGAACCGCCGCATGTCGATGACGCCTCCCATCGAATGCATCACGGACCCGGCGCCCAGGAACAGCAGCGCCTTGAAGAAGGCGTGCGTGACGAGGTGGAAGATCGCCGCCGTGAAGCCGAGCAGCGTGCCGGTGCCGAGGCTCGCGAACATGTAGCCGAGCTGGCTGATCGTGGAGTAGGCGAGCACCCGCTTGAGGTCGTTCTGCACGGTGCCGATGAGGGCTGCGACGAGGGCCGTGGTGGCCCCCACGATCGAGACCACCGTCAATGCCTCGGGGCAGGCGACGAACAGCGGCGCGCAGCGGGCCACGAGGTAGATGCCGGCCGTGACCATCGTGGCGGCGTGGATCAGGGCGCTGGCCGGCGTGGGGCCCTCCATGGCGTCGGGGAGCCAGACGTGCAGCGGCAGCTGGGCGCTCTTGCCGCAGGCGGCCAGGAGCAGCAGGAGGCAGATCGCCGTGCCCACGGCACCCCCGGCGTAGCCCACCGCGTCGGCGAGCCGGGTCTGGCCGAGGATCCCTGGCACGATCGTGCCGTCGGCGAGGAGCGTGTCGTGGAAGTTGAGGGTGCCGTAGGTGATCCAGAGGAGGAACGTGGCCACCGCGAGACCGAAGTCGCCGATGCGGTTGACGAGAAACGCCTTCTTCGCCGCCCGGGCCGCCTCGGGCTTCGAGAACCAGAAGCCGATCAGCAGGTAGCTGCAGGCGCCCACCGCCTCCCAAAAGACGTAGACCAGGAGGAAGTTGCTCGCCGCCACGAGCATCGTCATCGAGAACACGAAGGCCGCGACGAGCGCGAAGAACCGCGGGTAGCCGGGGTCGTCGTGCATGTAGCCGATCGAATAGATCGCCACCAGCAGGCCGACGCAGGTGATGATCGTCAGCAGGGTGGCGGTGAGCGGATCGAGCCGCAGCGCGATCGGGATCGAGAACGCCTGCGGCGCGGTGGCGGCGGCCGGCGCCGCGTCGGCGACGTCGGCCCATTGCCAGAGGTTGGTCACCATTTCCACCGGCCGACCGGCGGCGCCCGCCCCGACGTCGCGGCCGAGGCCCACGAGCAACGACACGGCCACCGCCGCCGACGCGGCGATCGAGAGAACGGCCGGCAGGTGGGCCCGGGAGCCGAGCACGCGGCCGAGGGCGACCGTGAGCACCGCGCCGATGAGCGGCAGCAGCGGCACGAGGACCAGGAGCGTGTCGGGATTCAGGTTCATGGGGTGGCGTGCGGGAGGGTCAGACGTGTTCGCGCTGCAGGAGGTCGTCTTCGTCGGCGGCGGGGAGGACGCCCGCCGGCGTGAGTCGAGGGAAGGTCGGCGGCACGACGTCGCTCGCCGGCAGCTCGCGATCGACGGACCGCGACAGGGTGTCTTCGCGGAGCGTCTGCCAGGCGGCGGCGTCGAGCCGGCCGGTGCGGGCGAACGCCTGGAGCACGAGCACCAGGGCCACCGCGGCCTCGCAGGCGGCGACGGTGAGCACGAAGATCACGAGCACGTGCCCGCCCCAGTCGCCGTGAAACCGGCTCCAGGCCACCAGGCTCACCGACACGCCCTGGAGCATCAGCTCCGCCGAGAGGAACATCACGATCAGGTTGCGGCGGGCGAGGATGCCGACCAGCCCCAGGGCGAACAGGGCGGCGCCGACGATCAGCGCGTTTTGGAGAAGCGCGAGCGGGTTCATCGGGCCCTCCCTGCGGCGGTCAATTCCCCGGATGGATCGCCGTGCCGCGACACGATCGCGATCGAGCCGATGAGCGCCACCAGCAGCAGCACACCCGCCGCCTCGACTGCCAGCAGGTGCCGGCCGAAGAGCTCGCCTCCCAGCCGGGCGACGTGGTTCTCCGCCAGCGGGTCGGCCGCGGTCGTGGTCGCGTCGGCGGGCGGCAGAGGAGCGGCCGCCTGACCCGCGGGCGTCGCCAACGCCGCACCGCGGGAAGGCACCCGGCAGCAGGCGGGCGTTTCGGCTGACAGCCGGCCCACGAACAGCGACAACAGGCCGAGCAGCACGGCGCCGGCCACCGCCGAGAGCAGCGGTTCGTTCGAGACGCGGTCGTACGGGGCCATGCCGCTGGGCTGCGCGAGCATGAGCACGAAGAGGAACATCACGAGAATCGCCCCGGCGTAGACGACGATCGTAGCCACACCCAGAAACTGCGCCCCGAGCACGAGCAGCACGCCGGCCACGCCGGCCAGCGCCAGCGCGAACCAGATCGCGGAGTAGACCGGCGAGCGGGTGAGCACGGTCGCCGCTCCCGACACGACCGCCACGAGCGAGACCGCGAGGAACACGGCCTCCTCGCCGAGCCCGCCGAGCCGACGGCCGGTGGCGACGAGGCCCGCGAGGGCGGCCGCGCCCAACGCCAGGCCGAGCCAGCGGGCGAGCCGGCTCTCGGCACCGCGCGGCAGCAGGAGCCAGAGGCTGGCGGCCGCCGCGGTGACGGCCGCGGCCAGGAGCAGGCCGGCGGAAACCGGGGGCAGGGCGGCGACGATCACAGCGTGCCTCCCAGCGAAGCCGACTTCATCGGCTCGGCGTCCTTCGTCATGTCGTAGACGCTGAGCAGCTTCTCCTTGTCGAAGATCATCTCCTCGCGGCTCTTGCCGGTGAGGTCGAGCAGGCTCGTGAGCTCGATCGCGTCCACGGGGCAGGCCTCCTCGCACATCCCGCAGAAGATGCACCGCAGCTCGTCGATGTGGAAGCTCTCGGGATACTTCTCGCGATCGGGCCACGGGCTCTCCGCGGCCACGATGTCGATGCAGTGGGCCGGACAGGCGGTGGCGCAGAGGAAGCAGGCCACGCACTTCACGCGGCCGTCGTCGTCGCGGTTGAGCCGATGCACGCCGCGGTAGATGAGCGGATTGCCCACCCGCGGCCGCTGCTCGGGAAAGCTCACGGTCACCTTCGGGCTCACGAGGTGCCGCGCGGTCGTGGTCAGGCCGCCGACGAACAGCGGCAGATAGAGCCGCTCGGCCAGGCCCAGCGGCTTCTCCTCCAGCCAGGTGATCGACGGGTCGGTCGGCTTCATGTCAGACCTCCACCAGTTCGTGCTCGACGTCGAGCGGGCCACGGGTGCGGATCGGCGTGTTGTCGGTGCCGGAGGGCGTGAGCATCCCGGCCGCGATCCAGCCCAGGAAGAACACGACCCACGGGATGGCGATCGCCGCCGCCTTGGCGATGCCCGGGCCGAGCGCCGCCGCGAGCTGCGGCCGGAACTCCTCGACGGTGGCGACGGCGACGAGGTTCACGAGCCCCAGCGGGAGCATCACCTTCCAGGCCAGGTTCATCAGCTGGTCGAACCGGAACCGTGGCCAGCTCCAGCGGACGAGCATGAAGAACAGGATCACGCCGAGGATCTTCGCGGACAGGACGCCGAAGCGGATCAGGCACTGCACCCAGGTGATCTCCTGGGCCGATCCCGTCACCCCCCACAGGTGCCAGCCGCCGAGGAACATGATCACGATCAGGAACGCCGCCGTGACCATGTGGAGGAACTCGGCGACGAGGAACAGCAGCAGCTTGATACCCGAATACTCGGTGTGGTAGCCGCCGACGAGCTCCTGCTCCGCCTCGGGCAGGTCGAAGGGCAGCCGCGCCGCCTCGGCGAAGCTCGCCACCAGGAACACGAGGAAGCCCAGCGGCTGGGCGAACGCGTACCAGACGCCGCTTTCCGCCTGGGCGTTCATGATCACGTCGAGCTTCAGCGACCCCGCCGCCAGGACCACGCCGAGGAGCCCGAGGCCGAGTGGAATCTCGTAGGCCACGAGCTGGGCGCTGGAACGCAGGCCGCCGAGGAAGCCGTATTTGTTGTTGCTCGCCCAGCCGCCGAGCAGCACGCCGTAGACGGCGATGCTCGACAGGGCGAACACCCAGAGCACGCCGACGTCGAGGCCTGGCGCGACGAGGAACGGCACCGGGTCGGGAAGCCCGGGGATGCCCAGCGGCGGCAGGACGCTGCCGAAGGGGATGGCGGCGAAGATGGCCAGCGACGCCGCGAGGATCACCAGCGGCGCCGCCGTGTACAGCACCTTGTCGACGTGGCGGGGCGTGAAGTCTTCCTTGAGAATGATCTTCAGGCCGTCGGCCAGCGGCTGGCCGAGGCCGAAAAGCCGGACCTTGGTCAGCGGGATGCCGACGCGGTTGGGCCCCTTGCGGTCCTGCACCCAGGCCGCCATCCACCGCTCGACGAGCACCAGATAGGCCGCCGCCGTCATCAGCCCGCCGACGAGCAGGCCGATCTTCACGAGCGCCGCGATCGTGGTCGGAGAGGGGATGAGGTTCATGCGGACATCCTCCCTCTCCCCCTGGGAGAGGGCTGGGGTGAGGGTGCTTGGGATGCGTTGCCGCAGGCACCCTCACCCGGCCTTCGGCCACCCTCTCCCAGAGGGAGATGGATGTGGTGATCCGGCCTGCGTTCATGCTCTGCCGGAGTGGTGCGGCGATGAAGGGCGATGATACTCATGCGAGTTGCCCCACGCGGAGGTCGACGCCGACCGCCGGCACGTCGCCGGCGAGGGCCGCGAAGGCGGCGGAAGACTCGGCGATCTGGCGGCGGACGGCGGTCGGATCATAGAGCCCGCGACGGCCGAGCATGTTCCAGAACAGTCGGCCTTCCGGCCAGACGCCGGCCGGCGCCCGGATCGCGGCCGCGAAGCACTGGGCGCGATGCGCCACGTTGACCCAGGTGCCCGCCCGCTCGGCGAAGCCGGCCGCCGGGAGTCGCCAGGTCGCATGGGCCGTGAGCGGCGAGTCGAACAGATCCTGCACCACCAGCGCCCGCAGGCCGGAGAAGGTGGCGGCAGTGGCATCGTCGATCCACGGCACGGGATAGCCGCCGGTGACCCAGGCGGCGTCGGCCTGACCGCCCGCGACGTGGGCCAGCAGATCGCCCCACGACCGCCCCCCGGCGTTGAACTGGGCGAGCACCTGTTCGACGCCGCGGCGGTTGGGGCACTTTTCGCCGCGGATCGTGAAGCCGCCCGGGAACGTCTCGTCGTCGCCGGCGACGGGCACGAAGCCGGGCGCGAGGTAGGCCTCCGGGTCGATCGAGCGGGCGATGCCGCAGAGCATCCACGCCTCCTCGACGGTGAGGAACGGCGAGACTGCCACGGCCAGCCGTCCGGCCTGCTTGAGATCGGAACGCAGTCGGTTCACGACGTCGGCCCACTCGACCGGCTCGAACGTCGGCAACGGTCCGCGGGCCTGCGCGGCCCGGCGGCCCGCCTCCAGCACCCGGGCCGGGTCGTGGAGGTGATGCCAGCCGTAGCGGCCCTCGTCGCACATCCACCAGGTGTTGACGTGCGGATTCTCGCGAGGCTTGAGCCGGTAGACGGTGTCCTGGTTGTGTTCGGTGTGGATCGAGCAGCCGGCCGCGCAGCCGCCGCACACGTTGGCCTCGCGCTTCAGGAACCAGACCCGCTGCTGGTAGAGGAAGTCCTTGTCGCCCAGCGCGCCCACGGGGCAGAGGTCGACGACGTTGCCGGACAGTTTGTTGTCGAGCGGATGCCCCGGAAAGACGTCGATCTCTTCCTTCGCACCCCGGGAGGTCACCATCAGCTCGGCGGTCCCGGCCACCTCGCGGGTGAACCGCACGCACCGCGTGCACATGATGCAGCGGTCGACGAACAGCGTGACCGTCGGCCCGACGTCCCGCTTGCGGCTCGTGAAGGGATGCAGGTCGGCCCGCCGCTCCGGCTGGCCGTGCTGGAAGTGGTAGTCCTGGAGCAGGCACTCGCCCGCCTTGTCGCAGATCGGGCAGTCGATCGGATGGTCGATGAGCAGCGCCTCTTCGACCCGGGCCCGGCTCGCCTTGACGGTCTCGCTCTCGGTGACGATCACCGTGCCGTCCTTGACGGGCGTCTGGCAGCCCGGCACGAGCTTGGGCACCATCGTGATCTTGCCCGTGGCCGCGTCCCGCTGGCCGGTCTCGATGAGACACATCCGGCAGCTGGCCACGACCGAGAGGCCGGGATGCCAGCAGTAGTGCGGGATCTCCTTGCCCGCCCGGCGCGCGGCCTCGATGCAGTTGAGCCGCTCGTCGGCCCCGATCTCGATCTCCTGTCCGTCGACGATCACGACCGGCATCAATGTGCTCCCACGATCTGCAGGGCGGGCACGGGGTCGGTGACCATCCAGCCCGACGGGTTGGTCCGCTTGATGTAATCCTCGAACTCGCCGCGGAACTTCTTGATCGCGTTCTTCATCGGCCAGGCGGCACCGTCGGCCAGTCCGCAGATCGTGCTCCCGGGCATCATGCCCATGGTCTGCCCGAGCTCGAGGAGGATGTCGAGATCCTTGAGCCGCCCCTGGCCGGCCTTGATCCGCTCCAGGATCCGCAGGCTCCAGCTCGTGCCCTCGCGGCAGGGCGTGCACTGGCCGCACGACTCGTGGGCGAAGAACCGGGCCGAGTTGTGGAGGAAGTCGACGATGCTCGTCTGGTCGTCGATGACGACGACGGCCGCGGTGCCCAGGCCGAGGCAGCCCACCTTGCCCGGGCCGGCGAAATCGAGCGGCGTGTCGAGCTCGCTCTCGGTCATCAGCCCCATCGAGATGCCGCCCGGAATCACCGCCTTCGCCCGGCGACCCTTCCAGACGCCGCCGCCGAAGCCGTCGATCAGCTCGCGGGCCGTGATCCCCAGGGGCGCCTCGTAGCAGCCCGGCTTCTCCACGTGGCCGGACAGGCAGTAGAGCTTCGGCCCGTACGAGCCGGGGTCGCGGGGATTGGCGGGATCGGCGGGCACGCCGATCGACTTGAACCACTCCACGCCGCGGCGGGCGATCTGGGCCACGCAGGCCATCGTCTCGATGTTGTTCACGACCGTCGGCTTGCGGAACAGGCCCTCGATCGCCGGGAAGGGAGGCTTGATCCGCGGCCAGGCCCGCTTGCCTTCGAGGCTCTCGATGAGCCCCGTTTCCTCGCCGCAGATGTAGGCCGCGGCGCCGCGATGCAGATAGATGTCGAGCGAGAAGTTCGTGCCGCGGATGTTCTTGCCGAGGTAGCCGGCCGCGTAGGCCTCGTCGATCGCCCCCTGCAGCCGATGCCAGCTCCGCGGATACTCGTAGCGGAGGTAGAGGTAGGCGGTGGAGGCCCGCGTGGCGAACGACGAGAGGATGATGCCCTCGATCACCTGGTGCGGGTCGTCCTCCATGAGGATCCGGTTGTTGAACGTGCCCGGCTCGCTCTCGTCGGCGTTGATGCACAGGTAGATCGGACCGGGATGATCCTTGGGAAGGAACGTCCACTTCAGGCCCGTGGGGAAGCCGGCGCCGCCGCGGCCGCGGAGCCCCGAGGCCTTCACCATCTCGATCACGTCGGCGGGCTGCCGGCCCGCGAGCGTGGCCTCGAGGGGCGCGTAGCCGCCCCGGCTCTTGTAACTTGCGATCGTGTGGCCGTCGGGCACGCCGACGGCCTCGAGGAGGACGGGCTTGAATGGCTGCATGGTCAGGTGGCCCTCGCCCGCGGCTTCTTGAGCTCGGCCTCGGCCGCCTCGGGGGTCATGTTCTTGAGCAGGTCGTCGTTGGCGAGGATGCAGGGCGCGAAGTCGCACGCGCCCAGGCACTCGGCCGGCTCGATCGTCAGTTCGCCGTCGGGCGTCGTGCCGTACGGGGCGATGCCGTTCTTGTGGCAGAGGTGCTCCAGCAGGTGGTCGCCGCCCCGCAGCGCGCAGGAGACCGAGCGGCAGACGAACGCCCGCACCTTGCCGTGCGGCTTCTCCTGATGGAAGAACTGGTAGAAGGTCAGGGTGTCCTGCACCTCGGCGGGTGCCAGGCCGAGCACGGCGGCGACCTCGACCACGGCCTCGAGGGGCACGTGCCGCAGCTCGGCGTTGACGATGTGCAGCGCCGGCAGCGTGAGGGCGCGGCGGTTCGGGTACCGCGGCGCGAGCGCCTCGATCTTGGCCACCATCTCGTCGGTGAGGATTTTGCGTTGGGCGATCATGCGAACAATGGCTTCATCAGGTGGTGCCGGCCGGGGTTGCCCATGCCCCCTCGCCGGACGTTCGCCTCCGCCCTCCGGGCATCGGCTCTCTGCATGTCCGCTTCGCTCCGCCATCCT
>JBIJCJ010000291.1:0-2984 GCA_044344765.1 Pirellulales bacterium | reverse complement strand
TCGCCAGGCCGCCGAGGTAGAGGCTGCACCTGACGCTCTTACGCTCCGCCAGCGCCCCGGCCGCCACGTCAGAGAGCGTGGTCAGGCCATTGAGGTAGAGATTCGCGCCCTTGTAATGAGTCAGCGCCTTGGCCGCCGCGTCCGAAAGCGTCGTCAGGCCGTTGAGCGAGAGATAGTCGCCACCGTTCTGCGCCAGCGCCTTGACCGCCGCGTCGGAGAGCGTCGTCACGCCGTCGAGGAACAGCCAGTCACCCTTGTGCTTCGCCAGCGCCGCGGCGGCCTCCTCGGAAAGCGTCGTCACGCCGTTGAGGCACAGCAGGCCCGGGTGTTGCGCCAACGCCGCGGCCGCCTGTGCCGACAGCGTCGTCACGCCGTCGAGGGACAGCGCGCCCTTGTGCTGCCCCAGCGCCGCGGCCGCCTCGTCGGAGAGCGTGACCAGGCCGTCGAGAAAAAGCGGGCCCCTGTAGCCCGCCAGTGCCTCTGCCGTCTGGGCATCGACCGACTTCAGGCCATTCAAGGTCAAGCATCGACGCAGCGTCTGCGGGCCGACTCCCTCGATCGGAAACGGCACGTTCACTCCCGGCGACACCGCCACCGACAATTCCGCCAACAACCTGCCGGCCTGATCGACTGTCAGGCTCTCGATCGTGTTCGTGTCCGCGGGCAATTCCTGGGCTTGCCCTGCTGTCGAGCCAAGCGACAAACCGGACACGAGGAGGGCGAGCACCCGCAGCGAAGGACGGGCGAGACGGTTCATGAGGGCCTCATGACGATGGGTGATGACGAGGCGGCGAGCGGACGACTGACCGATCAAAAATCCTACCTCCGCCCCCGCTGGCGGGCCAGCGCCGAAGGATCGGTCGGCCAATGACACTGCGGCGCAGACCGGCCTCGACACCGCACTTCGCGGGCCGCCGCTCCGTAACGCTCCACCTTCAACAGGGCTTCCGACTGTCCCACAATTGGGGTTCGCCTCAGTGCTGCCGCGGTCCTCGCGGAGGCTGATCGACGCGGGATATACTCGGCACCGACCGCCGGAGACGGGGCGCACATCCATGGCCGAAACACTCACGCTGACACCGGGCGGCTCCCGGCAGGACCGCTACGCGCACCTGCTCCCCCAGATCCGCGGCCTGATCGACGCCGAGCCGGACGCCATCGCCACGCTAGCCAACGTCGCCGCCGCCCTGCAGATGGCGTTCCAGTTCCATTGGGTCGGCTTCTATCTCGTGAAGGGTGACGAACTGGTGTTGGGACCATTCCAGGGGCCGCTCGCGTGCACCCGTATCCCGCGGGGCAGAGGCGTGTGCGGCTCGGCCTGGGCCCGGGCCGCGACGGTCGTCGTGCCCGATGTGCACCGGTTTCCGGGTCACATCGCCTGCAGTGCCGCGAGCGCGTCGGAGATCGTCGTCCCCGTGTTCGACGCGGGAGGCGAGGTGTGGGCGGTGCTCGACATCGACTCCGTCACCCCGGGCGATTTTTCCGACGTCGACCAGGCCGCGCTCGAGCAGCTGGCCGGATGGCTCCGCGGGCATCGCGCCCCGGCGGCCTAGGCTGCGCGGGCGAGGGCCGCCAGACCTCACGTCGTCGCGAGGTCGGGCAGCTCCATGAACGCGTAACAGAGCATGTGGAGGATGTTCATCTGCACGTCCTCCACGCGGCCGTAGTGGGTGTCGGCGACGACGATCGCCTGGCCGGCGATCTCCGCCAGCCGGCCCCGCTTCGCCCCCACGATCGCCGCCGTCTCGAGCCCCTGCTCGTTGGCCCACTCGAACGCCTTCACGAGGTTGGGGGAACCGCCGCTCACGCTCGCCGCCAGGAGCACGTCGCCCCGGCGGGCGTAGTTCTGCAGCTGCCTCACGAACGCGTCGTCGAAGCTGTAGTCGTTGCCGAGCGCGGTCAGCCAGGCCACGTTGTCGGTGAGCGAGAGCACGCGAAACCGGCGCGGGAGCCGGTCTGAGGCTCCCTTGCCCAGGTCGGTGACGAAGTGCGAGGCGTTGGCGGCGCTGCCGCCGTTGCCGATCACGAACACCTGCGCGTCGGCGAGCCACGCCCTGCGGAGCGTGTGCGTGAGCCGCTCGATCTCGGCGAGCGGCACGCTGTCGAGCGCGCGGTGCTGATCGGCGACGTAGCGGGTGAGCCAGGAGGTCATGGGGTTCATCGCAGGCATTCTCTCAGGGGATGGGAGACATCAGGAAGACGCAGACGCGGTGCTCAGGCGGTGCTCGGCCAGGGCCAGGCCGCCGACGGGCACGACATCTTCGCCGAGTGCGGCGAGCGCCACCCGCGGGCCGGGAGCAAAGGCATCCATCACGAGCCTGGCCAGGTGGCGGGCCACGGCCGCCCGCAGCGGCTCGCCCACGAGGGCCACGCCGCCGCCGAGCACGACGATTTCCGGATGGAGAAGGTGCGTGGCGTGCGAGAGGGCGAGCGCCAGCCAGCCGGCGGCCTCGTCGAGGATCGCCGCGGCGCGACCGTCGCCGGCAGCGAGCGCGGGGCCGAGGTGCCGGGCCTCGTGGCCCGGATCGGACCGCACGAGCCGGGCGAGTTCGCCGGCATCCGTCCCGGCCGCGGCCGCGCGGATTCGTGCGTCGAGGCTCCAGCCGGAACAGAGCGCCTCGGTCGTGCGGCCCGCGGCGTCGAGCCGCAGGTGGCCGATCTCGACCTCGCCCGGTGGCGCGCCGTGATAGATGCCGCCGCCGCACACGAGGCCGCCTCCGACGCCGCTGCCGATCGTCACGTAAAGCACGGAATCGTGGCCGCGGCCGGCGCCGTGCAGGGCCTCGCCGAGCGCCGCGGTGTTGGCGTCGTTCTCGACGAACGCCGGTGCGCCGGCCCGTTCGGCGAGCCAGTCGGCGAGCGGAAAGCCGTCCCAGCCGGCCACCTGGTGCGAGTGGGCGATCCGCCCCGTCCGCCAGTCCACCGGCCCGCCGAAGCCCACGCCCACCGCCGCCGGCCGCCACTGCTCGGCGAGCCCGGCAACG
>JBIJCJ010000114.1:0-11292 GCA_044344765.1 Pirellulales bacterium | reverse complement strand
ACCCGCTGCGGTAGCAGCGGGCCGTGCGCCGATCAGCGGCGCCAGCGGCGGAAGATTCGCGGGCTCGACCGGGGCGCGGGGTTGGAGCCGCCAGCCTGGATGATCGTGCCGGCGCCCGCGCCGCCACCGGCCACGCCCCCGACCCAGACGCCGGAGTTGCGGTTCGTCGTGCGGGTCGGGGTGTTGTAGTAGGGCCAGACGCGACGACCCGCCCGCTGATCCCGCTCCCATTGCATGGAGCCGTAGTTGATGCCCGAGAGGTTGAAGCTGCGATAGGGATTCTGCGGCGAGATGGCCTGGGCCGACGCGGCCGGTACGAGGACGGCGAGGGCGATTGCGGGCAGGAGGGCGTGACGCAACGAACGCATGGAAGTGCTTCCGCAGGAAGGAGTCCGGCGGCCTGGCCGGTGATGGATTTACGCTCGAATCCCGACCGGGGTTCAGTCGGCCGGGCGCGGCGGACGGGCCTGTCCCGGCCTGTTCGGCCGGTAGCCGACGGTCTTGCGGGGGCGACGTTGCTTGCGGGAGGCCGGTCCGCCGGAGCCCGCCGCGCCCGTGGCGGGGCCGCCTCTCCCGTCGCGGCCCGTGGCGGGGCCGCCTCTCCCCTCGCGGCCCGTGGCGGGGCCGCCTCTCCCCTCGCGGCCCGTGGCGGGGCCGCCTCTCAAGTGGTCGCCGGAGGTGGCTTCGGTGAAGGCCTGCGTGGCCTCACGCCGCTTGCGGTCGAGTGCCTCCCGGGGCGGCCGCTCCGGGATCAGACAGTCGCAGCCGGAGCCGATCAGGTCGTGGCGGCCGGCCTGCTCCAGGGCCCGTCGCACCTCGAAGTAGTTCTCCGGCTTGAAGAACTGGAGGAGCGCCCGCTGCATCCGCCGGTCGCGCAGCCCCTTGGTGATCTTCACCGGCTCCTGCGTCATCGGGTCGAGCCCGGTGTGGTACATGCAGGCGGCGATGTCGAACGGGCTGGGAATGAAGTCCTGCACCTGGTCGGGCTTGTAGCCGTTCTGCTTGAGGAACACGGCGAGATCGATCATCTCCTCGATCCCGCTGCCCGGATGGCTGGCGATGAAGTAGGGGACGGTGTACTGCTTCTTGCCGACCCGGCGGCTGGCCGCCTGGAAGGCCTTGTCGAACTCCACGTAGTCGTCGGCCGAAGGCTTCTTCATCAGCCGCAGCACCTCGGGGTCGGTGTGCTCCGGCGCCACCTTGAGATGCCCGCCGACATGATGCGCGGCGAGCTCCTGGAGGTATTCCGGATCGCGGCGGGCGAGATCCATCCGCACGCCGCTGGCCACGAGCACCCGCTTCACGCCGGCCACGCTCCGCGCCTCCCGCATCAGGGCCTTGAGCGGGCCGTGGTCGGTGCCGAGCAGCTTGCAGACCGTGGGATGCACGCAGGAGAGCCGGCGGCACTTCGCCTCGACCTCGGGCCGCGTGCACCGCATCTGATACATGTTGGCCGTCGGGCCGCCGATGTCGGAGACCGTGCCCTTGAAGCCCGGCTGGGCGGCGAGCTGCCTGATCTCCGTGATCACCGACTCCTGCGAGCGGCTCTGGATGATCCGCCCCTCGTGGGCCGTGATCGAGCAGAACGTGCAGCCGCCGAAGCAGCCGCGCATGATCTGCACGCTGTGCTGCACGACCTCGAAGGCCGGGATCCGCGCTGTGCCGTAGGCAGGGTGCGGCCGCCTCGTGAAGGGCAGGCCGTAGACCGCGTCCATCTCCGCCTGCTCCAGCGGCAGCGCCGGCGGATTGACGACCACGGCCTCGCGGCCGTGTCGCTGCACGAGCCGGCGGGCGTTGTGCGGATTCGTCTCCAGGTGCGCGATCCGCGTCATCTCGCAGAAGGCGCGCTTGTCGGTGGCGGCCTGCTCGAAGGCGGGCAGCTCGAGCGTGTCGGGCCCGGCCGGGGGCGGTTCGCTGGCGCCGAGCCTGTATGCGACGCCGCGCAGTCCGCGGAGCTCCTTCAAGGTGCGGCCCGCGTCGAGCGCCCGGACGATCTCGAGCACGGTCCGCTCCCCCATGCCGAAGGCCACGAGGTCGGCCTTCGCGTCGAGGAGGATCGAACGCCGGACGGTGTCGCTCCAGTAGTCGTAGTGCGCCAGCCGGCGGAGGCTGGCCTCGACGCCGCCGGCGACGACCGGCACGCCGGGGAACGCCTCCCGCGACCGCTGGCAGTAGGCGAGCGTGGCCCGGTCGGGCCGCCGGCCGATGGCGCCATCGGGGGAGTAGGCGTCGTCGTTGCGCACCTTCCGGTTGGCGGTGTAGTGGTTGATCATCGAGTCCATGTTGCCGGCGGAGACGCCGAAGCAGAGCCGGGGGCGGCCGAAATGCCGCCAGGGCTCGCAGCTCGACCAGTCGGGCTGGGCGAGCACGGCCACGCGGAAGCCCGCCGCCTCCAGGAGCCGCGCGATCAGGCCGTTGGCGAAGCTCGGATGGTCGACGTAGGCGTCGCCGCTGACGAGGACGACGTCGACGGCGTCCCAACGCCGAGCCTCCATTTCCGCCCGCGACGTCGGCAGCGGCTGGGACCCGCAGCGGCCGCGGTCGAGCCCCAGCGGCAATGGGACTGGCCCCGCGATCGGGACGGTGTCGAGGATCGGGAGCGCGGGAAGGGGCATGGCCGGGACGCCAGGGAAAAAAGCAGGCTCTGGAAGTGTAGCTGCGCGCTGAAGGCGGGGCTGCGGAGCCCGAACAACTCCGAGGGGGAGCGGATGGCAGACGGTGGAACAAGTCTGCCCGAGCAGGATGCGCAGGCCACCGACCGAGGGTTTCCTACGGTGGATCCGGTGGAAAAAGATCACGGACGACTTTTTCCCAAGACAGAGAGGCCCGTCCGTTGCGAGCATGTCATGGCCGGGACTATCCTGCGGCCGAGGATCGCCACGTCGGAGTCGTCGCGTGGCCGGTGCTTCGAGGAGGGCTCGTCGTTGGCCCGGGTGAACCAGTGTCTGCGGCTTGCCACCGGGTTTGTCGGCTGCATCGCCTTGGCTGCGGGGCACGGGATCGCCGCAGAGCCGCAGGCCCCGCCGCCGACCGCGGCGCCGACCGCGGCGCCGACCGCGGCGACGGACGTGGCGACGGACGTGGCGGGGTGGATCGACCAGCTCGGCTCGCCGCAGTACGCCCAGCGCGAGGCCGCCGCCAAGCACCTCGCCGCGATCGGGCGACCGGCCTTGCAAGCCCTGGCGGACGCGGTCGCCGGCGGCGACTTCGAGGTCGCCAGTCGGAGCGTGGAGATCGTGCGCGGCCTGCTCGCGGCCGAGGATGAGGAGCTCGCCGTCGCGTCCGAGCGGCTCCTGGAGAAGGTCGCGACGGCCGACGCCTCGGCCGTGGGCCGGCTCGCGGAGGCGGCGCTCGAGTTTCATCAGGCTGGGCTGGCGGCGGCGGCCCGCGAACGGCTGGAGGGGCAGGGGGCCGTGTTCCGGGAGCGACGCTCCGCCGCCCTCGAGCCGGGCATCGAGATCGAGTTCGGCGCCGCCTGGCGCGGCGGGCCGGACGACTGGCGGCTCCTGCCGCGGCTGCGCGGCGTGGTCGGGGTGAGCGTGCATGGCGTGCCGCTCGATGCCCAGGCCATCGGCGTGCTCGGCCGCCTGGCGGGCGTGCGGCGGATCGACCTCTTCGGCACCGCCGCGCCGGACGCGGCGGTGGCAACGCTCGCCGCCCGCCTGCCCGACACGCTCGTGGACGTGCGCAAGGGTGGAAAACTCGGCGTCAGTTCGATCGTGCAGGCCGGCCCGTGTGAACTGTCGGGCGTGCAGCCGGGGTCGGCCGCCGACAAGGCGGGCCTGCGGGTGGGCGACGTGATCCTGGCGGTCGATGGCGAGCCGGTGGCGAGCTTCGAGGCGTTGACCAAGCGGCTCGCCGCCCACGGCCCCGGCGCGACGGTGCGTCTGGAGGTGCAGCGGGGCGGCGGCGGTGCCACTGCCGAGCGGTTCGCGTGCCCCGTCCGGCTGGATGCCTGGTAGGGTGGCGGGTATGGTGTGCCCGCTTCGCCCCCGCCCCGGAGACGTTCGCCCATGGCCGACAATCCCGCAGCCGACGAGACCGTGGACGTGCGGTGGCACGCCCATGCGGTGAGCCGGTCCGACCGCGAGCGGGCCGCCGGTCACAAGGGCTGCGTGCTCTGGTTCACCGGGCTGTCGGGCTGCGGCAAGAGCACGCTGGCCAATGCCGTGGACCGCCGGCTCCACGCCCGCGGACTGCGGAGTTTCGTGCTCGACGGCGACAACGTTCGGCTCGGCCTCAATGCCGCGCCGGCGCTGCTGCGCGACCGCTACGGGGAGGAGGCTGCCACCCGCTTCGGGCTCGGCTTCGGGGCCGCCGATCGCGCCGAAAACATCCGCCGCATCGGCGCGGTCGCCGACCTGTTCGCCCAGGCGGGCATCATCGCGCTGACGGCCTTCATCAGCCCCTACCGCCGCGATCGCGACGCCGTGCGGGCGGCGCTGCAGCCGGGCGACTTCGTGGAGGTCTACGTGCGGGCGCCGCTGGAGGTCTGCGAAGGCCGCGATCCCAAGGGGCTCTACAAGAAGGCCCGCGCCGGCGAGATCAAGGGATTCACGGGCATCGACGATCCCTACGAGGAGCCCCTGGCGCCCGAGATCGTGGTCGACTCGGCGTCACGTGCGCCCGACGACCTCGCCGCCGACGTCGTCGCCTGGCTGGAACGGGCCGGCAAGATTCCGCCCGCCTGAAGCCCCGGCAAGTGGACAAAGGCCATGGATGGCTTTGTCCACGTACAGTCACCGCTTCTGAATCCACCAGTGGTTCTGCTTCATGTCCTTGGCGGGACACTTCACGAACCGCGGGGGATTGTCGCCCTGGTACTGCTGGTGGCAGAAGTTGCACTCCCACAGCTTGGCCGCGGCCCGGGCGAGCCCGGCGAAGCCGCCGACCATGGCGATGGCGAACGAGGCGATGGCCACAGTTCGAAAGAAACGACGCCGCTGCATGGGAAGGTCTCCGCGCGAAGGGCTGGTGGAAACCGGGAGAGCTGATCGCATCCCCCGAACGGGGATCATCCTATGGACGGGTTCGTCGGGCCGTCAACCGTGTGCCTGGCCGGCACGATGTCGTTGCGAATCGGCAGTGAACGCGGTTGGTGACGCCGGCTCGGGGGTGCCCCTGCCACGTCGCCGGACGTTCGCTCCGGCCTTCCAGGCCGCTGATCCTCAACTGGTTCCTCGCCCTGGGCGCGAAGAATAGTCCGGTCAATGGCACTTCTGCAAGCGTCGCGCGACTGATGAGCGGCTCGTGAGCGGGTTGCGCCCGCCCCCCGAGGCAACCCTGGCCCGGAAGCGGCTCCCTGGATCGGCCCCTTTTTCCCCCTGAGCGGCGTTTTTCTCGTGTCGGCGCGGAGTCTCTCCACGTCCGGCGGCCTCGGGGCCTTGTCGTGCCCCGGCGTCCGGCGGCAGTCAGAGGCTGTGGATGTCGATCGCGGGTAGCTCGTCAGTCGACGATTGGAAGACGTCACGGTCGTCGTGCAGCTGCACGAGCTCGCCCTGATCGGTGGGCGGCCCACGGGCAGGTGACACTGGCGGAGGTTCGAGCGGTTCGCCGAGGTGCGTCAAAATCTTCCGGATCGGCCCGGGCTCCGTGATGAAGGAGATCAGCCGGATGTCGCCGCCGCACGCCGGGCACAGGAGGGGAAACTCCTCCCCCACCCGGGCCAGGAGTTTCGCCCAGGCAATCCGCGACGTGTCGTGCGAGCGGGGCTTGTCGTGGTTCGGGGCCCGCTCACCCCGGCCCAGAGGGAGAGGGGGCGACGGCGTGGCATCCCGCTGCTTGCCGATGTTCCCTATTGCCAGCGCCGTGACGGCCCGCCTCAGCTTGTGGTTCGGCGCAAACACCCCGTGATACCGGTGCCGGTGCTTCCGCGGCGGCGGCACAATGTCCGCCAAACGATCGAGGAACTCAAACGGCGTGAGTTCGACGCCGCCATTGGTCCCCGGCCGCGTGGACTTGCGGCCGCGGCCGGGCCCGGCCCAGTTGGCGGCTTTGTGTCTGGGCAGCACATAACGGATGCGGGCGATCCGGCCGTCTGGGCCGCGGATCACGGAGAGCCGCTCGAGTGCGAAAGGCGGCCGGGCGCAGTATCGCAGCAGGTGTTCCAGGCTCTCAAAATAGCTCGGCACGTCGCGGTCGAGGAGTGTGATCCGGACACTGGCATCGACGGAAAAGCTGCTGTTCTCCCAGGCGAGCATCTCGGCGGCGGCAGCGGCGTCGAGCAGGCGCTGCATGCGGAACCAGCGGATCACGCGGCGACGCACCCGCTCGGTGAGTGTGGCCAGATCAGCCTGGGTGATTGGCAACGCTGGCAGGAACGTCGGCGGTGCGTCAGAGCCTGCTTCGGCGGCAGCCGGCACGAAGACACCGTCGGTTGCACACACGTGCAGATGCACGTGGTGGTTGAGCGCCGAGCCGAAGCGGTGGAGGAAGGAGATGCCACCGAGCCGTGGGCGTGAGGCACTCGGCATCTCGGCATCAGAGGCCCCGCCTGTCGCTGTGAGCAGGAGCCGCTCGATCTCGTCAAGAAACTTCTTCGTGAGGGCTGCGACGGCTCGGGGTCGGTCGGCGAGAAAGCCCCGTAGCCGCTTCGGCACGGAGATCACCCACTGCCGCACGGGAACCGGCGGGATGACGTGATCAGCGAGATGGGCTGCGGTCTGGGCCATGTGCCGACCGTTGCAGGAGGGGCAGGCGCCCCGTCCCTTACAGGAGAAGGCCACGACAAAACCCTGGCCGCATCCCGTGCAGAGAGCGCGTGCGAATCCAAAGCAGAGGATGCCGCACTCGAGATAGCCGCGAAGCTCCTCCTCGACATAGCTCGGTACGGGCCGCTCGGCGGCTTGCCGCCAGGCGAGCCAGCTCTCGAGGTTCTCGGAGATGATCTTGTGGAGTGGCGTCTGCTCGGGGCGACGTCGCTCGTACCGGCGGGACGGCGCGGGGCCTCCGTGCGGGCGGCGTCGGCTTCGCGCGGGAAACCCTGTGACCGCGGCGACCATGGGCGGACCAGCAGGTGGACGGCTGAAGGAGACGGCCGTACACTATCAGCGGTCGGGAGCGGTTCGCCACCGGATCGCTTGGGCGAAACTCATGGCCCACGACGACCGGGCGATTCTTCAGGCGTCACCCGTCGAGCTGCCCGACATCGACATCCAATCGAGATTTCGAGCCCCGCGTTCGGGGCTGGGTCACCGCCCCGACAGCGTACGCCCGGGCAATGGAGGTCGGGTTGCCGAGCGACGTGAAGAACGACAAGCCAGAGTGCGTCGAGCTGGCTTAATACTCAGGCTCGGAACAGCAGCCCCACCTCTTCAGCCCCGATTCATCCACGTGGCCTCCATGCCGAGCATCGCGCCGGCGAGGCTGCGCGGCTCGACCCGCTCGACCTGGGCATCGGGGATCCAGATGGTTTCGACGGCGCGGCACTGCCCGTCGGCGTTTCGATCCCAGCGGGCCGAAACGCCGTGGCCGACGGCGCAGTCGACGACTTCCCGGTATTGGACGTCTGCGACTCTCTCGTCGGTGTCTTCGCCGCCGGGGCCGCCGTCGCCGCCGCGGAGGTCGGGGCGGGGCACGAACGCGGTGCCGGAAGGTGTTTCCAGTCGCAGCCGGGGTTGGAATGCGAATCTGGTGTAGGGGCGGGGCTACGCTCGTTGACGAGGAACACGGCCACGCTTCGCGTCCCGGCGGGAAGTCGCGAGCTGCTCAGGCTCGTGGAGGGCACTTCGCGGACAGCCGCAGGCCGTCAGAGCCATCGAGCGGAGTCAGGAAGGGCTTCCCAGGCTCGGCAGGAGCCCCTTTTTTCCGGCGGTTCGGTTCACCTCAGCGCCGTCATCGCTTGCAGGCTGTTCGGCGGGGCTGTCGATCCCATCGTCCTCGCCGTCGTCCTCGGACTTCTTGGCGGAGGGGAGCGTGGTGGGAACGAGATAGCTGGTGAGATACCACCGCCTGGGCGATTCGGGCAGGAGTTCGTTCGCGAAGGAGTGGTCGTTCGTCGGTCCGACGAGGTCGAGCCGCAGGGCCTCGACGAGGCGGGCCCGGATCTGCTCTGAAGTAGGAGCGGTGGTGGACATCGGCGGCAGGGCAAACCAAGAACCCTCAGGAAGGGGGTGTGGTTGCCTATCCACGACGTGGCGGCGATGAAGCCACCAGCGATCGGCTCATGGGTGGGGCGTGATGGCGATAACGGTGATCTGGCCCGCTTCGGGGCCGTAGCACCAGAACACGCGGTAGGCGCCCGAAGTGCGATTCTGAACGTAGGCCTCGAAGATCTTTTCCTGCGGATTGAAGGGGTGCGCGAGGGAGTGGTACTCGTGCGTGTGCAGGCCCGGGTGACGGGGGTTCTCGGCGAGCAGTGACACGCATTTGTGCACTTGCTTGAACAGGCCTTCGTCTCGCGAACTCTTGGCTCGGGCTTTTTCCCGCCGCACGCCGAGGGCAGCGGTAGCCTTGGCTTTGAGGCGGGCGTATTCCGCCGACGCCTCCGCGGTCCAGCGCAGGACGAACACGCGTCAGTCCTGCAACGTGTCGGCGAGCGCGGCGTCGGCCGCCAAGTCAGGGCCGACGGATGAGAACTTTCCCGCGCGGGCTTCGGCGAGGCCGCGGCTGACGGCGGCCGCCGCCGCCCGGTTCTCGTGGAGCCAGATCTCCCGCTCGGGCACTACCCGTGCCAGCGTGATTCGCACGGCCGTGTCGTCGATCTCCTCGACAATCACCGTGCGATTGGCAAACCGCTCCCCGAGGGTGAGCCGGCCCTTGCTATCGGTGGTTTTCGTGGTCATGGCACCCGGATTATATGCCCAAAGTGGGCAAGTGGGAAATGCCCACCAGACTGTATCGGCTTTTGGTCGAGAAAAAGCCAGCCTGGTGGGCACCGTGGGCGTAGATTCCCGGTCGCGGGCCACTGCGAGCAACGAATCCCTAAAGGCTAGTCCGGCCAATGGCACTTCCGCAACCATGTCGATAGGCATTTCCGGGCCGATTGGCGGCTGGTGAGGCTGGTGCCGCGTTGTCCGGCACCTGATCAGCTGCTCCCGGAACGGCTGCCCTCCCCCTGCAGTGGCGTTTTTCTGCCGTCGGCGCGGAGGCTCTCCGAGTTCGGCCGTCCGGGGCTTTGGTTTGACCTCGCGCCCGGCACCGCTCAGAGGCTGTGGATGTCGATCACCTGCAGCTCGTCGGGCGATATCTGAACCGCTTCGCGGTCGTCATGCGCCTGGATGAGTTCGCCCCAGTCGGTGGGCGGGCCGCGAGCGGGCGACACCGGTGGTGGCTCGAGTGGTTCGCCAAGATGCGTGAGGATTTTCCGGATCGGCCCCGGCTCCGTGATGAATGCAATCAGCCGGATGTCGCCGCCACAGTTCGGGCACTCGAGCGGAAACTCCTCCCCCACCCGGGCCAGGAGTTTCGCCCAGGCAATTCGGGAGGTGTCGTGCGAGGGACTGGCTCCGGCTGCGCAGCAGTCGGTGCCTGTCCCTGTTTCCCTGCCTTTTCCTGCAGCCGGGTGCAGCCGGGGACAGGCACCTGTTCCTGCAGAACACGGAACACGAGCCAGTCCCCTCCCTATTGCCAGCGCCCTGACGGCCCGCCTCAGCTTGTGGTTCGGCGCAAACACCCCGTGATACCGGTGCCGGTGCTTCCGCGGCCGCGGGACGAGATCGGCGAGCCGGTCCACAAACTCAAACGGCGTGAGTTCGACGGCTGCGTCGGCCCCCGGCCGCGTTGACTTCCGGCCGCGACCGGGCCCGACCCAGGTGGCGGCTTTGTGTCTGGGCAGCACGTAGCGGATGCGGGCGATCCGGCCGTCTGGGCCGCGGATCACGGACTCCTCGACGTGGCCCGGCACGGGCCGCTCGGCCGCTTCTCGCCAGGCGAGCCAGCGCTCGAGGCTCTCGGAGACGACCCTGTGGAGCGGCGTCTTCTCGGGCCGACGCCGCTCGTAACGGCGGGACGCCGCGGGGCCTCCGTGCGGGCGGAGGCGGGTTCGCGCGGGAAACCCTGTGACCGCGGCGACCATGGGCGGACCGGCAGGTGGACGGCATGAGTAAACGGCTGTACACTATCCGCGAGACGGAGCGGTTCGCCACCAGTCGAGCGCAAGGCCTGAGCGGCTCGTCTGGAAGGGGCAGCTCGGCATCAATCTCGAGGGGCTCTGCCTCGACCCGAAGATCGGCTCGGGCGGCCGGGCCATGGTCGGGATCGGCGACAACGGCGGCCTATCAGGCGGCCGTGAACATCGAACACGGGCCCGCCGGAATCGCCCCCCGCGAGCCTACGTCGTCGAGGAACAGGGTGCCGGCCGAAGAGGACGCCGAACGAGAAGCCGACCGGCACTATTGGGCGCCGCTCAAGCAAGAACTCGAGCAACTCCGACACGCCCGTTGAAGGCAATCGTGCCAGCCATGTGGCTGGAACCATTACCCCGTCATTTTCGCTCTGCGATGGCGTTCACGGTTTCTTTTTTTGTTTCGTCGTTGCCAATGCTTCACGCCGTGCCCGCGGCAACGAGAAATCGGCTCCCGTCCCCGATTTCAACGTCCCCGATTTCAAACGCATCCGGTGATCACCAGCAGGGCGAGGGCGAGGATTGTAATACGTCGCATCGTGATTGCCGCGGCGAATGGATTCAGCGGTCGGGAGGTGGCTAGAAATACTGGTTGTAGCCAAGCATGTCGATCTGAATACGGCCGAAGCTGCCCTCCGGGTGCAGCCGGGGACAGGCACCTTTTTCTGCGGATGCTGAGCGGCGGAGAGAAAGCCGCTGACCGTGGTGCCGACGGAAATGGTACGCCGACTATGGAACGATCGTCAGCTTTTCGTCCGGCGGAAGCGTGATCGTCGCCTTCTTTCGCAGGGCGGCCAACGCCGGAGCTGAAACGCGTTCAAGATTCCCAAGGTAAATGGCCGCCGGAGTGCTGGCGAGGGCTTCGGCGACTGCCAAGGCGTCGGGACCGTCGAGGGTTTTGATTCCAAGCAAATGAACCGGCGGCTGACGATCAGTCAGGGCCTTGGCAAGGTGCGGTGTGAGGTGAGTCACCCGCCAAAGCGTTATCCTGTCAGCAACCGTTGCAAGCACGGTTGCTGCCTCCGGCGTCAGCGTCTCGAGGGCCGGGAGCGCCCCCGGATCCAACCGCGCGTACTCCGTCGCGATCTCGGGCGACATCGTCCGCAGTCGGGCGACGCTCGATGATCGATGGCCGTCCGAGAAAATCTTTCTGGCGAGTGGCGCCGAGTCGATCTCTTCAAGCATGAGGAGCACTGGGAACCTGTGCTTTGCCAGGATATCGCCGACGC
>JBIJCJ010000290.1:0-3027 GCA_044344765.1 Pirellulales bacterium | reverse complement strand
ATCGTCGTACCACCTCAGGCACCCTCACCCGGCCCGCGGCCGGCCTCTCCCAGAGGGAGAGGCGAGAGCGGAGAGGTGCGACGATTGCCGCCGTGATTCGTGTTCAACAGGATTGACTGGCAGGCCTTTCATGCATGACGACGTGATCATCGTGGGCGCGGGGCTCGCGGGGCTGGCCTGCGGGCGGGAGCTCGTGCGGGCCGGGCGGCGGGTGACGGTGCTCGAGGCCGCGGACCGTGTCGGGGGCCGGGTGGCCACCGATACGGTCGACGGCTTTCGGATCGACCGCGGCTTTCAGGTCTACAACGACGCCTATCCCGAGGGGCGGCGGCAGCTGGATCTCGCGGCCCTCGAACTCGGCGGCTTCGAGCCCGGCGCCGTGATCGCCGAGGGTCACCGGCTGCGGCGGGTGAGCGACCCGTGGCGCCGGCCGCTGGCAGCCATCGGCGGCCTGCTCGACGGCACGGTGGGCATTGCCGACGCCGTGCGGACGGCGCGGCTGCGGACCGACGCGATTCGCGGCCTGCGGGCCGGTCGGCTCGATCCGGACGCGGTCGCCCCGCTCGCGCCCGGAGGTGCTGCGGGAACGGGGCCGGCCGGGAGCGGTGAACGGACGACCCGCGAGGAACTGGCGGCCCGCGGCTTCTCGGCCGACTTCGTGCGGCGGTTCTTCGTGCCCTTCTTCGGCGGCGTGTTCCTGGAGCGGTCGCTTGACACGGCGGCGAGCGTGTTTCTCTTCGACTTCGCGATGTTCTCGCTGGGCCGGGCCTGCCTGCCGGCGGGCGGCATGGACGCGATTCCGCGGCAGCTCGCCGCGGGCCTGCCGCCGGGCAGCGTGCGGCTCGGCACCCGCGTCCGGGGCGTCGAGGCCGGACGGGTCACGCTCGACGACGGCAGCGACTTGGCGGCGGCCGCAGTCGTGGTGGCAACGGACGGTCCGGCGGCCGGCCGCATCCTGCCGCCGGCGCATGGCGATCGGTTGGCGACCCGCCGCTGGAAGGGAACCCGGCTGGTCGCATTCGCTGCCGACCGGTCACCGCTGCCGGGCCGCAGACTGCTGGTGAGCGCCGCTCCCGACGGTCCGATCGACAACCTGACGGTGCCGTCGGACGTGGCAGCAGGCTACGCGCCGGCGGGCAGATCGGTCGTCTACGCCTCGATCCGCGGCGACTGGGGCGGCGCCGATGGCGATCTGCCCGAAGCCGTTCGTCGGCAGGCCGCCGGGTGGTGCGGTGCGGCCGCGGCGTCGTGGTGGCATCTCGCGACGGTCCACGTGCCGCTCGCCCTGCCGGACGAGTCGCCGGCCGCGCGGGCCACGCGGCCCGTGTCGCCGCGGCTGGCCCCGGGGCTCTTTCTGTGCGGAGACCACTGCGCCGCCGCCTCGATCAACGGTGCCCTGGCCAGCGGCCGCCGCTGTGCCGAGGCGGTCAGGGCCGCCGAGCCTGTCTGAAGTGGCGGGCATGACGGCCCTTTCCGGAGGCTGCCAGCCGGAGGCGATCGGGCTGGTTTTGGCCTGGCGGTTATCTGGACTCGACAACTGCGGTTCCCCATCCATACGATTGATTCAAACACGCGTTTGAAACGTGAGCCGAGCGGATGGCAACTGCTGAAAAAGTTGCGGAATCAAAGCCTGGTGACGATCCCCGGGAGCGGATTCTGCTCGCCGCCGGGCAGGAGTTCGCGGCACACGGCTTCGAGGCTGCCACGGTTCGCGACATCTGCGCCGCCGCCGGGGTGAACGTGGCGGCGGTCAACTACTACTTCGGCGACAAGCGGCGGCTGTACATCGAGAGCGTGAAGCACGCCCACGAGGAGCGGGCTCGCCAGGTGCCGTTGCCGGAGTGGGACGCGAGCGTGCCCGCCGCCCAGCGACTCCACGACTTCGTGGACAACATGCTCGAGCGGATGCTCGGTTTCGGGCAGCCGCCGTGGCAGGTGCGGCTGATGATGCGGGAGGTACTGCAGCCGACCGAGGCCTGCCGTGAGCTGGTCGAGGACTACATCCGGCCGCACTTCGCCGTGCTCGTCGCGATCCTCGACGACCTCGCGGGCGGGCGGCTCGCGGAGCCGGAACTGCGCCGCGTCGCCTTGAGCATCATCGGACAGTGCTTTCTCTACCGCGCCGCCGGCGACGTGGTCGCGATGCTCGTGCCGCCGGACGAACTGGTGTCGCTGCACTCGCCGCCTCGGCTCGCCGAGCACGTCACCCGCTACGCGCTGGCGGCCCTGGGCCGGGTGCCGCCGCTGACCGACGCAGGCGTCGATGTTTCCTCGAAGGATGTGGTCGCATGAGCATGGTGAAGACGATCGCTGGCTGGGTGCTGCCGGTGATCATTCTCGGAGCGGGAATCGCCGTGTTCCTGGGGCTGGGAACCCAGCCGCCGCCGGCTCGTAAGGAAATGCCCGCGCTGGCCGCGTTGGCGGTGCGGACGGTGGTGGCGGAGTCGGTCACGGGCGGCCTGACGATCGACGCCGACGGCGCCGTGGTGCCGCTTCGCGAGGTGACGCTCGCGGCCGAGGTGCCCGGCCGGGTGCGGGTCAAGTCGGAGGACTGCAACGAAGGACACTTCGTCAAGGCGGGCAGCCCGCTCTTCGAAATCGATCCCCGCGACTACGAACTCGATGTCGAGCGGCTGGAGCGGGAGCTCGCCCAGGCGGCGTTGGCGATCGAGGAGGTAGAGGAGGAGCTGGGCCAGAACGCGACGTCCACCGACCTCGCGCGGCGACAGGTGGAACTGGCCCGGCGCGAGGCCACCCGGCAGGAGAACCTCAAGGCCGGAAAGATCGTCACCGAGTCGGATCATGACCGCGCCCTGCGCGACGAGTTGACGGCGACCAACGCGCTTACAACGCTGGAGGGGCAGAGGCGGGTGCTGACGAAGCGCCGCAACCGGCTGATGGAGGCGAAATCGCTGGCGGCGACGATGCTGGAGAAGGCCCGGCTCGATCTGGAGCGGACGAAGATCACGGCGCCGGTGGACGGCGTGGTCGTCGAGGACAAGGTGGAGCAGGGCTCGTTCGTGTCGA
>JBIJCJ010000112.1:0-11610 GCA_044344765.1 Pirellulales bacterium | reverse complement strand
CATGCCACTCCATCGCGCCCGCCTCGGCCTTCTTGTCCTCTCCCTTCTCGCCGGCCTCTCGCCTCACGCGGCCGCGGCCGAGCAGGTCCAGCCCGTTCGGATGGGCTGCGGCATCATGACGTTCGATACCGTCCCGGGCTGGGGCCTGGACGAAACCGGCAAGTCGGTGCTCGGCTCGACCCACGGCGGCGTGGCGATCGACAAGGCGGGGACGATCTGGACCACCTCCAGCCTGGGGATCTTCGGGTTCTCGCCCGACGGCAAGGTCGTGCGGCGGTTCCTGGGCAAAGAGTATTCGAACATCCACGACCTCAAGATCCATGCCGACGCCGACGGCGAGTTTCTCTACGGGGCCCGCAACGCCGCGGGTGAGGGAATCAAGGTGCACCCCGCGACCGGAGAGGTCGTGCTGAAGCTCGGGATTCCCGCGGAGTCCGGGCTCAATCTCGAGAAGTGGAGCCCGACGGCCATCACGGTGGCCCCCAACGGCGACATCTTCCTGGCGGACGGCTACGCCAGCAACATCATCTTCAAGTTCGACCGGTCCGGCAAATACCTGAAGCACTTCGGCACGAAGGGCAATGAACTCAAGGAGTTCAACACCGCCCACGGGATGACGCTCGACACCCGCTACACGCCGCCGCGGCTCCTGATCTGTGACCGCAACCACAAGCCGAAGGGGCGGCTCGTGCACTACGACCTCGAGGGGAACTTCATCGAGGAGGTGGTCACCGGTCTGGGGATGCCGACCTCGGCGATCGTGCAGGGCGACTTCGTCTCCGTGCCCGACCTGCACGGACGGCTCGTGATCCTCGACCGGAGCAACACGATCATGGCGGTGCTCGGCTTCAACCCCGATCCCAGCACCCGGAGCAACCACAACGTGCCGCAAGAGAAGTGGATCGAGGGAATCTTCAACGGCACGCACGGCTCCGCCTGGGACGCCGAGGGCAATCTCTACGTCCAGGATTGGAACGTCTCCGGCCGGATCATGAAGCTCGTGCGGGTGAAGTGATTCAGCGTATGCCTGATTCACGGGCGTGGCAAAAAAAGGTGAGAAAAAGGTGACAGTCACCATTTGACAGACAAATGGTGGCTGTCACCTTTTTCCCTTCGCTCTCGACACCACCTCGCCGGCGACCGGGAGCTTGACGTGGGAAAGTCGATACTTTCCCAGGCCTGAGATGAACAGGGTGCGGCCGTCCTCGCCTCCGAAGGCCAGCCCGTAGACGTTCCCCGGCATCCCCGCTTCGACATTCGGGTGGCCCACGATCATCGCCGCCAGTGTCTTGCCGTCCGGCGTGAAGACCGCGATGGCGCTGCCCGATGGATGACCGTGCGAGCCTCCGATGTAGATGAATCCGTTGGCGTCCACCGCCAGGCCATGGATTCGCCCCAGCCACCCGAGCAGCTTGTCCGAGCCGTCCTTCGCCGGCGGTAGGTCCTTCAAATGCGTGGTCGTGAACTGATCGACCGCGATGAAGAACGCTCCTTCTCCCAGGCTGCCGTCTTTGTTGACCGGAAACCGCCACACGCCGCGGGCGTCGGGATTGGGCAGCTGCGAGGCCACGTACAACCAATCGTGGCCGGGACTCAGGCCGATCCCGTAGGAATGGCCGACCTGCGGCCGGGCGATCCGGACGTCGTCGAGGCCCTTGCCGTCCGGCATCAGGTACCGCGTTCCCGTGCTGGGATAGCCGGACCAGTAAATCGTTCCGTTGGGATGCGACGCCAGCATCAGCGGCGTGCAGAGGCCGGTCTTGGGGTTTTTGTTTCGGTGATTGACGCCTCTTTCCTCGAGGAGCGTCTCCTCCTTGCCATCCGCCGTGATGCGGGCGAGCCGGTAGAGGACATCGTCCTTGTTTTCGGTGAACACGAACCGGCCCTGTGGATCGACGGCGGCTCCGAATGGGCTCGTCAGCCCCTGCTCCTTGAAGATCTCGAACGTGTTCGGCGGGGTGAAGGCATGGAATTGGGCGGGCTCGCGGTTGACGATCACCAGCCGCCCGTTCCACCAGGCCATGCCCTTGGCGTTGAATGACGGGCTGTCCGGGACCTTCTCGGCGAAGTACACGCCTGACACGGCCGTGTCCTGGGCCTGGGCCGCCGCCATGGCCGGCAGCCACATCAACACAGTCAGGCAAATCGTCTTCATTTTTTGCATCCGTCTTGTGGCGTGCATATGCAGTCACTCCGCGTCAAACAAGAGCCGGCGGACGGCCTGAAACTGGGGGTGCGCGGCGGAGCGGCACCACTCGAAGAGCACGGCCTCGCTCGTCGTCAGCACGGCCCCGGCCGCCTCCAGCCGCCGCAGGCCGAACTCGTGGTCGATCGCGTGCCGCGACGCGACCGCGTCCGCCGCCACGAACACGCCCAGCCCGCGGGCCAGGAGATCGAGCGCCGTCTGCGCCACGCAGACATGCGTTTCCAGGCCGGCGAGCACGACCGTCGCGGCCGTGGCCGGCAACGCCGCCACGAACGCCTCGCTCCCGCAGCAGCTGAACGCCATCTTCGCCATCGCCGGCGGCAGCCGCTCGGCGAGCGCCGGCACTGTCGGCCCCAGCCCGCGCGGATACTGTTCCGTGAGGATCGCCGACACGCCGAGCAGCTCGGCGGCCGTGGCCAGCCGCAGGCAGCGGTCGATCACACGGCCCGCGTCGGCCACCACCGGGAGAAGTTTCTCCTGGACGTCGATGACGCACAGCGTGGACGTGGCAGGATCGAGTCGCATGCAGGACATCGCCGCGGCCTCCTTCAGCCGGCAGGAATCGAGCGCGGGGCGGTCGGCTCACGGGTCTCGACGGTCAGGTCGAGCCGACCATCGCCCCCGGAAGCCCCCAGTTCCTTGAGTCGCGCGAGCTTCGCCGCGGCCGGCGGCTCGCCGGCCGCCTCCCGGCCGGGGGCCGCGCCGAACAGGATCCGGCTGCCGTCTGCGGCGACCAGTTCCCACATTCGCAGGTTCCGCTCGCGGACCGGCCGGATCTCGCCCAGCCGCAACGCGGCCCAGTCCGGCCCCAGTGCCGAGGCGACCGCAGCCGCCTCTTCGACGGCGGCGTCGCCCCACGGAAATCCTTCCGTGCCCTGCGGGCTCGACTCGATGCCGGTGACCCGCGGGTAGCGGGCGGCGGCATCGGCCGTGAAGTCGGCGCTCGGCAGCACCACGCCTTCGGCGTCCACAGCCAGCAGGCCGCTCTGCCAGGCGACCATCGCCACCGGCTCGCGACACTCGACCTCGACGACGGCCGCCGCCGGATGCATCAGTTCCACCCCCACCACCCGCCGCACCCACGGGTGCATGTCGAAGGCCCTGGCAAGCCGCCGCTGCAGTTCGGGGTCGTCGAGCGGCAGCCCCTGGTCGAGGCTGGCGTTGCGCAGCGCCTCGGCTTTGACGTCGCCCTTGACCCATGCGGCGACGCCCCGCAGCTGTACCCCGGCCGGCATGAGGACGACGTCGGGATGGGCCCGGGTGCCGTCGCCGAACCGGGCCCACAGCGTCCAGCCGGCCGCGACCGCCCCCGTCAACACCGCCAGCGCCGCCAGTCCCGCGCGATGGCTGGCGACGAAGGCCGCGATCCGGCCCGGAGTCGGTGCAACTTCCGGCACTGGCCGGCGGCGGGGTGGGGGCGTGTGCATGGCGGTGCGCGGACTGGTCACCAGACGTCGACCTGCGGCGTCAGCTCGACGCCCAACCGCTCGCGAACGCGAGCCCGAACCGCCTCCACGAGCCCGCGCACGTCGTCGCTGGTGCACTTCGGCCCGGCCACGACGTAGTTGGCGTGCGGCGCGTAGACCGCCGCGTCGCCCGATCGCATGTCGCGGGCGCCGGCCTGCACGATCAGCGACTCGGCCGTGGCACCGAGCGGATCCTTGAACATCATCGCCACGGCGCGGGTGCCGCTGGGCTGCAGGGAGCGGCCCACGATCCACTGCTTCTGCATCCGCTTCGTGAGCTGCTCGGGACTCTCCGCGTCGAGCTCCAGCCGACAGCCGATGACGATGCAGTCGTCGAGGTTGCTCCACCGTGATTCGAACGCCAGCCGTGCCCCCTCGCGGACCTCGACGGTGCCGTCGGGGAGCATGACGGTGACCGACTGCACGCAGGCGCCGATGTCGCCGCCATGACCGCCGGCGTTGCCCACGAGCGCCCCGCCGACGGTGCCGGGCACGTCGACGAGCGTCTCCAGGCCCGCCAGGCCGGCCTGCACCGCCGCGGAGACGACGTGCACCAGCTTCGCACCGGCCCCGGCCACGAGCGCCGGCTTTTGCACCTCGACGCCGCAGAACGCGGCCGCCGACAGCCGGACCACCATGCCCGGGAATCCCGCCGCCGGCACGAGCACGTTCGAGCCACCGCCGATCACGCGGAGCGGAATCCCGCGGTCGCGGCAGCGGCGCACCACGCGGCCCAGCGCCTCGACGTCCACCGGCTCGCAGAAATACCCGGCCGCGCCCCCCAGCCCCAGCCAGGTGTGATGGGCGAGCGGCTCGCCGCACGACACGGCCACGCCGAGATCGTCGAACGGCGTCGTGGCGGTGTCGTTGCCGCCGGCGACCGGCCCCCGGGCGGACTCCTTCGTCTTCAAACCCTCGTGCATCGCGAACTCCTCATGCCCTGCGGCGCTGGACCGCCCGGCTGACCAGCGGCCGCCGCGGGCGTGCGGCCCCCCAGATTGTGCCTCAACAGTCGCCATTCCGTCCATCCGCGCGGCCCATGCCTGCGGACCGGCGGCCCGAATCTCACGCAGCCGTTCACGCGGCCCGCCGACCGAGCCGCTCGCGCGGCGGGTGGGCGAGCTGCAGCCAGCCGTCGACCATGTCGGCGATGGCGGGCTCGCCGTCGTCCGGCCCGCCCGCGGCCCCGGGCCGCGGCGCACCGAGCACGAGCAGGCAGTCGCGCCGGCCCAGCCCGCCGAGCAGCCGATCGAGCCGTGCGTAGGCGGTCACGTCGCCGGCTGCCGCGTCTTCGGCCATCATCGTCATGGGCACGATCATGCACTCGTCGCACCACCGGGCCACGCGGCGGCGCACGACGCCCGTTCCCACGGCCCGCACCCAGCGATCGTCGGCCACCACCGTGAGTCGGCCCGACGTCAGCCGTCGCAGGCTGCCGAGCGTCGCCGCCAAGGCGTGACCGCTCGTCGGGGCATCGCGGAAGACCGCCACGTCCTGCCCGCGGTCGATCCGCTCCATCCGCGCCGGCACGCTGCCGGCCGCCTCGATGCCGCGGGCGATGCACTCCAGCGACACACCGCACCGCCAGCCGATCGCCGCGGCGACGACCGCGTCGGCGACGAACGGCGCCGTCGGCGTGTCGACGGCGATCGGCACCATCTCGCCGCCAGCCACGAGCAGGAACGTCTGGCCGAAGAGCCCGCGCTCGACCGGCACGGCAGTCACGTCGCACTCCGACTTCAGGCCGGCGGACAGGCATTCGATGTCGGTCGCGGTGCGTTCGACCCGGCGGCGCAGGCGGGCAAGCGCCGCGGCGGGCGTGCCGGTCACCAGGCACCCGCCGGCCGCGACCGCGTCGCCGATCCGCTCCATGATCGCGTGATACGACCGTGTGGTGCCATGCCTTCGGAGATGGGACGAGCCCAGATTCGTCACGGCGACGACCGCCGCCTCGACGCCGGCCAGGGCGTGACGTGCGAGCATCGCGCTCGATACCTCCACCACCGCGTGCGTGCTGCCGGCCTCGGCGAGCCGGCCGAACCAGCCCGCCAGGGCCGCGGGGTCCGCATAGTCGGCCCGATCGGGCACCGTGCTTTCCGCATCGAGACAGCCGAGGTCGGAAAGCACGCCCACGCGGCGGCCGGCCTCAGAGAGCACCGATGCCGTCAGCCAGGCGGCGGTCGTCTTGCCGCTGGTGCCGGTCACCGCGATCACCTTCAAGGCCCGGGCAGGATCGCCCGCCAGCGCGTGACACAGCCGGGCATGGGCCCAGTCGGCGTCGCGGACCAGGCACAGCGGCGCGCCGTCGGTGGCCACGATCCGCTCGGCGATCACGCCCGTGGCACCGCGGGCCAGGGCCCGCGTTACCAGCTCGTGTCCGTCGCCGCGCCGCGTCGTGCGGGCCACGAACACGTCGCCGGGCCGGCAGCGTTCGGGATCGTCCTGGCAGCTGCGGACGACGATGTCTTCGCAGGCGATGAACCGGGGCTGCTCGAGCATTGCCGACAGCCGCACGCCGCGTCCGCTGCGGCCGCATTTCGCGTCGCTCATGGGTGGCCTCCTGCCACGGCGCCAGGCCGGCGCCTCGAATCGATGCCTGTCGCCCCCTTCCTTGGAGACGACGCAGCCGATTGTCGATGCCGGCGAAAACGGGTCAAGGCCGTTTCTGGACAAGTCCATCCATGGCAATCCATATCGGCACGGTGGTTGCGCGACCTCCCTCTCCCTCTGGGAGAGGGTTGGGGTGAGGGTGCAGGGAATCGGCGCAGTGTCAGAAGAACCCGCCGAAAGCCCGCACTTAACCCACCTTGTCGCAGCGGCCTCGGGCCGTGTACCGTCGGGATTCTATGGACTCGAGATCGCCGCCATTGCCCGACCGCCGCGGGCCGCCGCGGATTGCCTGGCTGGGTGACACGGCCGCCGAGGAACTCGCGCTGGCCCGCGCCTGGGTCGATGAGTTCGCGAGCGTCGTCGAGTGTGCGGAGGCGGACGACGCCGCCATGGCGCACCCGACGGTGGCCCTGCTCGCCACACATCGGCCGGCGGACTGGACGCTCTCCGCCGCGGCCGCCGTCTCGCGCCGCTGGCCGCTGACCCCGCTGGTCACCGTGGTCACGAGCCTGGCGGACGGCCGCCGTCGCAGCGGCCCCTGGCTGCCCGGCGTCGAGGAAGTGGCGTGGCACGACCTGCCGGGGCGGCTGACCTGGTGGCTTTGGGAACTGACGGCCGGGCGGCCCGGCACGCTCGGCCTGCCGACCACCGCCCGGCGCGAGGAGCGGGTGGCCGAAGCGGCCGGCCATGTGCGGATGCTCGTGGATGCCATTGCACCGCCGCCGACGGTGGCGGTCGCCGGCACGTGTCGCACCTCGCTCGAAGGTGTCGCCGACCTGCTCGCCGCCGCGGGCTTCCGCGTCACCGGTCGCACCCGCGGCCGACCGCGACTCGACGACGAGGCAGACCTTTTGGTCTGGGACGTGGGGCGGCCGACCGACACCGACTTCGCGTGGCTCGGGATGCTCGCCGCCAATCGCCCCGGGCTCGGCATCGTGCTGCTCGATTCCTTTCCCCGGGGGGACACCGCCCGGGCGGCGGTGCGGGCGGGTGCGGCCGCGGTGCTGGGGCGGCCCGTGGGGCTCGAGGCCCTCGTCGGCACGCTCCTCCGGCTGCGAGCGCGGCCGCGGAATGCCATTGGAGCCCCAGGGCCAGCCGACTAGCATCCCCCCTCCTCTTTCCCGTCGGCCGCCACCGCGTTCCATGACAGCCCGAACTCTTCGTCTGCCACGCTGTCTGCTCGCCGCCTTGATCGCCTGCGGCGGCTTCGGCTGCGCCAGGCTGGCCATCGGTCCCGGCGTCAACGCGGCCGCACTGCATTCCACGGCGCTCGTACCGTGGCACGCCGCCCCCGAACTGCCGAGCCGGTCGCAAGTGCAGGCCGGCCAGCTCGTGATCCATGCCGACTTTCCGTTGGCGGAGCAGCACCGCATCGTCCGCGATCTCGAGACGCTGCGGGTGGACGTCAGCCAGACGTTCGAAATGCCGATCTCCGACGAGCCGGTGCACCTCTACCTGTTCGAGACCCCACAGAAGTACGACGCCTTCGTCGCGCGGCAGTTCCCCTCCTTTCCCGTGCGCCGCGCCTTTTTCGTGTCGACCGACACCACGCTGGCGGTGTTCGCCGCCTGGCAGGACCGCGTCGCCGAGGATCTGCGGCACGAGACGACCCACGGCTACGTCCACGCGGTGGTGCCGACGGTTCCGCTGTGGCTCGACGAGGGCATCGCCGAGTTCTTCGAGGTGCCGCGGTCCGAGGCGGGCCTGCACCGCGGCCACGTGGCCCACCTCGCGGGACGGATCATCGAGGGCACGTGGCGGCCCGACCTGGAGCGGATGGAGGCGCTGGCCTCGGCCGGCGAGCTCTCCCAGGACCACTACGCCGAGGCGTGGTGCTGGGTCCACTGGCTCCTGCATACCACGCCGGAGCGGCGCCGGCTGCTCCAGGACCACCTCGCCGCGCTTCGCCGCGACACGGCCACGCCCCCGCTCTCGCTCGCCTTGCGGCACGCTCCCGGCACGCCCGCCGACCTCGCCGCCGCCCTCCGCGGGCACGTCGAGTCACTGGCCGCCGCAGGCCAACGGTGACCTCACGGCCGGCTGAACAGCGTGCCCCGATCGGCGACCGTGAACCCGAGCTTTTCGAAGAGGCTGACGGCCGGCGCGTTCGTCTCGACAACCTGCGCCTCCACGACGGTCACGCCCTCCTGGGCGAGATCGTGCAGCGCCTCGGCCACGAGGTAGCTGGCCAGGCCCTGCCGGCGCCGCGCACCCTCGATGTCCACGTGCAGAAGCCCCGCGGCCGCCACACCCCATGCCGACGCGATCGGCTGCATGTCCCAGAAGGTGCCGCTGCCGAGCAGTTCCTCGGCGGCGTTGCGGAGTTCGTAGCGTCGCAGGGCGATGCCCGTGGTCGTGGCGGCCTCCCACCACGACCGTCGGGCGGGCTCGTCGATGACCCGCAGCGTGGTCGCCCGCCGGATCGCCATCTGCAGCCGATTCACCGGCGGCCGGAAACCCGACAGCGGCCGCCGCAGCACGGCAACCCGTTCGGTCTCGGCGTAGCCGGCCCGCCGAAAGACGCCCTGCATGCCCGCCGACGAGTCGAGAATCCCCGGCAATCCCGCCCCTCCGTAGAGACCGAGATAGAATCCGCCGACGGTGGCGGAGCCGCCGCCGCGGATCGTGGCCGCGCCGCGGCGCCGCAGGTAGTCCTCCGTGCGGGCCAGCAGGCCGGCGGCCGTGGCGGCCTCCGCGTCGTGGGGCACCGTGACCACGAGCATCGTCGTGCCGATCGACGTGTCGATGCCACTGCGGTCGGCGTTGGCGGCGAAGCCGGCATGGGCGAAGCCCACCATCCGATCGCCGTCGAGGGCCACGATTATCCCCTCGCGGTCGAAGTACGGCTTGGAGAAGACGCACGCCTCGAGGAGCGTCGACGTCATCGGCTGCATGGCCGACGGCCCCAGGTCGGCCGCCCGCCAGACGTCGGCGATTCGCGGCGGGTCGTCATTGCGGAAGCAGCGATACTCGGTCACGGCTCCCGCCCCGACGTGTTTCCTCCCGCCAGGCGCACGAACAATCGTCCCCCTTCCTCCCGCACTTCGTGAACCGCCTGCCGGACCGTCGCCGACACTGTGTGACGGCCGCTGACGACGTCGAACTGCCAGCCGTGCCACGGGCAGGTGAGCGTCGTCCCACAGAGCATGCCGGTGCCCAGCGGCCCGCCCTGATGCGGACACAGTCCGTCGATGGCGTGAAACCGGCCGTCGATGTTGGCGATGGCCACCATCCGGCCGGCGGCGACGCATTCGATGCTCGCCCCCGGCGGGCAGTCGGCGACCGCGGCGACCGGAATCCAGTCAGGCATGGCAGGCTGCGATCCGCGTCCGGCCGCAGGGGCCGCGAAGGGGCTGGGGCCGCGCGACGTCACGCGGCAGGTCGGGGCAGTCTACTCCGTTTCTGCTCGCCGGGCTCCCCCCGCCAGCGACGGTGCACCCACCAATACTGCCCTGGCTCGCGGCGAATGGCCAGCTCGAGCAGCGAAGTGTACCACTGCGACAGCGCGGTCAGGTCGGCCACCTCGGGCCCCTCGGCCGCCGGATCGGCGATCCCCTCGAGCCGCAGATCGTAGTCGAACAGACCTCCCCGGCGGGTGGCCGAGCAGACCATCACCGGGGCCGACGAAGAGAGCGCGAACACACCGATCGCCTTGTGGACGCTCGCCGGCCGCCCGAAGAACTCCACCCAGCAGCCCCGCGGCCCTGCCGCCTGGTCGCCGAGCAGGCCGATGGCGCCGTTCTCCTCGAGCACCAGCGCCACGTCGGGCGCGCTGCCCTGCTTGGGGAGGATCCGCTGCCCGCGGGACTCGCGGAACTCGGTCACGAACCGGTCGAGCAGCGGGTTGTCGAGCTCGCGGGCGACCGAAAAGATGCGGAAGCCGAACAGCCCGAACAGATAGGCGGCGAGCTCGAAGTTGCCGTAGTGCCCCGAGAGGATCACCTTCGGCCGGTCGAGCCACAGCGTGCGGACGAAGTCCTCCATGCCATGGATCCGCAGGCAACGCCGCCACGTGGTCTTGTGGATCACGCGGTTGGCGTGGGCGATCTCCACGACCATCAGCAGCAGGTGTTCCCACATCTTGCGGGCCGTCTCGCGACGCTCGTCCGCGCTGAACGCGGGAAACGCCTGCCGGAGATTGTCGCGGACGACCTGCCGCCGGATGCGGACGCGATTGGCGAGAAAGCCGGAGAGCCGGCGGGCCCAGCGTTCACAGCTCGACCGCGGCAACGACTGAATGACACAGATCACGACCCGCACGGCGGCGTAGGCGAGCAGGTCGATGCAGCGGGTGGAAAGTGGACGAGCCAAGCCATGTCATCCGTGACGGCGGGAGGTGACGGTCGATTGTGTCCGCCGACCGCCCGTTCGACCAGATCGGTTCACCGGCGTCCCCGCCGCCAGTCGACCGGAAGCTGGCGAAACCTTGCGGCCGCCCGGTCAGCCCGCCGCCGCCGGGACGGGTGTCTGGAGAAGCAGCAGCCCCAGGCTGACCGCGTTGAACAGCCCGTGGAGCAGGACGGCGGGGAGGATCGAGCCCGTGCGACGCACGAGGTGGCCGAGGACGAGGGCCAGGGGAAAGAGCGGCAGGAAGGCGAGACCCTGCCCGGCGTGAGCCAGCGCGAAGGCCGCGGCGGCGAGACCGACCGCCTGCCCGCCGTCGGCCTGCGGCAGTCGTTTTTCGAGCCAGCCCTGGAGCACGCGGCGAAAGAACAGCTCCTCGGCGAGCGGGGCCACGACCACCGCCGCCAGGGCCACGATCGCCAGCGCCGCGGAATCCCGCTGGGCCCGGAGGAGATCGACGATCGGGTGCTCGTAGGGCACCCACAGATTGACGGCGTAGGCGAAGGCCAGCACCGGCGCCACGACGAGCGTCAGCCCGCCGACCGCCAGCCGCAGATCCTCGGCCGGCCGCACGTCACCGAGACCGAGATCCGCGAGCGACGCGCCGCGGGCGATGAGGTAGGCGAGCGAGAACACCGTGCCCACGGCGGTCGCCAGGCAACTGACCGCGAGCCGAATCGTCAACGGCGCGTCCTCGGACAGGCCCGCCACGCCCGCGAACGCCACGGCGACGTGGATGAGCAGCGCCTGCAGGACGTCGACTCCGCCCCACGGCACCGGTTCGTGCGGCCGCGCGGCCACGACGGGCAGGCCGGCCCGCCGGCGGCGCACGATCCACGTCACGGCCAGCAGGCTCGCCGCCACCGCGGCCACGACCAGCGGTACCGGCACGGGCAGGATGCCGGCGCCATCGAGCACCTCGGGAAGTTCCGGCAGCGGCAGTTCGTCGCGGTTCGTCGGCATCGGGCGGGCCACTGCGATGTC
>JBIJCJ010000289.1:0-3103 GCA_044344765.1 Pirellulales bacterium | reverse complement strand
CACGACGGTCGAAGGGTGCGACGCCGATGGTGGCGGCTGCCCGATGCCGTGAAGCCCGAGGCGTGAGCCGAGGGAATGCGGATTGGCTTCCGATGGAGCCATGCGTATTCCCTCACCTTACGGTTCGGGCTTCCCGGCAACCGGGCACGACGGGCAGAGATCACCGCTGCCGTCCAGGGAGTACGCGGCACTGAGCGAGCTTGGGAACGCGGGAAGGCGATCCACGAGGCCACGGAGTGGACGGCGTCACTCCGGCGGTTTCGGGGGAGGAACGCGCGAGGATCAAGTGGGAGCCGCATTTCCCGACCGGATCGTCGCCAACAGCGGCGGCCTCAGGCCGCGGCGGTCGAGTCGATGGGCTCGATCGCGGTGACGTGGAGCAGCGACACCGCACGGTAGCGGGACGGGAAACCGCGCCGCTCGGCCACGCCGATCAGAAGTTCCGTGCGGGTGAGCCAGGCCATCTCGGGATGTCGAACTTCGTACGACTCGCCGCTGGAGGTGGCCACGCGGAACGGCTGGAACGGCCGCTTCTGCAGCCACTCATGGATCGATTCGAGGGTCATGGGTTGGCTCCCGGTCACGTGTCGTCGTATGGAAAGGGTACGGACGTTCAGTGATTGTCCTGGGCCGCCGAGCCGCTGTCAAGCAGTGACATGGCGGGCCGCCTCCGCCTCCGTGACCAGCCGGCGGAGCGCCGTGTAGTCGGTCTTGCCGGTGCCGAGCACGGGGATGCGATCGAGGCGACGCACCTCGTCGAGCCGCATCACGCCGCGCAGGCCGTCGGCGACGAGCATCGCCGCCGCCTCGCGGAGCGGGAGGTCGAACGTCGTGAACAGGATCACGTGCCGGCCGTCGGGGGTCTCGATGCCCTCGACCGCCACCCGCGGACCGTCCTCCTCCGGCGGAAACCGGCGTTGAAACGGCTCTTCGAGCGCCGGCAGCGAGATCATCTCGCCCCCCGCCTTGAGAAATCGCTTCAGGCGGCCGCGGAACGTGAGATAGCCGTCGCCGTCGGCCGAGACGAGGTCGCCCGTGCGATACCACGACGCCCCGGCCGCCTCGACGAACGGCGACGGGCCGTCGTGCCGGTGGTAGCCCTTGAAGATCGACGCGCCGCGGACGAGCAGCATGCCCGTCACTCCCTCGGCCACCGGCGCGTGCGAGTCGGGATCGACGACCAGCGCCTCCACGCCCCGCACGGGCCGGCCGATCGTGCCGGCCTTCACCTTGTCGAGTCGGTTGGCGGCCACCACGGGCGAGCACTCGGTGATCCCGTAGCCCTCGAGGATCGTGGCCGCTGGCGCCAGGCGGCGGCACGCCTCGAAGGTCGCCGCAGGGCACTTCTCGGCGCCGGTGATGATCTTGCGGAGGCTGTGCAGTTCGGTGCCGCGGCAGGCGGCGAGGATGTAACCGAGGAACGTGGGCGTGGTGAAGAGCATCGTCGGGCGGTGCGACTCGATGAGCCGCACGAGGCCGCGGGCGTCGGTCGGATCGGCGTGCCGCACCGCGCGGATGCCGGCCACCGCCGGGAGGAGGACGTTGCCGGTGAGGCCGAAACTGTGGAACGGCGGCAGGAACCCGAGCAGCGAGTCGCCGGCACCGGCCTCGAGCACCTCCAGGCCCGCGGCCACGTTCGTGAGCAGGTTTTCGTGTGTCAGCGGCACCGTCTTGGGGGCCGCCTCCGATCCCGACGTAAAGAGGAACACGGCCGGATCATCAGGCCGCTGCCGGGGCAGCCGCCGCAGAAAGCGGCCCGGGGCGAACCGCGTGGCGGCGACCGCAGCCAGGGCCTCGACCTTGCCCACGCCGCCGCGGAGGTCTTCCAGAAACTCGTAGGCGGCGCCATCCACCTCGATGCCCAGCCGATCGACGAGCCGGCGCGAGGTGACGATCCGCCGCGTCTCGGTGACCCGCACGCCGTGGGCGAGGTTCGCCGGCCCGGTCGTCCAGTTCATCATCACCGGCACTTTGCCGGCCAGGTGCAGCCCGAAGAACACGACGTCGGCCGCGACGCTCGCCGGCAGCATCACGCCGACGTGCGGCTCGGGCCAGGCGGCGAAGCGGCGGGCCATGAGGCTCGCGGCCACGAGCAGCCGCCGGGCCGAGAGCACGCCGCTCATCGCGTCGGCCACGGCCACGGCGTCGGGGGCGGCGAGCACGCGGCGGACGAAGGCCGCGGCGACGGTGTCGGCGAGCACGGCCGGCGGGCCGGCGGGGGCGGGCCGCTGCCAGGCCGCGGGCGCAGCGCCGGGCTTGGCCGGCGCGGCCACGGCGGCGAGCTTGCCGTCGGCCAGCGCCCACAGCTCGCCGAGCGTGTCGACGACGGCGTCGCTGCGAAAGCCGAACTGCCGCTCGACCTCGAGGGCGAGGTCCATGCGATCGAGGCTGTCGAGGCCGATGGCGTCGAACCGCGTCCCGGGCCGCAGCTCGTCGGGGGCCAGCTCGCGTTTCAGATGCGCGGCGACGAGATCGTTCACCTGCCGCACCGTCTTGGCCGTGAGCGTGGCGGGATCGACGGCCTCGGCCGCGGCCGCCGGGCGGAAGCGGCCCTCCCGCGGACCGAACAGCCGGTGGTAGCGGACGAACTGCGGCGGCTGGCCGCCGTCGGCGTCGTACCACGACTCGAGAAACGCATTGAACGCCTCGCGCGACTCCAGCGGGAGCCGCTCCCGCGGCACGACCTCGGCGTGCAGATGGACGCGGCGCCGCGGCATGAAGAACACGAGGCTCGCGGCGAGCCAGCCGACGGCGGCCAGCGCCGCCCGGCCGAGGTCCGGCAGCGTCCCCGCGCGGGCGCAGCTGAACGTGCTGCCCCACACGCCCCGCGTGCGGACGAGCACGACGTTCACTTCCGGGCAGCGGACGAGCAGTTCATGCACGACCCGTGCCGCCCCCACGATCTCCCGATCGCCGCGCTGCAGGCGGCCCGACGGATAGATCAAGAAGCTCTCGCCGGCGTCGAGCCGGGCGGCGACGGCGTCGATGAGGTCCTTCGTCTTCGCAGCCGCCGACCGGCTCTGGGCGGAGAGGTCGGGCACCTCGAACGCGCGAACGAGCTTCATCAGGGGCAGGAGGGGGAGCAGCCGGTAGGTGCCGGAGT
>JBIJCJ010000008.1:0-36634 GCA_044344765.1 Pirellulales bacterium | reverse complement strand
GTTCACCTCCTGATGCTCTCCACCTCCCCTCGCGGGGACGCAGTTTCGCTCGGTTACGGCAGCCAGGCCGGCCACCGACAGGGACTCGCACCCTGCTGGTTCAGTACACTTGCAATCGCACAGCCCCTCGCGGTAGCGAGGGGATGACGCGGGGCCATCATCAACCGGCCCTTTGCAGCCACCACGTCCATCGCGATCGGACGCGTCACCCCCCGGCTCCCGCCGGGGGCTTCCGGAAAACCGGGCGACCGGAAAACCGGACGGCCTCAATCCAAAAACCCCTCGCGGTAGAACGGGCTGGCGACGTAGGCGTCTTTGAGGTGGCGGAGGCCGACGAGCAGCACGGCCGAGGCCGGCAGGGCGAGGAGCACGCCGAAGAAGCCGAAGATCTGCCCGAAGGCGAGCAGGGCGAACACCACCGCCAGCGGATGCAGGCCGATCCGCTGGCCGACGATCCGGGGCGTGAGCACGAAGCTCTCGAGCAGCTGCCCGATGCCGAAGATCACCCCCACGACCACGAGGTTGCGGGTCGGGTTCGCCTGGAGCGCCGCCACCATCAGCGCCAGGGCCAGGCCGGTGCCGAAGCCCAGGTAGGGCACGAACGCCAGCCCGCCGGCGACGAGCGCGATCGGGAGGGCGAACTCGATGCCGCCCAGCCACAACGCGGCGGCGTAGTAGGCCGCCAGCAGCCCCATGACCGCGAGCTGGCCGCGGAGAAACTCGGCGAGCACGGCGTTGATCTCGGCGGCGATCGCCCGCACGCGGGCGTGCACCCGCCGGGGCACGAGGTGATCGACCCGGGCCACGATGTCGTGCCAGTCCACGAGCAGGTAGAAGAGCACCACCGGGATCAGCAGCAGGTTGCCGATCCACCCGGCGACGGCCAGGCCGCCGATCCGCGCGGAGGCAAGCAGCCGGCCGAAGAGCCCTTCACTCCCCTGCACCTTCTCGCTGACCAGGGCCTTGAGCGATTCGAAGTCGATGTGGATCTCCCGGCCGAGTGACGCCTCGATCACCGGGGCGAGGGCGGCGTCGAGCCGGTCGAGTAGCCCGGGCACCCGAGCGGCGAGTTCGGCCGCCTCCTTGCGGACCAGCGGCGCCACCACGAGGAACAGCGCGAGCAGCGTCACGAAGCCGAGCACCAGGACGAGCGTCGCCGCCGCCCAACGCGGAACGCGGCGGCCGGCCAGCCAGTCGACCGCGGGCGTGAGAATGTAGGCCAGCACGGCGCCGGCGAGGAACGGCGTGAGGATCGGGCCGAGCAGCCAGAAGACCCAGAGGATGCAGGCGGCGACCGCGATCCACCAGGCGGACTGCACGTGTTCGGATCGCAGCTGCATGAGGCACCTGGATTTCAGTGGACAAAGCCATTCAAGGTCATTCTGTTCGGCACGGCGGCTGCCCAAGCTCCCTCTCCCTCTGGGAGAGGGGTCGGGGTGAGGGTGCAGGGAATCTGCGCAGCGCCTGAAGCACCCTCAACCGGCCGCGGCAGGCAGCCCAGATGATATCCTCGACGGCCTGCCATGGCCTGGTTTCAGACCGAACTGCGGCTCGCGCCGCGTCGCCGCGGGTTCCACCTCGTCACCGCCGAGGTCGAGGCGGCGGTGCGCGGCATGGCCCGGCTGCGGGTCGGGCTGCTGCACGTGTTCATCCGCCACACTTCGGCCAGCCTCTCGATCAACGAGAATGCCGACCCGGACGTGCCCCGCGACCTGGAGATGACGTTCAACGCGATCGCCCGCGAGGACCTGCCCTACGCGCACACGCTGGAGGGGCCCGACGACATGCCCGCCCACGTGAAGGCGTCGATGATCGGGTCGTCGGTGACCGTACCGATCGGCGCCGGCCGCCTGCTGCTGGGCACCTGGCAGGGCATCTACCTGTGCGAGCATCGCGACCGGGGCGGCCCGCGGTCGCTGGTGCTCACCGCCCACGGCGAAGCGGACTGATGCCGCCGACGCCCTTCGATGCCGAGCGGTTTCGGCGCGAGGCCCGCGCCGTCGTCGATTGGATCGCCGACTATTGGACGACACTCGAAGCCCGGCCCGTCGCGCCGGCGGTCACGCCGGGCAGCATCCGAGCCGCCCTGCCGGCCGCCGCGCCCGAACACCCCGAGCCGCTCGCCGCGGTGCTCGCCGACCTCGACCGCCTCATCGTCCCGGGCCTCATGCACTGGCAGCATCCGGCGTTCTTCGGCTACTTCCCGGCCAGCACGTCCGCACCGTCGATCCTGGGAGAGCTGCTCGCGGCGGGGCTCGGCGTGCAGGGCATGCTCTGGGCGACGTCGCCAGCCTGCACCGAGCTCGAAACTCAATGCATCGAGTGGCTGCGAAGCCTCCTCGGCCTCCCGGAACGCTTCGCCGCGGATGGGCCGGGAGGCGGCGTGATCCAAGACTCCGCCTCGAGCGGCGCGCTGGTGGCGATCGTCGCCGCCCGCGACCAGGCGATGGCCCGGCACCCCGGCCGGCCGCTCGTGGCCTACTACGGCGCCGATGCCCATTCGAGCATCGAGAAGGGGCTGCGGATCGCAGGCATCGAAGCGGCCCGGCGGCGCCGGATTCCCGTCGCGGCCGGCGGCGCGATGGACGTGGCGGCGTTGACGGCGGCCGTGGAGGCCGATGCCGCGGCCGGGCTGTGCCCGTTCTTCGTCGCCGCCACGGTCGGCACCACCGCCTGCGGGGCGATCGACCCCGTGCCCGCGATCGCGGCCGTGGCGGGCCGCCACGGCGCCTGGCTGCACGTCGACGCGGCGTGGGCCGGAACCGCGGCACTGTGCCCGGAAATGCGCGGCCCGATCGTCGCGGGAGCCGACCGCGCCGACAGCTGGGGCTTCAATCCCCACAAATGGATGCTCGTGAACTTCGACTGCCACGTGCTCTGGGTGGCCGACCGCGGGCCGCTCGTCCGGGCCCTGTCGATGAAGCCCGAATACCTGCGCAACGCCGCCAGCGAGAGCGGCGCGGTCATCGACTACGCCGACTGGCAGGTGCCGCTCGGCCGGCGGTTCCGGGCCCTCAAGCTGTGGATGACGCTGCGGATGCTCGGGGCGGAGGCCCTGCGGCGGCACGTCCGCGACCATGTGGCCTGGGCCCGGGAGTTCGCCGCGTGCGTCGCGGCCGACCCGCGATTCCAGCTCCTGGGCGAACCGTCCCTGTCCCTCGTCTGCTTCGCCCTACGGGCCGGCGACGAGGCGACCGCGGGTCTGATCGAGCGGGTGAACGCCGGGGGCACGGCCTTCCTGACGCACGCCCGTGTCGCCGGCCGCTACGCCATCCGCCTGGCGATCGGCGGCGCGATCACCGACCGCCGGCACGTCATGGCCGCCTGGCGGACGCTCGCTAACCTGGCCTGAAGGCCCCGCGGGCCGCGCCCCGGCCGCGGACGCCCGCAAAGTCCCCCCGACCTCCGCCACGTGTCAGCACCGGTTTTCGCTGTATTTTCGGCACAATTCCTGCCGATTCTGCTGGCGTGAACCATCTTCCCCCAACCCCCGTACTATTGGCTGCGGTCCGCACCGGTGCGGCCATTTTCGGGTCGGCCGGACGGGCTCCGACAACACGGAGTGGCAACCATGGCACGCCATGAAGCACTGGTGAACCTGCGGGCGATCCTCGTCCGGCGGCGCGACGCCCTGCGGAGCGCCCTCGCCGGCGACCTCTCCCTGCTCAAGGAATTGCGGAGCGAGTCGCCCGGCGACGTCGTCGATGCCGCCTACGATTCCACACAGGACGAGATCAGTTCGCAGCTGGCCGAGGTCGAGAGCCGCGAACTGGCGAACATCGAGAACGCCCTGGAGCGGATGAAGGCGGGCAAGTATGGGCTGTGCGAAGTGTGCAGCGGCAAGATTCCGATGGCCCGGCTCAATGCCCTGCCCTACGCCACCATGTGCATTGAGTGCCAACGGGACCTCGAGCGCAGCGGCGGCGGCTACGCCCGCCGAGAGGAGTCCGAGGAGGCGAGCGAGGAGACCGTCGGCGGCGAACTGGAGCTGTAAGCGTTCCGCCGGTCGCGGACCGGCTGATATGCTCGGCGGGGTTCCAGGCCAGCGGTTCGAGGCCCCCATGCCCGCCGTTTCAACTCGTCGTCCGTCCCCTCGCGCCCGATTCTGCGCCGCCGTCGGCTGCTGCCTGCTCACTGCCGGCAGGCTGCCGGCCGAAGAGTCGCCGGTGCGGCTGGCCCCGATCCCGGCCGCCGCCGGCCGCGACGACCGCATCGATCCGATGCGGCCGACCCGTCTCTCCGCATCCGAGCGGGAACGGCTCTACGAGCAGGCCGCCCGCGACGCCGAGCATCTCGAGCAGCAGGGCCGCCAGCTGCGGCGGCTGATGCAACTCGTGCGGCCCGCGGTCGTCCACATCGACGCCACGAAGACGCTCCAGCGGCCCCGCAACGGCAAGGCCACCGAGGACGAGGCGGGCTCGGGCGTGATCGCGAAGGTGGCGGGGCGGACCGTCGTGCTCACGAACCGGCACGTGGTCAACCGCGCCGAGCTCGACGCCATCGCCGTCCGCCTCGACGACGGCCGCGAGCTGCGGCCCATTCGGCTCTGGTCGGACGCCGGCACCGACATCGCCGTGCTCGCGCTGGACGGGGACGACTTGCAGCCGGCCCGGCTGGCCGAGGGCGACACCCTGGAGATCGGCGACACGGTGCTCGCCATCGGCAGCCCGTTCGGCCTGGCCCACTCCGTGACGCTCGGCATCGTGTCGGCGAAGGGCCGCCGCGACCTGGAAATCGGTGACGGAACCGTGAAGTTCCAGGACTTCATCCAGACCGACGCCGCGATCAATCCCGGCAACAGCGGCGGGCCGCTGGTCAACCTGCGGGGCGAGGTCGTCGGCATCAACACCTGCATCGCCAGCAACTCGGGAGGCAACGAGGGAATCGGCTTCGCCATCCCGATGCCGATGGTGCTCTTCGTCGCCAGGCAGCTCGTCGAAAACGGCGCAGTGGCCCGGGCCTATCTGGGCGTGACGCTCGACAGGGAGTTTTCGCCGCGGGTGGCCGGCCAGCTGGGCATGGTGCGGCCCGTGGGGGCCCGCGTCATGTCCGTCACTCCCGGAGCCCCGGCCGCCACGGCCGGGATTCGCGGGGACGACGTGATCCTGGAGTTCGACGGCCGGGCGGTCGAGGACGACGACCACCTCATGAGTCTCGTCAGCATGACGCCCACCGACCGCACCGTCGAAGTGGTGATCTTCCGCGACCGGCAGCGGATGCCGCTACGGATTCGGGTCGCCAGCCGCAGCGCGTTCGAATAGCACGCCTTCGTCGGATTGATGATGGCGACGCGTCATCCCCTCGCTGCCGCGAGGGGCTTTTGGGACGTGGACGCCTGCGACGACGCGAGGGCCTTTCTGATTGCAGCCGCCCGGTTCTCCGTCACCCCCCGGCGGAAGCCGGGGGGTGACGCGTCCGATCACGAATGACGTCAGGTCGCTTCGGCCGCGGCGGCGAACCCGCGGAGGATGCAATCCTGCACGGCCGCGGCGTCGCAGCCGACGAGCAGATCGACGTTCGGCCGCCACTGCCGCGTCTGCCGGCGATCCACCACGAGCATGCCGGCGGTCAGTTCACCGGCCGTCTCCACGTCGGCCGCCACCGTCACCCGCTCGAAGAGCTCGGGGTTCGTCGCCGCCACGAACGCCACGACGTCGTGCAGGCAGATGCCCTCGCTGCCGAGAATCTGGCGGTGGGCCCGAAAGGCGTGGCCGAGCATCCGCCGCAGGACGAGGCCGGCCCGCGAGAACTCGTCGGGGAGCTCGTCGAGCAGGCTGAACCCGAGCACCACCTGCGCCGTCGTCTCCAGCGGCACGAGCGTCTTCGTGAGCGGCTCCCGCAGCACGTGCCGGGCGGCGGCCGGGTCGCAATAAAAGTTGAAGTCGGCCACCGGTGTCGCGCTGCCCGCACCGTGCACGGTGCCACCGCAGATCACGAGCTCGCCGATCAGTTCCACGATCGACGGGTCGCGGGCCAGAACCCGCGAGACGTTCGTCAGGGGACCGAGTGCGACGAGCGTGATCTCGCGCGGGTGGGCCTTGAGACACTCCCAGATCACCTTCTCGGAGGGATGCCCGCCGTGCAGCGGCACCCGCGGCACCTCGGCCCCCCCGAGCCCGTCGGTGCCGTGCATGCTGAAGGGCCGGGCCGGGAGGACGACGTCGCCGGCCGCGACACCCAGGCGGGGCAGCCGCGGCGGGTCGAGAAACCCGACGATCGCCTGGAGGTTTTCGGTCGCCTGCGCGGGGGGCACGTTGCCGCCGACGGCGGTGACGGCGACCACCTCCAGCCGCGGATCGAACAGGGCCATGGCGAGCGCCACGGCGTCGTCGATCCCCGGATCGACGTCGATGATCACCTTGCGGGGCGTGGGCGGCACTGGAGGCTCTCGGCGAAAGGGCGTGTAGAATCTGCGGGGTCGCTGGCTCGGCCACCTGGCACAGCAGGCAGGCGAGGGGATCGGCGTGAGGATGCGGAGCGTGGCGGACCTTCGCCAGCGACGCAACTCATGCCGGCCCCGAGCCGGTTTGGGCTCGAACGCTCGTGCATCCCCGAGGCGGAACCTGCCCTCTTCGGTGCGCACGGCGTTGAAATCCTATCCGAAACGGCGGTCGCAGGCACCTGCGGCCCGCGCACGCATGACCGATACACCCCCCGATCCCGACACCTTGGCGGCGGAACTCCGCGCGGGCCGACGACGTCCGGCCGACGACGTCCGGCGGCTCGTGGAGGCGGTGCTGTCGGGCGCGGCCGACCTCGACGCCTTCGGCCGCTGGCTGGTGGCGCTGGCCGACGCCGGCGAGACGGCCGCCGAGATCGCGGGGGTCGCCGCGGCCCTGCGGGAGCGGATGCTCCCGGTGCGACGGACCGGCACGACGCCCGTGGCCGACACCTGCGGCACCGGCGGCGACGGATCGGGCTCGTTCAACATCTCGACCGCGGCCGCCATCGTGGTCGCCGCCGCCGGCCAGCCGGTGGCCAAGCACGGCAATCGGGCCGTCTCCAGCCGCACGGGGTCGGCCGACGTGCTCGAGGCACTCGGCGTGACGATCGACGCCGGCCCCGAAGCCTCGGCCCGCTGCATCGACGAGGTGGGCCTCGGCTTCTGCCTCGCGCCGGCCCACCATCCCGCGATGGCCCGCGTCGGACCGTTGCGAAAGGCGGTCGGCCGCCCGACCGTGTTCAATCTCGTCGGCCCGCTGTGCAACCCGGCGGGCGCCACGATCCAGGTCATCGGGGTCGGCCGACCGGCCGCCCGCGAGCCGGTCGCAACGGCGGCGCGGCTGCTGGGCGCGACGCGGGCGCTGCTCGTCTCCGGGCACGTCGGTGAGTCCGACCGGGCCTTCGACGAGGTGAGCCTGTTCGGCACGACCGACGTGATCGACGTGTCGCCGGCAGGCGTGCGGCAGTATGCATGGACCCCCGAGGACTTCGGCCTGGCCACGCTGCCCGCGGCCCGCCTCGCGGATCTCGAGGCGGCGGACGCGGCCGAGAGCGCGGCGGCGATCCGGGCCGTGCTCGGCGGCGAGCGCGGCCCGCGCCGCGACGTCGTCGTGCTCAACGCCGCCGCGACGCTCTGGGCGGCGGGCAAGGCGCCGCATCCGCCGGCGGCGCGGCAGCTCGCGGAGCAGGCGGTCGATTCCGGCGCCGCCGCGCGGACCCTCGCTCGGTTCGTGGCCTGCTCGCGGCGTTGAAGCCGCATCTGCCGCGGCGCTCGTCCAGGCCCACGACGACCGCAACCTCTTTCAAGCGTCAGCCGACGAAGTGCCCGTGATCGACAGCCGCAGTTTGTGCCCCGTGTCGGACACGAGGCACCGCAGCCCCAGGACCGGCGGACCGGGAGCCGGTCGCTGATGTGGGCGGCATGGGTGCGGACGTTCGTGCCGGCCGATCGGTCGGTCAGCCGATGCCGATCCGGCGGACTCCACTTCAGGGCGAACCATTCTTCTTTTCCAACAGGTCCTGTGCGTCGAGAAGCGACTCCATCGCCCGGCCCTGGCCGCGGACTTGCTCGAGGTGTGCGGCCTGGCGCGGACTCAACCCGGCCCCCACTCGTCGGGCGTCGATCTTCGCGAGGACCGCCCACACGATCATCGGCTTCAGGTGCTGGATATCGTGGCGTTTGACGACGGTCTCAACCCTCAGCGGCGGCGTCGTTTCGAGCAGCAGCCCCTCCAGATCCTCGTACTGCTTCTGATCGAGGCCCATGACATCGTCGAACTTGAGCATGGCCGTGGCCACGAGCGCCCGCCACAACGCGTCCCGACGGGCGGTCGTGTCGGCCGTGAGCTGGGCCTGCTGCTCCGGGGTGAGGGTCGTGGGCAGGACCTTCATCAACAGGGAATCGGCGTCGAACATGTTCAGCACCCAGCCGCGACACCGCTGCACGTCCTGCATGAACCGCTGCCATTCCTGCTGGCCCGCCTGGTCGTTGAAGTTCACCTCCCGGTTCTGATACTTCCGCCGCTCGACGTCGATGTCCTCGGCCAGCCGGCGCACGTCCGCTTCCATCGCCAGTTCGAGCTTGCGACGCTGCGGCCCGGAGAGCCCGCAGACAGCCGCGATCCGCCGGATGTTGTCATTGCCGCGTTTCCGCAACGGCGGGAGCGACGGCGACTGGACAAGCCTGGCACCACCATCATCCGCTGGCGTCACGGAGCGCCGCTCCCCGGTTCGGCCGCCCACGAGGTTGAATCCGTGCCCGTGCTGCTGGAAGACATTGGTGTCAAAGTTCGCCCCCAGGTCGACCCAGTGCTCCGGGCCGCGCGGCAACGCGACCGGCACGTCGTCGACCACCCGGTCGTCCTCGGCCCGGGCGCCGGCGGCCACGACCGCCGCACATCCAAGCGCCAGCAGAACCCAGAACGACCGTCCCGCGGCCACCTGGCGGAAGCCCCTGTCTGGCGGCGGGCCTGCCCTCATGGCTTCCACCCGACGCTTTTCGAGATCGGCGTTGATCGCGTTTCGCCGGGCGATGCAAAGCTCGAGCGGCGGGTCATCGTCGGAGCCGTACGACATCGCGAAACTCCAGTCCTCGGCCGGCTGTGCCTCGAGCGTCATGAAGAAGGAGGTGTTCCGCTGCTCCCGGGCTCTCCCGGGTGGCGACGTCGCCCTGAGACAGTGCCTCGACCCGGCCCGAGACGCAGTCTAAGCTATAGTCCGGCCTCTGGCTCTTCCGCAATCATGGCCCGACTGATGAGCGACTCGTGAGTCGTGTGGAGCCGGCTGCCGTCTCCCAGTTCCCAATAGCGGCTCCCGGAGCACCTGCCCTCCCCCAGGATCGGGTATCCTGGCACGATCGAAGTCTCCCCGGCGTGTTGTACCGCGCGATGCCGTCGATCGACACGCTGCTGGCCTCCCACGCCCCGTGGGCCTCCGCCGACCGCACCTGGCCGCTCACGCCGTTCGAGCTCTTCATGTGGCTCGACGACCGGCCTCGATATCCGTTGGTCTTCCAGGTCGCGCTCCGGTTCGAGGGCCCGGTGGACGCGGCGGCGATGCGCGACGCGTTTCGGTTCGCGCTCGGGCGGCATCCGCTCCTGCGGGCATCGATCGTCGAAGACCGAGGCGGCGCCCGCTGGCACGCCCCAGCGTCGGGCTGGAACGAACTCGAGGTCGTACCACGCGAGTCGCCCCCCGAGCCTGGCCCAGGCTGGATCGACTTGACCGCCGGCTCCGGCCTGCGGGGCAGCATCCGCGAGACCGCGACCGGCAGCGACGTGACCCTCGTCTTCCACCACGCCTGCTGCGACGGGCAGGGAGCGCGGATGTTCATCCAGGATCTGGCCCTCGCCTACGCCGTGCTCCACGGCGGCGCGAGCGAAGACGTCTTCATGACGCTCGACCCTGGACAGCTCGATTCCCGCGGCGTCCATGCATGCGAGCCGTCGGTAGGGCGGGGGCTGCGTCATCTCCTTCACATGTTCCGCACGCGGCCGCTGCCGACCGTGCCCGAGTCGGGCCTGGCCGTCGACGCGGCCCCGGGCAGCCGCATCGGCTTCTGCCAGCACACCTTCGAGCGCCAGACCGTCCAGAGCCTCCAGGATCCTCGTCGGCTGGGCGCGGCGAGCTTCAACGACGTGGCCGTGGCCCTGCTCTTCACCGTGCTCGAGAGCTGGCAGCGGAACCGGGGCGTGAAGCCCGGAACGCGCATGCGGATCTCCGTGCCGGTCGACCTGCGTGGTCGGGAGCATGAGCGCATGCCGGCGGCCAACCGCTACACCTACCTGTTCGTCAACCGCCATGTCGGCGTCGGTAACGACTGGCCGGCCCTGCTGGCCGACACCCGCCGACAGTTGTGGCAGCCACGGCAGGCCGGTGCGGGGTTCGACATGCTCTCCATGCTCCACACGTTCGCCCGCTGGCCGCGGCTCATGCGCCGCGGGCTCCGCTGGCGGCGCTGTTTCGGCACGGCGGTGCTCACGAACCTGAGTGATCCGTCCCGCCGGCTGCGCAAGCGGCTGCCGGTCGATGACGAGGGCTGCATCTGGCTCGGCCGGGCCCGCTGCCATGACATGCAGCTGTACACGCCGCCGCTGCGGCCTTGCACGCACTGGGGCTTCGGCCTCTTCGAGTACGCCAACCGCGTCACTCTCACCTTCCGCTATGACACCGACACGATCTCCCCGGCGGCGGCTGCCGGCGTGCTCGCCGACTACGTGGCGGCATGGCACCGGTGGGCGGAGAAGGATTCCTGACGGGGGCGGCCCGGGGCATGGCGGCGACATCCAACTCAGGGGACACGGCCGGCAGAAGCCGGCTCACCGGCGTTGAAGCCGCGGCGCCGCGGCTTCCCGGACCGCTGGCTCGTCAGGCCAGCGGCAGCTCCAGCCCGTCGTAGGCCAGCTCCACGCCGGCCGGCAGCGTGGCACTCGTGACCGCATGCCCCAGCTCGTGGCCCATGTGCGTGAGCAGCGTGCGCCGGGCGTTCACCCGCTCGGCCACCGCCAGCGCCTCGGCGAGCGAGAGGTGGGTGGGATGCCGCGCCGGCCGCAGGCAGTCGAGCACGAGCGTGTCGAGGCCCGCGAGCAGCGGCCAGGTCTCGTCGGGAATCTGGTTCGTGTCGGTGCAGTAGGCGACGTCGCCGAACCGGAAGCCGAGCACGTCGAACACCCCGTGCCGCAGCCGCAACGGCACGACGCGGGCGCCGAGGATTTCGAACGGCGCCGACGTGATCCGCTCGAACTCCAGCCTGGGAATGCCGCCGCCCGGCACGGGCGGCGTCTCGAACGCGTAGTCGAAGGCCCGGCGGATCCGCCGCTCGACCCGCTCCTCGCAGAACACCGGCATCGAACGGCCGGCCCAGGTGCACAGCGGCCGCACGTCGTCGAGGCCGTAGACATGGTCCACGTGGTCGTGCGTGTAGAGGACGGCATCCACGCGGCCGATCCCCGCCCGCAGGAGCTGCGTCCGCAGGTCGGGCGTCGTGTCGACGAGCAGCGTGCCTCCCGGCAGCCCCACGGCGACGCTCGTTCGCAGCCGCTTGTCGCGCGGGTCGGTGCTCACGCACACGTCACAGCCGCAGCCGACCACCGGCACGCCGACGCTCGTGCCCGTGCCGAGGAACAGGAGCTTTCCCGTCAGGCTCCGAGTCGCGGCGGTCATCGGGGAACATCTCCGGGGCGGTCGCGTCAGGGGGCCAGCCGCTCGACGACCCAATCCCCCCCCGCACCCCGACGGTAGCGCAGCCGGTCGTGGAGCCTGCTCGGCCGCCCCTGCCAGAACTCGATCCGCTCCGGCACCAGCCGATAGCCGCCCCAGTGGGCGGGCCGCGGGATCAGGGTATCGTCCGGGTACTCGGCGCGAAACCGCGCGAACAGGGCCTCGAGCGCCGCCCGATCCGCGACCACCGCGCTCTGCGGCGAAGTCCAGGCTCCGATCCGCGACGTGCTCGGGCGGCTGTGGAAGTAGGCTGCGGACTCGGCGTCGGTGGTGCGTCCCACCGTCCCTTCGATCCGCACCTGCCGCTCCAGGTCGGCCCAGTGGAAGGTCAGGGCGGCATGCGGATTGGCGGCCAGCTCGCGGCCCTTGCGGCTCTCGTAGTTGCTGAAGAAGCAGAAGCCGCGGGCGTCGAAGCCCCGCAGGAGCACGATCCGCGCCGACGGTCGCCCATCGGCGGTGGCGGTGGAGAGCGTCATCGCCTCGGGCTCGGGAACGCCGGCCGCCACGGCCGCGTCGTACCAGGTGGCGAACTGCCGCAGCGGGTCACGGTCGATCGTCGCCTCGTCAAGGGCCGCCCGCTCGTATTCCTTGCGGGCGTGCGTCGTTCGTGATTCCATGCCGATTGCTCCGGTTCAGCGGCTCTGCCGGCCATGACTGTACCGCAAAGTCGGCGGCCGGCAGCGGCCGGGCCGCCGCAGCCCGTCTTTGCCCGGCCGACTGCCGGCCCACCGTTTCCGCCAGCGCCACCTCGAGTCGTCGGGCGACCGCCTGATATGAGGCCCAGGCCCGCATATCGGCACGGCAGATGGCCGAGAGGGACCGGTAGCGCTCGGGCTGCTCCGTGGCCATGCGGTACCCGGCTTGGATCTGATCGCGCAGCGACGTCCAGACGATCCGGCCCCAGGATGTCCGCAGCCGCAGCCGCTGGTCGTGCGGCCAGGCGGCCGGTTCCGGATGCGATTCGACGACCAGACCCGACCGGTCGCCAAAATAGTCGCCCATCGACGAATGGGCGGGCGAGATGCCGGGCCGACCGGCAGCGAGATAGTTCATGAGCGGCAGGCAATTGCCTTCGGCCCGGGTCGCCTGGACGTAGAAGGTGGTGGCCCGGCAGAGACTCAGCATCTGCTCGTCGGAGAGAAAGTCGCAGATGAAGACGATCCGGCAGCGGTGGCTGATGCCGCAGCGGCGGTAGGCTTCGATCACCTTCCGCACCGACTTCTCCCGGCGGGCGATCAGCTTGACGACGAGCGTTGCATCCGACCGGTCGGCCAGCGCGGACAGGTAAGCCGTCAATAGATCGAGCCAGTTTTTGCGGCCGTCGTCCGGATTGAAGATGCTCGTGAAGACGACCCCCGAGAGCTCGAGCTCGTCGACCCGATGGTAGGGCAGATCGAAGGCCGGCTGCCGCCGACGGGCCGGTTTCAGCCCCTTCGTGAGCCGTGACAGCCGTTCGTAGGCCGTCTTGCCCAGGGTCGCCTGGAGCGTGCGGCGGAAGGCGAGCTCGATCGCCTTGCCCACCCGCTGCGTTCGCGGCGCGGCAGCGGGAACGGGAGCGTCCGCAGCCGCGTCTCCGGGTGGCGGAAAAACGTAGCCGCGACAGGCTACCTTCCGGGTCTCCGCCACGGTCCGCACGGGCAACGTGAAGTAGTCGGCAGGGGTCGGCACGGGGACGATGCGGATCGGCACGGTCGCGCCGCCACGACGCAGTGCGGCCGCCGTGAACGGACCGCTGACGAGACAGAGGTCGCAGCGGTCGGCCGTGGCGGGCCAGTCGTTCTGCGGATTGCCGTCGAAGGGCTCGTTGGGCACGTCCGGGTATTCCCAGGCGGGCATCACGATGTTCGGGGCGCCTTTCACGAGGCACACGTCCTGGAACGGCAGGACGCTGAAATGGATCGGCTTTTTCCCCTGCCGCAGGCACTCGTCCACGGATGACTGCAGGTGGCGCGGGGCGTCCCGCACCTCGATCACCTCTCCCCACCGCTCGAGGATCGGGCGAAAGAGCCGGGCGACGAAATCGTGGGAGTATCCCGGCGCGCCGAGGTTCTGCCCTTCCGGCCCCCCGAGCATGTAACAGGTGAGCAGGAACACCCGTCGCCCGTCCTGCGGCCAGACGGGCATTTCGCCGCCGCGGGGCGCGGAGTCGTGTGCGGCGTGAATCTTGATCGTGGTCATGACGTTGGCACTCCGATGAAATGGACGGATGTCAGGCGGCCTTGCGGGCGACGATGACCTGGCTCTTCGGCATGAACGCATCGAGCGTGCGACGAATCTCGTCGCCCTTGCGGGTCTGAATCAGGGCCTGCCAGGTTTGGCTCCAGGAGGCGAGCACCGGCGGCTCGGGCTCCCCGAACTCCGCCTCGGCCGCCCAGAACAGGACCCACCACAGGGCCCAGAAAAATCCCGTCGTCAGCCGCTGGTCGATCACCAATCCGGCATCGGTGACCAGGTCACCGAACGCCTGGCGGGAGAAAACACGGACGTGGTTGGGCCGCTCCCAATAGCTGGGGGGCGCGATGCCGACCTGAAGCCTCTCGGCCGTCTCGTCCGGGACGGTGAGCAGATAGACCGCCCCGGGCTTTCCCACCCGGACCAATTCGGCGAGGACGGCCCGCGGATCGGCGACGTGCTCCAGCACCTCCGTGCACATGATCCGGGTCGCCGTCTCGTCGGCCACCGGCAAGGGCGTCGAGTCACTGACGAATGCAGTGAAGCTCCGCGCCCGGCCGTGCCCGAGCTGCCTGCGAATCGCGGCCACCCGGGCAGGATCGACGTCAGTGGCGATCACGGCCGCCCCCATCGCCGCCGCGAACGCGGTCATGCCGCCGCCGCCACAGCCGACGTCCAGGCAGGTATCGCCGGCGCCGATACGAAAGCCCGGCGCAAGCTGGCCCGTCGGCCTTTGAAACCAGCCATTGGCATGGACGTCCGCCATGCCGACGGTGCCGCCGTCGATCCGGCGGGACGGCGCGCGTCGCCCACAAAACGCCTTCATTGATCCACCTTCGTGAAAAGGAACGGGCCGCTGGCCACCGCCCCGGGCTGTAGCCCGGCCCCCCGAACGGCCGCCACCCCCTCTCGCGTGGGGTGCAGGTTTCATCGGCGGCCCACGGCGTGGACTTGAGCGATTGTGTCGGTCGCACGGCTTGGCCCCAGGACGGTGGTGAACGCATCGTGTCGGCATGCGATGGCGTCGCATGCGGGGCCGGCGGCGCTGGCCGCTCCTGCAGCAACTCCGCGGCCGTTCGCCTTGACCCCCAGCCCGATTCCCCGCGAGAATCAAATCCAGGCCCGCGCTTGAACGCCGGCGGACGGGTTCACGGCTCCCGCCCCCTGCCCCGATCCGCCACGGCCGACCCGGCCCCGCCGCGCAAGCCCACGCCGGACGCGCACCCCGCATCCCCACACGCCGACCAAAGACCAGCAATCTCCATGGAAACTCTCGAACGCATCTGGGATTCCCTCTCCAACGGCGCCGCCGCGACCGGCAGCCGCATCGAGCGGTTCATCACCGGCCTCTTCGGCTCCTCGAATGCCCGCTACCTGCGGCGGCTCGAGCCGCGGATCGAGGCCATCAACGCGCTCGAGCCCAAGTACCAGGCCATGAGCGACGCCGAACTCCGCGGGCAGACGGCCGAGTTTCGCCGCCGGCTCGCCGCCGGCGAGACCCTCGACGACATCCTCGTCGAAGCCTTCGCCGTCTGCCGCGAGGGGGGGCGGCGGTTCCTCGGCATGCGGCACTATGACGTGCAGCTGATCGGCGGCATGGTGCTCCATTCGGGGGCCATCGCCGAGATGATCACCGGCGAGGGCAAGACCCTCGTGGCCACGCTGCCGGCCTACCTCAACGCCCTCGAAGGCAAGGGCGTGCATGTGGTCACGGTCAACGACTACCTCGCCCGCCGCGACATGGAGTGGATGGGGCCGCTGTACATCGGGCTCGGCCTCACCGTGGGCGCGATCCAGTCGGGCATGGAGTCGGGCGAACGGCAGAAGGCCTACGCCTGCGACATCACCTACGGCACCAACAACGAGTTCGGCTTCGACTACCTCCGCGACAACATGCGGATGGCCGCCCGCGGCGACGACCGCTTTCCCAAGCACCAGCAGCAGAGCCAGGGCCCGCTCCACTTCGCGATCGTGGACGAGGTGGACAACATCCTCGTCGACGAGGCCCGCACGCCGCTGATCATCTCCGGCCCCGCCCACGACGACGTCTCCAAGTACGCCCGCGCCGACCAGATCGCCCGCCAGCTCGCGGCCGAGCAGCACTTCGAGGTCAAGGAGAAGGAGCACACCGTCGCCCTCACCGAGGAGGGCGTGCGGACGGCCGAGAAGCTCGCCGGCGTGGAGAGCTTCTACACCGCCGGAAACATGGAGTGGCCGCACCTCATCGACAACTCCCTCAAGGCCCACCACCTCTACAAGCGCGACGTGAACTACGTCGTCCAGCAGGGGGAGGTGGTGATCGTCGACGAGTTCACCGGCCGCCTCATGCCCGGCCGGCAGTGGTCCGACGGCCTCCACCAGGCGGTCGAGGCGAAGGAGGGCGTGCGGATCAAGGAGGAGTCGCAGACCCTCGCCACCGTCACGCTGCAGAACTTCTTCAAGCTCTACAAGAAGGTCGGCGGCATGACCGGCACCGCCATGACCGAGGCCACCGAGTTCTGGAAGATCTACAAGCTCGACGTCATCGCCATCCCGCCCAACCGCGGCCTGCAGCGGATCAACCATCCCGACGTCATCTACCGCACCGAGCGGGAGAAGTGGATCGCCGTCGCCGACGAGGTGGAGCGGATTCATCGCTTCGACACCCTGGCCCTGACCGACGGCTCGTGGAAGGTCGGCACGATCACGGGCGAGGCGGCCGACGCCTTCGAGTTCCGCCCCAAGGGGGAGCGGGAGGCCGAGTCGATCCCGCTCGCGAAGGTCAAGGAGATCCAGCGCCGCGGCCTGCCGGTGCTCGTGGGCACGGTGTCGATCGAGAAGAGCGAGCGGCTCTCCGACCTGCTGGAGAAGCGCGGCGTCGAGCACCAGGTGCTCAATGCCAAGCACCACAAGCGCGAGGCCGAGATCATCGCCCAGGCCGGCCGGCTGGGGGCGGTGACGATCGCCACCAACATGGCGGGCCGCGGCACCGACATCATCCTCGGCGGCAACCCCGAGACGATGGCCTGGGCCCGGCTCCAGAACACGTATCCCACGCGGCTCGACGTGCCCAAGGAGGAGTGGGACGCACTCGTCGCCGAGATCTCGGCACGCGAGAACATGAAGACCGAGGGGGAGACGGTCCGCTCGATGGGCGGCCTGCAGATCATCGGCACCGAGCGGCACGAGGCCCGCCGCATCGACCTCCAGCTCCGCGGCCGCTGCGGCCGGCAGGGCGACCCCGGCTCGAGCCGTTTCTTCCTCTCGCTGGAAGACGACCTGATGCGGATCTTCGCCGGCGAGTGGGTGAAGAACGTGCTCACGCGACTGGGCATGCAGGACGGCGAGGCGATCGAGAGCCGGATGGTGACCCGCCGCGTGGAGGCCGCGCAGAAGAAGGTCGAGGAGCGAAACTTCGAGGTCCGCAAGAACCTCCTCGAGTACGACGAGGTGATGGACGAGCAGCGGAAGCGGGTCTACGGCTTCCGGCAGCGGATCCTCGACCACACCGACGGCGACGCCGACCTGCGGGAGATGATCCTGGAGATGGTCGATCGCCAGGTGGACCAGAACATCGGCACCTTCCTCGACAAGGACTACGGCCCGCAGACCTTCGCGAGCTGGGCCGCGGCCCAGCTCGGCTGCGAGCTCGATCCCGCCGACTTCCGCGGCATGAATCCCGCCGAGGCCGAGCGGCTGGCGGTGGACGAGGCGGTGCGGCAGTCGGAGGGCCAGATCTTCGAGGCCGTGGACGAGAACCTGCCGGCGGGCGAGGACGAGGCGGAGTGGAACTGGTCGGCCCTCGCGTCGTTCGCCAACGCCCGCTGGAAGCTGTCGGTCAACGACCGGGACCTGAAGCGGGTCGGCCGCGACGGCGTCGCCGAGTTCCTCCAGGAGCAGGCCCGCGCGGCGATCCACCGCATCGACCTGGCTGAGGGCGGCCGCTTCCTGGCCCCCGACTTCGGCCTGCGGAGCGCCTGCGGCTGGACGGAGTGGCGGTTCGGGGTGCGGCTCGACGAGGCCGACCTGGCCGGGCTCGAGAAGGCCGGCCACGACGCCGGCGGCTTCAAGTCGCTCGTCCGCGGCAAGGCCCGCGAGGTGTATGCCAACCGGGAGATCGAGTATCCGGTGCTGGTGGGGCTGTCACACTTCAGCGGCCGGCAGCCCGACGGCTCACGGTGGCTCGACCGCGAAGGCCTGCTCGCCTGGGCCCGCGAACGCTTCGACCCGGACCTGCAGGAGGCGGATCTCGCCTCTTCCGACCTCGACGCCCTGCGGGCCCGCCTCGTGCAGGCCAGCCGCCGGCGGCACGCCCGCGGCGACGATCCGCGGGACGAGATGAAGCGGATGGAACGGGCCGTGCTCCTCCAGATCCTCGACAACTCGTGGAAGGACCACCTCCTGGCGATGGACCACCTGCGGAGCAGCGTCGGCCTCCGCGGCTATGCCCAGGTCGATCCGAAGGTCGAGTACAAGCGCGAGGGCATGCGGACCTTCGACCTGATGTGGAAGGGGATCGACGAGCGAGTGGTGGACATCGTCTACCGGATCGAGGAGGTCGAGGAGGACGCGCTGCGGAGCACCTGGCGAGAGACGGCGGCCATCCACGCCGAGGCCTCCTCGGCCGCGCTGGCGGCGCCTGCCGAATCACGCCCCACGCCGGGCGGCCTGCCCGACCAGCGCGGCGAGACCGGCCCCGTCGAGCCGATCCGCAACGTGGGCCAGAAGGTGGGCCGCAACGATCCCTGTCCCTGCGGCAGCGGCAAGAAGTTCAAGAACTGCTGCGGCAAGTCGAGCGGCGTCGCGGCGGGGTAGCTTTCCGTGGACACCCGCTTTCCACGCACTGATGCTCCTCGATCTCATCTACCTCGTCGCGTTCGTGGCCCTGCTTCCCTGGGTCGCCTGGCGGAAGCTCTCGGGCGGCCGGCCGGTGGCGGCGCCGTGGACGCGGTTCACCGGCGGGGTCGCCGTCGCTGACAAGCCCCCCGACACAGCGCGGATCTGGCTGCACGGCGTGAGCGTGGGCGAGGTGCAGCTACTCGCAGCGCTCGCCGCCGAGATCGGCCGTCAGGCGGAGGCCGCCGGATGGAAGGTGGAGAGCGTGATCTCCAGCTCCACCACCACGGGGCTCGAGGTGGCGGCCAAGCGGTTCGGGGCCGAACGGGCCTTTCCCTGCCCGCTCGACTTCACCTGGGCGGTGGACCGTGTGCTCGACCGCGTCCGTCCCGACCTGCTCGTGCTCGGCGAGCTGGAGCTGTGGCCGAATCTTCTGGCCCGCGTCCGCCGGCGCGGCATTCCGATCGTCGTGGCCAACGCCCGGATGAGCGAGCGAAGCGCCGCCGGCTACGCCCGCATCCGTCCGCTGGTGCGGAGGATGCTGGCCCGCGTCGGACTGGTCGTCGCCCGGTCGCAGGCTGACGCCGACCGCTTCGCGGCCCTCGGGGCGCCGACGGTCATGGTCACGGGCTCGATGAAGTTCGACGGCGTGATCGGTGATCGACAGGGCCCCGACGTGGCGCGGCTGCGGTCCCTCGCCGGCATCGCGGCCGACGACGTCGTGTTTCTCGCCGGCAGCACGCAGGCCCCGGAGGAGCGGCTGGCGGCCGAGGCCTTCCTGGCGGAACGCGACGCGGATCCCCGCCTCCGGCTGGTGATCGTGCCGCGACACGTCGAACGGGCGACCGAAGTCGGGGCGGTCCTCGACGGCCTCGGACTCGCGTGGCAGGCGCGGAGCCGGATCGAGCGGGAGGGCGTGGACCCGGCCGCCCGGGTGCTGCTCGTCGACGCCACGGGCGAACTGGCCTGGTGGTGGGGTACGGCGGCGATCGCCTTCGTGGGCGGGAGCCTCGACGGGAAGCGTGGCGGCCAGAACATGCTCGAGCCGGCGGCCTACGGCGCCGCCGTGTCGTTCGGCCCGTACACGCGAAACTTCAAGGACGAGGTGGCCCGGCTGCTCGCGGCCGACGCCGCCGTGGTGGTGGCCGACGGGGACGGCCTGCGCGGGTTCGTGGCCCGCTGCCTGCGCGATCCCGCCTGGGCCGCCGGGCTCGGCGCACGGGCCGCCCGCTTCGTGGCCGCGCAGCGTGGGGCCACGGCGACCACGGGCCGACTGATCCTCGACCGCCTGCCCGCGGCATCGCCCGGCGGTGCATGGCCCGGGCCCGACGACGGCCGGTTGCCGTGAACCGGCCGCTTCCCGATAATCCGAGTCTTCAGTCCGCAGCCACCTGGCCGCCGATCCTTCACCCTATCCACTAGCAAGCACGAGGCTGGAACGTGTCACAAGGAAAGTATCTGTTCACGAGCGAGTCGGTCAGCATGGGTCATCCGGACAAGTTGGCGGACCAGATTTCCGACGGCGTGCTCGACGCCTACCTCGCCCAGGATCCCCGCAGCCGCGTGGCCTGCGAGACGATGGTCACGACCGGCCTCGCCGTGATCGCCGGCGAGATCACGTCCAAGGGCACGATCGACTATCAGCAGGTGGTCCGCAACGTGATCCGTGAGGTGGGCTACACCGACGACGAGATGGGCATCGCCGCCGACACCTGCTCCGTGCTCGTGGCGGTCGGCAAGCAGTCGGGCGACATCGCCATGGGCGTCAACGAGGACGAGGCCAAGGGCAAGGACATCGGCGCCGGCGACCAGGGCCTGATGTTCGGCTACGCCTGCAACGAGACTCCGGAACTGATGCCGCTGCCGATCGCCCTGTCCCACCGGATCCTCAACCGGCTCACCGAGGCCCGGCAGAAGGGCGAGGTCGACTGGCTGCGGCCCGACTCCAAGAGCCAGGTGACGGTCGAGTACGACGGCAACAAGCCGGTCCGCGTCGACACCGTCGTGGTCTCGACGCAGCACGCGCCGCACGTCTCGAACGAAGACATCCGGAAGTTCATCGTCGAGAAGATCGTCAAGCCGTTGCTGCCCAAGGACCTCGACACGAGCAACGTCACCTACCACATCAATCCCACGGGCCGCTTCGTGGTCGGCGGGCCGCACGGCGACTGCGGGCTCACGGGCCGGAAGATCATCGTCGACACCTACGGCGGCTGGGGCCGCCACGGCGGCGGTGCCTTCTCCGGCAAGGACCCGACGAAGGTCGATCGCAGCGCCGCCTACATGGCCCGGCACGTCGCCAAGAACATCGTCGCGTCCGGCCTCGCCGACCGCTGCGAGGTGCAGCTCGCCTACGCGATCGGCGTCAGCGAGCCGGTGAGCGTGCACGTCGATACCGAGGGCACCGGGAAGGTCGAGGACCAGCGGCTCTGCGAACTGGTCCGCGAGTTCTTCCCGCTCACGCCCCGCGGCATCATCGACTACCTCGACCTGCGGCGGCCGATCTACCGAAAGACGGCCGCCGGCGGCCACTTCGGCCGCGACGGCTTCACCTGGGAGCAGACCGACCGCGCCCCGGCCCTGGCCGAGGCGGCCAGCGCCGCCGCGGTGGCCTGACGCGGGCATGACGGCCTCCTCAACCCGCCGTGGCGGCTGGCCGGCCGCCACGGCGGGAGCCGAGTTCGAACGCATGGTGACGAGCCTCGCTTCAGCCGTGGGTGGCTGTGCGGGGCTCGCTGCGCTGGCGTGCGGCGGCGTGCTGGTCGTTCGCCGCCTGACCGTGGCCGCGCCGGCACCCTCCGGCGCGGTGCTGGCGGTCGCCGCTGCCGGCACCGCGCTCGTGGCACTCGCCGACGCGGCGCTGCATGCAGGCGGATTCCGCCCGGCGACGGCCGCCGCCCGCCTCGGCCTCGTGCTCGCAGTGGCGGCCGTGGCCCTGCCCCCGCGGGCCGCGACATGGCTCGACGGGGCGGCGACGGCGGTCGCGGTCGCCGTCGCCGCGGGAGCGGTGGCGTTCGCCCCGCGGCGCAGCCCGGCGCGGGTGGGCACGCGCGAGAGTACACGCGACCGGCGGCCGGTAAACCGGCCGCCGGCGACCGGACGGCGGCGTCCCGGTGCCGCCGCGGACCGAGTGCCGGGCCGCTTCCGCCAGCGATTCACCCGCTACGAAGGCACCGCGGGGGGCGACCGGCTGCGCGGCCGCATCAATGTCGAGGTCGGCGCCGGAGCCCGGCTCGCCCACGGCCACGTCGGCTTCTGCCCCGCATTCGCGGCGACGCCCGCCGTCGAGGTGACCACCGACTACGACGGCGTCGAGGCGACCGTGGCGGCTGCCGAGGTGCTGCCGTGGGGCGTGCGGGTGGAGGTGCGGCTCGCCGAGCCCGCCGAGGAGCCGCTCGAGATTCCGGTCGATCTGCTGGTCAAAGGTCTGGATTGAGACATTCATGGCACGCTGGCCGAGACACGTCTGGACGACGATCTTCACGTACGGCGTGATCTTCGCCGGATTCCCGCTGCTGGGATTCCTGCTGTGGATGTGGGTCCGCGGCCGCCTCTGATGGCGGCCGGTCGTGAACAGGAAGGGAGCGCAACGGAATGCTGCACGCGATCGTGATGGCGGGAGGCTCAGGCACACGGTTCTGGCCGGCCAGCCGGGCGGCGCTGCCCAAGCAGCTGCTGCCCTTGGCGGGCGCGCGGACGCTGCTCGAGGACACGGTGGCGCGACTCGACGGCCTCGTGCCGCCGGAGCGAATGCTCGTGGTGACGTCGGCCCGGCTGCTCGACGCGGCCCGGCGGCAGCTGCCCCAGGTGCCGGAGGCCGGGCTGGTCGGCGAGCCGTGCAAGCGCGACACCGCGCCCTGCATCGGACTGGCCGCGCTGCTCGTCTCGCGGCACGATCCCGACGCCACGATGGCGGTCATGCCCTCCGACCACGTGATCACGCCGGCCGCAAAGTTCCAGGACGCCATCCGCCAGGCGGCGGCGCTCGTCGACGAGGCGCCGGGCCGCCTGGTGACCTTCGGCATCCGCCCCACCTACCCGGCCGAGAGCTTCGGCTACATCCAGCAGGGGGCGGCGCTCGCCGTGCCCCCCGGTGCCGCGCCGGCCCACGCCGTGGCCCGGTTTCGCGAGAAGCCGCCGGCACAGGTCGCCGCGGAATATCTCGCCGCCGGCACCTACCTGTGGAACGCCGGGATCTTCGTGTGGAAGGCGGCCACGATCCTCGCCGCCCTCCGCGAACGGCAGCCCGCATGCCTCGCCCACCTGGAGCGGATCGCCGCCGCCTGGGACGGTCCCGACCGCGAGTCCGTCTTCGCCCGCGAGTTCGCCGCCATCAAGGGGATCTCGATCGACTACGCCGTGCTCGAGCACGCGACCGACGTCGTCGTGATCGAGGCCCCGTTCACCTGGGACGATCTCGGCGGCTGGTCCGCGGTGGCCCGGCAGCGGGGCGCGGACGCCGAGGGCAACACGGTCGTCGGCCGGCACCTCGGCATCGAGTCGGTCCGCACGATCGTGCACGCCGCGGGCGACCATCTGGTCGTCACGATGGGGCTCGAGGATATGCTTGTGGTGCACACCCCCGACGCGACGCTCGTCGCCGACCGGTCCCGCGAGGAGGCGGTTCGACAGGTGGTGGCGGAGCTCGAGAAACGCGGCTGGCAGGAATATCTGTGAACGGACGGCGGCTGGCGGCGGTGGTGATGGTGCTCGCGGTGACTTCCCTCGCGGCCTCCGCGCGGGCCGAGGGCACGGTGGAAGAAGCCGTGCACCGCCGCGACGCGGCCTGGCTCGACGCGGCCCGCCGCTCCCGGGAGGCGCTCGAGTGGACTGACGAGGTGGTCCGCCACGAATGGCGGCTGCAGCGGCGGCCGGGCACGGCGACCTGTCGGATCCTCGATCCGGCCGACGGCCTCGTCCGCGACGGGACGGCCGACGAGTGCCACGCGGCTTTCGCGGCGCTCGAGACGTCGGGCCGCGTGCCCCCGGTCGCCGGCGAGACCGTGATCCTGCTCCACGGCCTGGGCGAGGGGCGGGCGTCGATGCAGCCGCTGGCGGAGCACCTGCGGCGGTCGCTCGACGCCACGGTGCTGACCTTTGGCTACGCCAGCGTGAAGGCCGACATCGACGCCCACGGCCGGGCGCTCGCCACCGTGGTCGCCGGCCTGCCGGCCGCGAAGCGGATCAGCTTCGTCGGCCACAGCCTCGGGAACCTCGTGGTCCGCCGCTGGATGGCGATCGCGGCCCCCGGCGACCTGGCCCGCGTGCACCGCATGGTGATGCTTGGCCCGCCGAACCAGGGCTCGGACCTGGCCCGCATGGCATCACGGATCTGGGGCGTCGCCGCGACGGCCGAAGGCGCGGCCCGCGATCTGGTCGTCGAATGGCAGCGGGTGGCGCCGGGGCTGGCCGTGCCCGAGTGCCCGTTCGGGATCGTGGCCGGCGGCAAGGGGGATGCGACGGGCTACAGCCCGCTCCTCGAAGGTGACGACGATGCGGTGGTCCGCGTCGCGGAAACCCGTCTCACGGGCGCCGACGGTTTCCTTCTGCTGCCCGTGCACCACGCCGCGATGATGCGCGATGCCGCCGTGCAGCGGGCGACCCGCGAGTTCCTGGCAACCGGCCGCTTCCCCGACGTCCCACCCGGCCCGACGCCGGCTGCCAAATGACAGTGCCCTGTTCACAGCCGATCCCGGCGGGCCGCGTGGCCGGCGTCGATTACGGTCGCCGCCGCATCGGTGTCGCCGTCTGCGATGCCCAGCGGATCCTCGCCAGCCCGCTGTGCATCCACCAGACGCGGGGCGACCACGAGGCCGACGCGGCCTTCTTCCGCCGGCTCGCCCGCGACGAGTCGCTCGCCGGGTTCGTCGTCGGCCTGCCCGTCCATGCCGACGGCACCACCAGCGCGATGTCGGCCGAGGTCGAGCGGTTCGGAGCCTGGCTGGGCCGGATCACCGGCCTGCCGATCGCCTTTCACGACGAGCGCTACAGCTCGCGCGAGGCGGCTGGCATGCTCGCGGGCGTCGGGCTTTCCCGCGGCCGCAAGAAGGAGCGGGCCGACGCGGTCGCCGCCCAGGTCGTGCTCGCCTCGTGGATCGACGCGCAGCAGCACGGCGACGCGGAGTCGGCCGCACGGCCGCTCGACGGATGACCGCTTCACCGCCCCTCTCCCCGGCGCCGGCACCGGCCACGCGGCTCGTCGTGGGCTGCGGCTACCTGGGCGCGCGGGTCGCCGCCCGCTGGCTCGCCGCCGGCGACCGCGTCGTGGCCGTCACCCGCCGGCACGAGCGGGCCACGGAACTCGCCGCCCTCGGGATCGAGCCGCTCGTGGCCGACGTCACGAGCCCGGCCTTCGCCGCGGCGGGCACGCTGCCCGACGCCGCCACGGTCTTCTGGGCCGTGGGGTTCGACCGCGGCTCCGGCGCGACGCACCGCGACGTCCACGTGACCGGCCTGACACGGCTCCTCGACGCCCTGCCGGGCGCGGCCCGGGTCATTCTCTCGAGCTCGACGGGCGTGTGGGGGGACGAGGACGGCCGGATCGTGACCGAGGAGACGCCCGCGCACCCGACCCGCGAGGCGGGCCGGGTGCTGCTCGAGGCCGAGGCCCTGCTCCGATCGCATCCCCGGGGTCCGGGCGTGGCCCTGCGGTTCGCCGGCCTATACGGCCCCGGCCGCCTGCCGCGGATCGCCGATCTGCGGGCGGGAACACCGATCGCCGCCGACCCCGACAGCTGGCTGAACCTCATCCATGTGGAAGACGCCGCGGAGATCGTCCGCCTCGTCGCCGCTGCGCCCCATCCGCGGCCGCTGTACGTCGTCTCGGACGGCCGCCCGGTCCGCCGCCGTGACTGGTACGGCCGGCTCGCGGCGGTTTCGAACAGCCCGGCACCGACATGGGATCCGGCGGCGCCCCGCACCCGCGGCGCCGACAAGCGGGTGGATCCCGCGGTGCTGTTCCACGATCTGCCGATCAGCCTCGCCTACCCCGACGCCCTCGCCGCGCTCGCGGAACTCGTCGGCTGAAAGCGATATCCGCGGACGGCCTGGTGCGGCCTTCACGACCGCGATTCCCGGGCTCACGCCGCTGGGAGAACGCCGGCGCCGAAGGTGGCGGATGCCCGCTGCCGTGAAGCCCGAGGCGCGAGCCGAGGGAATACGGATCCGTTTCCGGTAAAGCGACGCGTATTCCCTCAGCTTGCGCTTCGGGCTTCCCAGCAACCGGGCATCGACGGTCGGAGACCGCCGCTACAGCGGAGCACGACGGTCCGAGACCGCCGCTACAGCGGAGCACGACGGTCCGAGACAGCCGCTACAGCGGAGCACGACGGTCGGAGACCGCCGCGTGATCCGGCGTCACTGCGGAACGGGAGCGGGCGACTGAAACTGCGGGGTCGGGGCCGGCACGGGCACGGGGTTCGCAGGCCGCACGACCTCCGCCTGCTGCGGGACGCCCGCCACGCCGGCGTTCCCGGCCAGGGCCCGGAGGTAGTCGACCGCCACGTTCATCGCCTCGTCGAAGTAGAAGTCGCGCCGCACGACAGGCCGCTTGTTCGACTCCAGCTCCGCGAGCTTCTTCTCCTCGTCCTCGGCCGCCTTGCCCTCGTTCCATTGCCGCTCGAAGACGCTCTCCACCAGTGAGAGCTTCTTTTCCTTCTTGCGGCGATCATACCGCTCGATGTCGCCGGCGAGCTTCTTGAAATCGTCGCTCGCGGCCACGCGACCCTGCGACTGCCGCCGCAGCGCCGCCAGCATCGGCTCGTTGACCCGGCCCGCGGCCTGGAAGCCCGCCGCCGGCAGGCGATCGAAGGCCACGGGATAGTCGAGGTCCGACTCGCCGACCGGCAGGTGCGTCGTGATGCTCGGCAGCTCGACGTCGCTCTTCACGCCCTCGAGCTGGGTGCTGGCCCCCGACGGCCGGTAGAACTGCTGCATCGTGATCTTGATCGCGCCCAGCGAGGGGGCATTGTCGAACCGTTGGAACAGCTGCCGCCCCAGGTCGAGCAGGCTCTGCACCGTGCCCTTCCCGTGGGTGGCGTTGTCGCCGACGAGAATCCCGCGGCCGTAGTCCTGGATGGCGCCGGCCACGATCTCGCTGGCGCTGGCGCTGAACTTGTTGGTGAGCACCACCAGCGGCCCGGACCACGACACGCCCGGCTCGGTGTCGTCATAGACCTCGACCGACTTGTCCTTCTTCTTGACCTGCACGACCGGGCCACGGTCGATGAACAGCCCGGTGAGCGAGATCGCCTCGGGTAGCGAGCCGCCGCCGTTGTTCCGCAGGTCGAGGACGACGCAGTCCACGCCCTGCTGCCGGAACTCGTCGAGCAGCCGGCGGCAGTCGCGGGTGGTGCTCTTGTACTCGGCCTGACCCTGGCGGGCGGCGTTCATGTCCATGTAGAAGCTCGGCAGGTTGATGACGCCGAAACGGTACGGCCTGCCGTCGGCCTTCTTGCCGTGCTCGATCACCTCGCCGCGGGCCTCGGCGTCCTTGAGCTCGATCTTGTCGCGGACGATGTCGTAGATCTTGGGCGCCGTCTCACCCACCGGGATCACCTTGAGCCGCACGACGGTGCCCCGTTTGCCGCGGACCTTCTTCACCACCTCGTTGAGGTTGAGGTCGACGACGTCCTCGATCTCGCGGTCGGTCCCCTGCCCCACGCCGACGATCCGGTCCTTGGCCTTGAGCCGGCCGTCGCGGTCGGCGGCCCCGCCGGGCACGACCTCGGCGACCGTCGTGTGGCCGTCCTCGCCCTTGAGCGAGGCCCCGATGCCGTCGAGCTGGAGCCGCATCTGGATCTCGAAGTTCTCCAGCGTGCCCGGCGACATGAAGCTGGTGTGCGGATCGAGGCTCGAGGTGAGCGAGGAGAGGTAGGTCTCGAGCAGCTCGTCGGCGGTCATCTGGTGCATCCGCTTGGCGAAGCTCCGGTAGCGGCGCTGCAGCTTCTCCCTGGCCTCCGCCTCGGGCGTCTTCTCCATCTTTTGCACGAGCAGGTCGTACTTGATCCGCCGCCGCCACAGATCCTCCGCCTCGGCCTCGTTCCGCGCCCAGGTGGTGGCGTCGCGGTCGGTGACGATCGACTCGTCCTTGGTGAAGTCTTGGGGCGTCTGCAGCAGCTTCTCGATCAGGGGGAGCCGCGAGTCGACCCGCTGCAGGAACCGCGACAGCACCTCGTAGGCGAAGGAGACGTCGCCGCGCTTGACGAGATCGTCGAGGGAATCCCGCTTCTGCATGAAGGCGTCGACGTCGCTCTGCAGGAAATAGACCTTCATCGGGTCGAGGGATTCGAGAAATCCCTTGAACCAGCGGCGGGCCACCTCGTCGTCGATCGGACGGCTCAGGTAGTGCTCCCGCTCGAGGAAGTTGCGCACGGCGAGGGTGATCGCCCGATCGTTGGGGCCCGGCTTCGGGGCGCCGCCGGGGACCGGAATGGCCGGCGCGGCGCGGGGCGGCTCCTCCGCGGGGAGCGCGGAGGACGCGACCGCCAGCATGGCCAGCAGGGAGAAGCGGCACAGGCCGCGAAGCAGGTTCGCCGGGCAGAAAGTGTTCACGCGGTCGCTCCTTCCAGGATTCGTGCCGGAGACCCGACATTGTGACGAGTCAGGACGGCCTTGGCGAGGTCTCATTTGCCGCGATGGAAACGGCGTTTCGCAATTCCGGAGCCGCCTCCACCGCCCGGGCGACCACGGCCGCCGCCACCGCCGGATCGGCGCCGAGCCGGGCCGCCGGCAGCCATTCGATGTCGGGCCGACGTGCGCGACCGCGGGCCACGGCGGCGTCGACCTGTCCTTCTACGTGGCCGGCGAACAGGAGGTGCGGCTGCACGACGATCCGCCGCACGCCGCCGGCCGCGGACGCTGCGGCGACCGCCTCGTCGAGCGTGGGGCGGGCCGCCGCGGCGAAGCCGAGATGCAGGGGCGTCGCCGCCGGCACCCCGGCCGACGTGGCGAGCGCGAGTCGGCAGAGCTGGCAGACGGCCCGCGGGTCGCTCGAGCCACGGCCGAAAACAACCAGCCGCGTGTCCGCCGCAGGCACGTGGCCGCAGCCGGCCACCGCGGCCGCACGCCTCCGCCGCGCGAGGCCGACGATCGCCGGATGGCAGCCGAGCGGCTCCGCCTGCCGCACGGCGAGACCGTGCCGCGCCGCCGCGGCCGCGAGCGCCTCCGGCACGTCGCGGCGGGCGTGCCCCGCCCGAAAGAGCAGCAACGGCGCGGCCACGACGGCCCGGCAGCCACGTGCCGCGAGCCGATCCACGGCGTCGCCGATCGACGGCGCGACGAGCTCCAGGAAGCCGAGCTCCACGGCCGCGCCGGGCAGCAGATCGGCGACGAGTTCGGCCACCCGCCGCGTCTCCTCCGCGCCGGTGGCGTCGGCGGTGCCGTGCCCGACGACGATCACCCCGGGCAGGTCGGCGGTCGCGGGTCGGTGCATCGCATCGCCCTCGGTCGGCCTCACGCCCGCCGGGCGATCCGCGGCAGGAGCGTCGCCACCAGCGCGAGCGTCGTCACCGCCGCCACGAACGGCAGCGTGTGCGAGGCGTGCGCGTCGAAGAGGATCGAACCGGCGAGCGGCCCCAGGATCCTGCCCAGCGACGCGAACGACTGGTTCACGCCGAGCACTTCGCCCTGCCGCTCCGGATCGGTGCGGCGCGAGATCAGGGCCGACACCGACGGGTTCACGCAGGCGAAGCCGGCGACCGCGATCGCGGCGGCCGCGAAGAACAGGTTCTCGAGGCGGCCTCCGCCGGTCGCCCCGCGGGCCACGGCCCAGGCGACGGCACCCACCAGTCCGAGCCCGAGGATCATCAACCCAACGCCCCCCGCGAGGAGCGTCGCCTCGGAGAGCCGCTTGGCCAGCGGCCGATAGGCACCGCCGGCGAGCAGCAGCATGAACCCGATGAAGGCGAAGACCAGGAAGTTGCCGTCGTCGTCCATGCCGAACGCCGCCTTCGTGAGCCGGGCGAGCGTGGCCTCGAAGTTCGCGAAGGCGAAGATCGAGAGAAAGTAGACGAGCACCAGACCGCCGACGGCCGGCATGCCGAGCACGGCCGCGGTGCGGGCGAGGCTCGGCCACTCCTTGGCCGCGTGGGCCCCCGGCCGGCGGGTCTCGCGAAACACCGCCACCGCGATCAGCAACGCGATGAGGGACAGCAGCGATGCGATCGCCCCCACGCCCCAGGGCTGCCGGCCGAAGAGACCAAGACCGAAATACGCGATCAGCGGCCCGAGCGTGAAACCGCCGCCGAAGGCGATGCCGATCAGGGCCATGCCGCGGGCCCGGTTCTCGGGCGTCGTGCAGTCGGCGATCACGGCGGCCGCGGTGCCGACGCTCGCCCCGGCGATGCCCGCGCCCACCCGGGCCAGGAGCATGAGGCCCAGCGCCGTCTTCGCGGCCTGCGGGGTGATCGCGTCGGCGGTCGAAAAACTCGCGGCATAGCCGTAGAGGGCATAGAAAACGACCGAGCCTGCGAGGCTCAAGAGCAGCATCGGCCGCCGCCCGACGCGGTCGGAGATCTGGCCCCACAGCGGGCTGAAGAGAAACTGCATCAGGGAGAACACGGAGAACAACAGGCCGATCACGGCGCCCCGGGCCACGGGCGCCACGCCGAGCGCGTCGAGGAACGGCTGCACCTGCCGCGGCATCACCGGCAGCACGATGCCGAACCCGAGCAGATCGATGAACACCGTGAGGAATACGACCAGCAGGGCGCCACGCGGCGGCGCGGCGGCGGCACCGCTCCCGGGCTGCGGCGACGATGGTGCTGTGGATGCTGCCATGCGGAACGGTCGTCAGCCGGGAACCGCCCGGGGGTGGAAGTGATACATTGCAGACGATGTTCGACCGCCTCACCGCAGACCGCCGCAGCCCGCCGCCGAACGCCATGAGCGTGTCGGAGGTGACGGCCCGCGTCAAGGAGCAGCTGGAGACCAGGTTCGCCGACGTCTGGGTCGCCGGCGAGGTGTCGAACCTGACCCGGGCCTCCTCGGGCCACGTCTACCTCTCGCTCAAGGACGAAGCGGCCCTGTTGCGGGCGGTGATCTGGCGGGGCACGGCGACGCAGCTGGCGATCGATCCCGCCGACGGTCTGCAGGTCGTGTGCCACGGCAGGCTCGAGGTCTACCCGCCGCGCGGCACCTACCAGCTGACGATCGACCGGCTCCATGCCCTCGGCACCGGCACGCTCGAAGCCCAGCTCCGTCGGCTGCGCGACGCCCTCGACCGCGAGGGGCTCTTCGCGCCTGCCCGCAAGCGGCCGATTCCGGCCTTCCCGCGCCGGATCGCGCTGGTCACGAGCCCCACCGGCGCGGCGATCGCCGACTTCCTCACGGCGCTCTTCGCCCGTTGGAAGGGGAGCGAGGTGATCGTCGTGCCGTCGCGGGTTCAGGGAGCCGGCGCGGCGGAAGAGATCGCCGCGGCCCTGGCCGCCGCCGCGCGGATCGTGCCGCCGGTGGACGTGATCGCGCTGGTGCGGGGCGGGGGCAGCCTCGAGGACCTGTGGGCCTTCAACGAGGAGCCGCTCGTTCGTGCGATCGCCGCCAGCCCGATCCCGGTGGTCTCGGGCGTGGGGCACGAGATCGACGTCACGCTCGCCGACCTGGCCGCCGACCTGCGGGCCCTGACGCCGACCGACGCCGCAGCCCGCGTCTCCCCCGACGGGCCGCAGGTGGCGGCGGCCGTCGCGTCGCTCGGCCTGCGTCTGCAGGCCGGCCTCGGGCGGCGAGTGACGCTCGCCCGCGAGCGGGTCGTGCAGCTGGCCCGGTCGCGGATCTTCGCCGACCCGTCGCGGCTCGTTCGCGATCGGCGGCTCGCGCTCGACCAGCAGGCGGCCCGGCTCCGCCGGCTCGCCGGCGCCGCGGTGGCCCGCGGTCGTGAACGGCTCGCCGCCGCCGCCGGCCGGCTCGAGGCCGGCAGCCCGCTGCATCTGCTGGCCCGCGGCTGGTCGGTGACGACCCGCGCGGACGATCGCACCGCCCTCCGTTCCGTGACCGGGCTCCGCGCCGGCGACGAGATCATGACCCAGCTCGCGGATGGCAGACTCTGGAGCCGCTTGGAAAGGATCACGACCGATGACGCCCGCCCCTGACACCGCCCCCGCCGACGCCGCGCCCGCCTTCGAGGCGTCGCTCAACCAACTCGGCGACATCGTCACCCGGCTCGAGTCGGGCAGCCTCGGGCTCTCCGAGTCGATCGATGCCTACGAGCGCGGCGTGGCCATCCTGCGTCGCCTGCACGACGAGCTCGCCGCGGCCGAGGAACGGGTGAACGTGCTCGTGCGGATCGACGACGAAGGCCGACCGATCCTCGCCCCCACGACCGCCGCCGGGGTGGCCCAGGCCGCAGACTCCGCCCAGCCGGCCGCGGCGCGCGCCCCGCGCTCGCAGCGAGCGAAGAGTACCCGGCCGCGAAGCCTGCCCGGGATGGACGATGCCGCGGCGGAAGCCTAGACTTTTCAGCGGGAAAAACAGCGGCAGTCGCGGCGTTGGACCGGTCGCGAGACACGGCGACCGCGGACCGTTTCGGCAACCAGACCGGCCTCATTCCGGAATCGCGTGACCGCCTCCACCTTCACTGCCGCCGCCGCCCGCCCCGACACCGAGATCCGTGCGGCCCTGGAGAAGGTTCGCGAGTTCATCGAGCCCCGTCTCGCCGCCAGCCTGACCGCATCGCCGGAAGCCGCGCCGCGGCTCGTCGATGCGATGCGCTACGCCCTGCTCGCGCCCGGCAAGCGGCTGCGGCCGGCGCTCGTGCTGTGGGCGGCGCAGGCCTGTGGCGGCACGTGGGATGCGGCGGCCCCGGCCGCCGTGGCGGTGGAGATGATCCACGCCTACTCGCTGGTGCACGACGATCTCCCCGCCATGGACGACGACGACCTGCGGCGTGGCCGGCCCACCTGCCATCGCGCCTTCGACGAGGCCACGGCAATCCTCTGCGGCGACGCGCTGCAGGCGCTGGCCTTCGAGATCCTGGCGACCGGCCTGCCCGTCGCAGCCGCGGCCCGCGGCTGTGCGGTGTTGGCCCGGGCGTCGGGCGCCGAGGCTCTCGTCGGCGGACAGATGGACGATCTGGCCACGGAGCGTGGCTGGATCGCCGACCTCCGCTCCGAGCCGGCCTCGGTGCAGGTCGCCTGGATGGAACGAATCAACCGCCGCAAGACCGGCGCCCTGTTCCACGCCGCGCTCCAGCTCGGCGGCCTGTCGGCCGGGGCCGACGATTCCCGGCTCGGCAGGCTGGCCGTCTTCGGCGGCGGTTTCGGGGAGGCCTTCCAGATTGCCGACGACCTGCTCGACGCCGAGGGGACCGAGGCGGCCGTCGGCAAGCGGGTAGGCAAGGATGCCGATCGCGGCAAGCTCACCTTCCCCACCGTCATGGGCCCGGCGGAGTCGCGGCGGCGGGCGGTCGAACTGGCGGAGGCGGCGGCAGACGCGGTCAGCCCCCTCGGCAATCCCGCCGCAGAACTGGCCCGACTGGCACGCTGGGTCGTGACCCGCGACCATTGAACTTCGCCGCGACGCAGGAGCGCACCGACATCATGGCCGACATTCTCCCCACGATCCATTCGCCCCGTGACCTGGTCGGCCTCTCGATGGCCGATCTGGAGCGGCTCGCCACGGAGATGCGGCGGGCCCTGTGCGAGGTGGCCGCGACCCGCACCGCCCACTTCGCCTCCAATCTCGGCGTGGTGGAGCTCTGCCTCGCCCTGCACCGCGTCTTCGACTTCAGCCGCGACCGGCTGATCTGGGACACCGGCCACCAGATCTATCCCCACAAGCTGATCACGGGCCGCTTCGCCCGCTTCGGCACGATCCGCACCCGCGGCGGCCTGATGGGCTATCCCAATCCGGAGGAGAGCCCCTACGACCTGTTCATGACCGGCCATGCCGGCTGCAGCGTCTCCACGGCCCTCGGCCTGGCCAGCGGCGACGACCTGCGGGGCGCCGCTGACCGGCACAGCGTGGCGGTGATCGGCGACGGTGCCCTGCCGTCGGGCATCGTGTTCGAGGCCCTCAACAACGCCGGCTTCCTCAAGAAGCGGCTGCTCATCATCCTCAACGACAACAAGATGTCGATCTGCCCGCGGGTCGGCGGGCTGGCCGAGTATCTCGACGTCATCCGCACCAACCCCTGGTACCGCGGCATCAAGAGCCAGGCCGGCGAGCTCATCAAGGGCGTGCCGATGGTGGGCGAGTCGGTCGAGCGGATGCTCGTCAACGTCAAGGACTCGATCAAGACGACGCTCCATGGGGGCGCCCTCTTCGAGGCTCTCGGCGTCCGCTACTTCGGCCCGGTCGAGGGCCATTCGCTGCCGAACCTGATCCGCTACCTGGAGCTCGTCAAGGACGAGGAGGGGCCGATCCTCCTCCACGTGCTCACCGAGAAGGGGCACGGCTTCAAGCCGGCCGAGGCCGATCCCGTCTTCTTCCATACGCCCGCCCCCTTCGAGTGCGACGACGACGATTGCATCGTGTCGATCAAGAAGTCGTCGTCGCGGGCCTACACCGACGTGGCCGCGGACGCGATCGCCTCCGCCCTGCGGCGGGACACGCGGGTCACGGTGCTGACGGCGGCGATGTGCCAGGGCAACAAGCTGGAGAAGGTGCGGACCGAGTTTCCGACGCGGTTCTTCGACGTCGGGATCTGCGAGTCGCACGCCGTGGCCTTCGCGGCCGGCCAGGCGAAGGCGGGCTGCCGGCCGATCGTGGACATCTACAGCACCTTCCTGCAGCGGTCCTTCGACCAGATCTTCCAGGAGGTCTCCCTGCAGAACCTGCCGGTGGTGTTCATGATGGATCGGGCGGGGCTCACGGGCCCCGACGGCCCGACGCACCACGGCTCCTACGACCTCGGCTACATGCGGCTGTTCCCCAACATGGTCGTGCTCGCCCCCGGCGACGAGCACGACCTCGCCGCGATGCTCGACTGGGCGCTCGCGCACGACGGGCCGGTCGCCATCCGCTATCCGAAGGCGGTGGTCGAGCGGCAGCCCGGCCCGCGGCCGCCGCTCGCGCTCGGCCGGGCGGAACCGCTCGCCGAAGGCGGCGACGGCCTGATCGTCGCCTGCGGCACGCTCCTCGGCGAGGCCGTGGCCGCCGCGGCCCAGCTCCGCCGCGAGGGCCTGGAGATCGGTGTCATCAACGCGCGGTTCGTGAAGCCGCTCGACACGACGCTGCTCCTCGAGCGGATGGAGGCGGCGCCCTGGACGGTGACGGTCGAGGAGAACGCCCTGCAGACGGGCTTCGGATCGGCCGTGCTCGAGATGGTTAACGACGCCCAGGCCGCGGCCTTGGAGCAGGGCGAGCCCCGGCCGGCCCTCGGCCCGCTCGTGCGGCTCGGCCTGCCCGACCGGTTCGTGGAGCACGGCGAGCGTGGCGAACTGCTCGCGACGCTCGGCCTCGATGCCGCCGGCATCGCCGCGACCTGCCGCCGCCTGGCCGGACGCGACCCCCATCCGGCCGACGCCGACCACGCGGCGGCCCACACCTGATCGCCCCATGCCCTCCGCTGCTTCGACGTCGCGGCTCCAGCCGCAGCGTGCCCCGATCGGTCCGCTGCGGGTCGCGATCGTCGGCCCCGGGGAACTGCCCGATGTCGTAGCCGAAGGGCAACGCGTCGCCGCGCTCCTCGCGGCCCGCGGGCACGAGGTCTCCATCCGGATCGCGCCGCGCGAGAACTGGGGCCTGGGACCGCTTCGCACCGGGGCGGCACCGGCGCCCGATCTCGTCGTCGTGCTCGGCGGCGACGGCTCGATCCTGCGGACCGCCCGCTGGCTGGCCTACGAGCAGGTGCCCGTGCTCGGCGTGAACCTGGGCACGCTCGGCTTCCTGGCCGGTTTCTCGCGCGAGGACGTGGCCGGGGCCGTGGACGAGATCGAAGCCGGACGGTTCCGGCTCGTGGATCATCTGATGTTCGAGACGGAGATCGTCCGCGGCGGGCGGGTGCTGCGGACGGAGCTCGGCCTCAACGAGACCTCGATCCTCGCCGGCCCTCCGTTCTCGATGATCGAGATCCGCCTCCTCGTGGACGGCGAACTGGCGACCACGTACCGCGCCGACGGGCTGATCGTGTCCACGCCCGTGGGCTCCACGGCCTACAACCTCTCGGCCGGCGGCCCGATCGTCCGCAAGGATCTCGACGCCTTCGTGTTCACGCCGCTCAATCCCCACACGCTCTCCAACCGCACGGTGGTCGAGTCGGCGGCCCGCACCTACGAACTGCTGGTGCCCCGGCCCAACCCCGGCTCGGCCTGCGTGGTGGACGGCCAGGTCGTGGCCGCGCTCGAGGCGGGCGACGGTGTCCGCGTGCGGCGGGCGGCCCCGCGGTTCATCTTGGTGGAAACCAGCCATCACGGCTACTATCGCACGCTCCGGGAGAAGCTCGGCTGGGGAGGCGGCCTGCGGGCCGCCGAACCGCGAACGACAGGAGGTCGTTGATGCGCGGGATCGTGATCGTGGCGACGCTGCTCGCCGCCTGCTGGACGCCGACGGTCCGGGCCGCCGAACCGGTGCGGCTGCGGTATCGCTTCCGGGTCGGCGACCGCATCGACATGGACGTCGCCCACCGGGCGCTCACCGAAACCACCATGAACGGCACCACGCAGACGGTCGAGACGATGACCGACTCGCGCAAGACCTGGCGGGTCGTGGCCGTGGACGCCGCCGGCCGGGCCACGCTCGAGCACTCCGTGGACGACGTCGTCATGACCTCGCGGACGAGCGACAAGGGGGAGGTCCGCTGGGCGAGCGCCGGCACCGCAGACCCGCCACCGGGCTACGAGGGCGTCCGCCAGAGCCTCGGCGTCACGCTCTCACGGCTGGTGATCGATGCCACCGGCCGCGTGCTCGACCGCCGTGAGCTCCGCCCCTGCCCGGCGTCCGCGACGGGCGATCTCGTGGTCGTGCCGCTGCCCGACGAGCCGGTGACCGCCGGCGCGGAGTGGACGATCCCTCAGGAGGTCGTCGTCGAGGCCCCGGGGGCCGGCCGCAAGGC
>JBIJCJ010000302.1:0-3148 GCA_044344765.1 Pirellulales bacterium | reverse complement strand
GATCTCGGCGCCGACGAGCGTATTGGTGATCAGGCTCTTGCCGGTGTTGGTGCCGCCGCACACCGCGACGACCAGCAGGGGCGTGCGCGAGACCTGCGGCTTGAGCTTGCCGAACAGCGCCCCGTGCCAGGCGGCGGTGGCGGGATCGGGGGCGCCGAGGGCCGCGGCGGCCGGCGCCAGCGCCTCGACGAGCCCGCAGAGTTCGGCGACCCCCGCGGACCAGGCCGCGAACCCGCCCGGCGCCGTGGTTGCCGACCCGTCGTGTTCCACGCCTTCGCTCCTGCCTTTTCCCAGCGGTCGATTGCCGGTCAGCGCCCGGCCTTCTACACTCTCGCACGCGGTCACGGTGACCGTCGACAAGTGTGTCTTCCGCGGGAATCCCCCGCAAATCCCGTCCCCCCGCCCAGGTCCCGCCATGCTCGAACGTCGTCCCGTGTTCCCCGGCGTGATCGAGATAAACACCCAGGCCGGCTGGCGGATCGGGTGCAACGTCTATCTTATTTACGACGACCGCACCTGGGCGCTGATCGACATCGGCTACGAGGAGGCGGTCGACGAGATCATCGAGATGATCCGGCAGATGGATTTTCCGCTGTCGCAGTGCCAGGCGCTGGTCGCCACCCACGCCGACGTGGATCACATCCAGGGGCTCGCCAAGGCCAAGGCGATCCTCAAGGCCCCGGTGCTCGCCCACGCCAAGGCGGTCGAGTCGCTGGAGCTGGGCGATCGCATCAAGACCTTCGCCGAGATCGCCGCGCAGAACGTCCACCTGGAGATGCCGACGGTGAAGGTGGACCGCGTGATCGCCGACGGCGACACGATCGAGGTTGGCTCGCGGTCACTCGATGTCTGGCACACGCCGGGCCACACCGACAGCCAGCTCGCCTTCCGCATGGGCGACCTGCTGCTCTCGGGCGACAACATCTACCGCGACGGCTCCGTGGGCGCGATCGACGCCCACCACGGGAGCGACATCCCCGCCTTCATCCGCTCGCTGGAGCGGATCGCCGCCAGCGACGTGAAGTGGCTGCTCCCCAGCCACGGCCCGATCTTCGCCAAGGACGACGCCCTGCTCGCCAAGACGATCGCCCGGCTGCGGGGCTACCTGACCCTCGCCGACTTCGGCACCTGCGCCACCCACTGGCCGCTGATCGAGGAGTGGGATCGGGAGCTGGCCGAGGGCCGCCTGCCCGCGTGAAGCGGTGCCGGTTTTTCCGTAAAGCCCGGTCGTAGGGCTGGCCGATAGTTCTCCCGGATCGGGTTTTCAAGGGGGGGACACACCATGCGATCGCGCCTGTTCGCCGCCGCCATTCTGGCCGGCATGCTCACGACGGCCGCCACCGAGGCCACCGCCCAGCCGCCGGCGTTCGCGGGCACGCAGGCCTACGGCCGCCAGTGGGGCCAGTCGTACAACGCCACCGACTGGAACCGCCTCTACCACTATCCCTACGTGTGGTATCCGCAGAACTTCTACGCCGACGGCTACATGCAGTCGGCGAACGATCTCTATCACCGCTATCCGCAGGAGATGCGGGTGCCGGTCTACAACCGGGCCTGGCAGAACTACTACCCGAAGTCGCGCCGCTACCACCAAGGGCACCACTTCCATCTCGACGTTTTCTGAATGCACGCCTGCGGGACCATCCATGGCCCCCGCAGGTGCCGTATACTTTGGTCATGATTCGCAACGAAGCTGCTTATCGCCTTCAGGCCGACGAGGAGGCCCGGGCCGTGCTCCAGCGGATGAGCGTCGCGGAGTCGATCGCGATCGGCGAGGCCCTCCTGACATCGGACCTCATGCGGCTGGCGGTCTTCCCGGAACACGACCGCCCCCGCAGCCTCGCGATCGCGCTGGGCATCGATGCCAAAGCCGCCGCCCGTCGCTGGACGTGCCGTGATGGCAGAGAGTGAGTTCGACGACTTCTGCCGGTTCGCCTTCTCGTTTCTCGAGGGTGAGAGAACTCGTTTCCTGGTCGTCGGCGGCCTGGCGGTCGTGGTCGTGGGCGAGCCGCGAACCACGGCTGATGCCGACGCGATCGTGTTCGTCTCGCAGGCCGAGGCTGAGTCACTCATCGGCCGGGCTGCAGCTGCAGGCGTGGTCCGCAGGCATGGCGATCGGCTGAACGTTGCGTACCTGGAACGGACACTCCGGCCGATCTGCGAACTCGCGGAAGACATGGCCCCATGGAACCGGCTGCATCGCGTGCTCACGTCGGCTCCTCCGGAGGGGCCGTAAGTCACGCAGGCGGGCCCCCGGGATAGCCGGCCCGACGTACGACGGTGCCATGAAAGATCGTGAAGAACCTCTTCACCGGACTCGCCCGGCGCTGGGATGCCAAGGTCGCGGCAGATCTTCTTCGCGAGGAATTCAGGAATCTCCCGATGGCGCGGCACTGCGGACCGCTGCTTGAGGACTACATTGCCCCACCATCAGTGGTTCCCGCCTTCGCGGACCAACTCGCAGCCGTGATCTACCATGTGGCGAACAAGGTCGCGACGCTTCACGGCTGCAATGCCACCAGTCGGTATCGTACGACACTGGAGAGCGGGAAAGCTGATCAGCGGCGGACCATCGACTCTGCCTTACCGCTGGACTTTATCCTTCGTCTGGTCCAGCGACTGGTTCAAGTAAGCCGCTTCGCGACAGGCTGATTTCAGCCCCTTTAGTGTAGCCACGCAGCCGCTTCTCGGCACGTGTTTCCTGGCTCGGTGGCCCGACGCCATCACCGCAATCATCGTCGCTCGCAAGGGTTTTTCTTCCTCCTTTGCGAAAGGGTTTCACGATGATCGCTCCTCGCCCCATGATCGCGCTCCGTCACAGGAACGCGCCCGCGAAGCCATCGAGCGGACCACCTGCTGCCCTGCCCGTACTTTCTGCTCACGTTCACGCTGCCCTCCGAACTGAGGCGACTGGCGCAGGGCAACCAGTGCGCCGTCTACAACGCGATCTTTCACGCCTCCAGCCAGGCCATTCGTGACCTCGCCGCCGACAGCCGCTTCTTCGGCGCGGCACAGCCGGGCTTCTTCGGCGTCCTCCACACCTGGGATCGAACACTCGGATACCACCCCCACGTCCACTACGTCGTGCCCGGCGGAGCCGTCGGCGCCGACGGCAACTCCTGGATCCCTTCCGGACCGGCGTTCTTCC
>JBIJCJ010000018.1:0-29995 GCA_044344765.1 Pirellulales bacterium | reverse complement strand
GCGGCGGGTGACGAGGACGAGGCGGATGGCCTTGTGATCTCGAACGTGAATCGCTCGCCCGGGCCGGTCGTACTGGTCCACATGCGATCGGTTTGTTGTTGGGGCCTGGCGCTGGTGTTGCTCGTGATCCCGAGCTCCCAATCGCCGTTGAGGGCGTTGTTGCCGTAGCGGCCCTGGACGGTGAAGAGGCTTGCGGTCCTCGAGGAGAGGTCATCCGGGAGCGTGGCGATGAACGGCATGGAGGAGAGCATGGCCCGGGATTCGAGGGATTCGAGCCGGAGGCCGGAGCGGGCGGGGAGCGATCGCGGGCGGCGGCGTGTGCGGCCGGCTGGGGCCTGCGCGGAGAACAGGCGAGCGAAGCGAACGAATGGGGCAGCAGGTCCATGGCGGCGGGGAGACATGGTGGAGATCCTGGTGGGCGGGGCGGCGGGAGGGAGCCAGATGCCCGCAGCCAGGCGAGCCGCGGGCGGGTAGGAGCGTACGATGACGGGGGGTGCGTCAAGAGCCCGCGGATGAGAGATGGATGAGCGGCGGAGAGAGCCGCTCGGGGACGGGGCGTCGCCGCCGAGCGCCGCGAGAGATGGCTGGCTGTGCTGGGTCAGGCCTTCGAGATCTGACCGGAGTAGTGCGGAGGCTTGGCGGTCACGTCTGCGTTTGCCACCGTCCGGGAGATTGTGCCTGTCCTTTTGCTTTGCTACTCTTGACCTCGATCGCCCGGCCTTGGCTCACCACATCGATCGGGCCCTGTACGCCCGGGATCTTGACCTGAAGTTCCCGAATCGGGTCGCCCATGTTCCGGACAGCCTGGCCCACCTGCCGTTGAACACGCATCCGCCAGGCCCGCGTGGCTGCAATCATCCGCTTACGTCGTCTACCTCGGCTTAGTCTGGGCCTTTTTCGCCCGCCTTGATCTCGTCGTCGATCTCGACCCGCGCGACGGGATAGACCTTTTCCAGGTGGTGCAGCACGTTGTAGAGGCACTGCTGGGTAATCGGATAGGCCAGGGGCATGTCCTGCAGTTCGTCTTTGCGAGCGCTCCACGCAAGCCATTCATCGCCAGATTGAAACGCGTCGATCGGGAGACAGTCCGGGGCATGGACGTTCTTGGGCTCCTTGCCGGTGCGGGCAACGTAGGAGCGGTGACACTCCTCGTAGAGCCGGCACAACTCTCGCTCGCCGAGAGTCTCTCCGAACATGAAATCGGGGATCGAATAGTCCAAGCCAAGCGTTCCGTCGGGGTAGCGGCGGACGAAGACCGTGGCACAGCCACTAGCGACCGGACAAACCGACATGTTAAAAAAAAGAGGGGAATGCTCATACCCACCCTCTTCCTCGGATACCTTCACCATGGGCTTCGACAAGACGGCGTCGGTCCACGCATCGACATCGACCGGGTGGTAGAGGGTGTCGGTCGTGAACTCGTCGCGGTAAAGCCTCCAGTTGTCGGCGACGGCCTCGCGCAGGGCCGTGAACGCGGCCCGAAGAGAGTCGCGGGAGAACGGCTCGCGATAAACGATCGTGATTCCGTAATACTCTGACAATTTCGCCTCACGGAATGGGGAACACCTTGACGCCGTTGTCGGTCAGGAACTTCAGACGGTCTGGATGAATTGGATTCTGGTGCCAGTATTCTGCCTCGAGGCCATTGGCTTTTGCATACTCCGCGAGCCGTGTGACCTGCCCCTTCCAGCGGTCAAGGTTGCCATTGTTCGGGCTCGTTTTGACCTCGATTGCCTTGCTTTTGCTCACGACATCGATCTCGCCCTCCACGCCCAGCTTTTCCTGAAGTTTCTCAATCGGGTCACCCGAATCGCGTTTGATTTTGGCGACCTTGAGTTCATTCTGGACGCCGACGTCATCGAGCAGCTTTGCGTCCTTGCCCAAGTAGGAACCCGACCCGGTCACGTCTGCAAACTCATCGAACAGTTTGAGGGCGGGGTTGGTCGGGGTCAGATTCTTCACGTTGTCAGCATACTTGCCCAGCTGCGACGAGCCCCAGCCGGCTTTTGCGACCGCATCGCCGACGAGATGCAACCTGTTGGCGTCTTTGAGCACCGTCAGCTGGACATCGGAGAGCGTCGCCAGGTTCCCGAAGAGTCTTGTAGCCTGCTCGGCACCATGCCGTTCGCCGACACTCTTCAAGAGTCCGACGATGGTGCCCGGATCGGTGAGCTTGCTCAGTCGGTTCAGGCTCGCCAGGTCGTCGGCCGACTTGATGATCGAGTCATCGAGGAACCGCAGCGTGGTTATGTCCGGTGGAAACGCGAGGTGGCTCAGCAGAGCCTTGTAGTCGAGCGCCTCTCGAACGCTGCGGGTTTTGACGACACGCTCGGCGATTCCCTGGACGGCCTGAAAGAAAGGTCCGTTGACCTTCAGGACTTTGGCAAACACCTTGAGCACGTCCGGCAGATAGTCGGCCGGCGGGAAGGCTTCCGTCGCCAGCCCGATCACTGACAACGTAAGCACCAGATGGTCGGGCGCGCGGCCCCCTGGGAGCATGAAGCACAGCTCCTTGAGCACGTCGCGCACATCGGTGACGACACCGACAAGCGGGATTGCACTGACCGCCACATCGCCGGCGAGCGCGGCATTGCTGTCGGCCTCGCCGGACAGCGCCCCCCAGCCGACGTGCGCCACGGTGTCGACGCAGTAGGCCGCCGTGTCGTAGGCGGCCACCGCCATGCCCCAAGTCCACTGGCCCCAGGTGCGGTCTGCCGTGAAGGGATCGACCGGCTGGCCCGCTTGATCCGCCACGACAGTGGCCGTCAGTTGCAGCCGGACGGCGCCGTTGCCACGAAACACGCCGGTGGAACGGACGCGGAACACGGCGGTTCCGTCGGGCCCGCAGGCGATGTCGGCTTGGCCCGCTTGGTCATTGATGGTCACCACGCCCTGGGCCGCACCGGCGGGGTCAATAGCCACGCGCACGACGCCATTGGCGGGCCCATTGAAGACGTAGCCGGCCGTCTGATGGAAGTACGGACGGGCGATCGACGTTCCGTCGAACTGCTCGACCGCGAGGGTGCCATCCTCGACGACGTCGCCGGCGAGGAGTGCCTGATCCACAGTTGCAAACAGTCGGCCGTCCGGGGAGGCGAAGTGAACGGTCACCTTGCCGACGGCCCGGCCGACGAGGGCGGCAACGACATGATTGCCGGCCCGGAGCGTGCCATCGCGAACCGTCAGCGTCGCCTGCGCGACCCCGTTCTGCACGGTCGAAGCGCCCTCGATACGACCGCAGCGGGTGAACCAATGAATCGGGGTGCCGTCCGCCACCGGAGCGCCGGTCGCGTCGGTGACTCGTGCCGTCAACTGGATGGCGTCATCGCTTCCGAGAACTGCCCGCTGGGAGCTGGCGGTCAGCGCGATCGTCACGGCTGTGGCGTCGAACGAGCCCGTGCCCTCGGTGCCGTCCGCTGCGGCGGTGAGGGCCAAACTGCCGGCAAGATCGGTCGCCTGGATCAGGGCTCGTGCCGTCCCGGCCGTGGTCTGAACATCGCCACTGACGATCGTGGCGGCCCCATTCAACGTCCAGACGACTGACGTACCATCGGCGACGAGATTCCCGAAGCGATCACGGATCGTGACCGTTGCCTCCGATCGGGACGTTCCGTCGGCGGCGATGGAAGGCCGCGACCACGCAAACTCGTACGCTGCAGCGAACCCGGGGACGACGCTGACGGAGTCCCCGGGATTCGCGTGGGAAGGCAGTCGCAGAACCGTGCCGGCAAACGGAATCTCCACGACCCGAGCCGAGACGCCGTAGACATCGCCGGCGCGAGTGCCGGCCTGCATGAGAAACGACGCATAGCCCCGAGTCGTGGGCGTCCTGATCGGTGATCCCTGTCCAGAGGGTCCCGTCGTGGTCCATTCGATCACCGTGCCGTCGGGGGCGGGTACGGGAATCGGGGATGGCCCGAAGGCGATCGTTGCGTCAGCGCCGTACCACGCACCGGCATGGTCGGCAGAGACAACGCCACCGTCCTCGACGACTTCGAGATCCAGACCCACGTCAAGATCCACGGCCACCGCCGTCGCCCGGATCGTGTCGCTCGGCGGTGAGCCCGTACTGCCGCTGCCTGGGCTGACGTCAAGCGTGAGCGTGAAGGCGATGTCGGCCAGGCTCGCGCTTGGGGCGAACGCGTCGATCCAGAAGGTCTGGGCCGGGCCGCCGACGATCGGAGTGGACAGCCGGTCGTGGTCGAGTGCGATGCTGCCGGTCGGGGAATACACCCGCACCGTTTTGGCGGCATCGGCATCGAAGGCGAGCGTGGCCGTCCGGCCTGACGCGACATTAACGACCATCTTCGCCCGGGTGCCTCCCACCGGCACGATCACGCCCGGCAGGTCGGTCCGTTCTTCGATCTTGTCATCGGTGCCGCTGCGGCCGTTGCGAGGGTCGATGCCACCAATGTTGTTGGAATCGACGTCGAGATCGACCCAGGGAATGTGGGTGGCGATCATGTGGAACTGGACGGACGAGCCGCGGGGCGCAGGAGCATTTCCAAACTGCATTGCCACGTTGCCCTCGAGCGTGACCTTGCCGCCGGATGACGACGGGAAGTCGATGCCGGCGATGATGATTTCCTGGAAGACGGGTCCAAAGTCCTGCGAGACGTTGATCACCTTCCCGGGAAACACCGTTTCGCCGGTTCCGCCGGGCGTTGTGATCTTGAGGTCGTTGATAGTCAAGCCGCTGCCAGTGGTGGTGGAGCGGGCCCAGATCTTGATGGCGTTGGGCTCGTAGCTGGCGATGTCGGTGTAGCTGGCTTGCACGGTCGAACCGCCGATCGTGAACTTCCCGGCGGACGCGGCGGGTGACGAGGACGAGGCGTCCCCGCGAGGGGAGGTGAAGAGCATCAGGACGTGAACGACCAGTCCGGAGGATGACGAACTCGATTCGGCCTGTCGTCGCGGCGAGCCTGCTAGCGAAAGGAGAAGGCCAACAGACGTCGGCGATGCCCTGCCGGGCGCCGGACATCAGCCCGGCAGGAGTCAGAGGAGTCGTAGGAGCCGATCCGCCAGCGGGTACCCCAAGCCGTGTAACGCCGGTGGACCGAATGACTGCAGGGAGATGGATGAGGCATGAAGGGACGACCGGAAGACAGATCGACGGCAGTGCCCTGCGTCAGCCAACGGGCTCAACACGTCGAAGAGGTTTCCGCTCTCTCGGAGGCGTCTGCGCTCCGGCATCCATGCCTGCGCTGGCCAACCTCCGTCGGCTCTTGATGGCCCGCCATCCAGGCGGGCAGCCATCGAGTACGCCCGCACGCAGCGGCCGCAGGCCGTGCAGCGTGCTGTGGCAGTGGATCGGGCTCCGTGGCCTTGAAGCCCGAGGCGTGAGCCGAGGGAATGCGGATGGCTGTCGGTGGAGCGACGCGTATTCCCTCAGCTTGCGCTTCGGGCTTCCCGGCAGCGGCGGGTTTTATCAACGTGCGCGCTACGCAAGCAGCGGCCGCAGGCCGCGCCGCGTGCCGCGCCGCACGACGGTCAGAGACCGCCGCTACAGCGCGGGCAGCCATCGAGTACGCCCGCACGCAGCGGCCGCAGGCCGCGCCGCGTGCCGCGCCCCAACGCGGCAGTTCGACGCTTCGGCGAACTGCCGCGAGCCGCCGCGGAGCGGCGGCCACGGCCGCCTGGAGGGCGGCCGCCCGGCCGGCTGGTCGCACCGTGGCTGCGACCACGCCGGCCCAAGCCTGCGGGGGCCAGGGATGGCCCCGCAGGCGCTCAATCAAGAAACCCGGAGAGCTCCTCGCTGCGGGCCGGAGCCTGCAGCTTGCGGACCGCCTTGGCCTCGATCTGCCGGATCCGCTCGCGGGTCACCTTGAAGATGTGCCCCACCTCTTCGAGCGTGTAGCTGTAGCCGTCGCCGAGGCCGTAGCGGAGCTTGATGATCTCGCGCTCGCGGTACGAGAGGCTCTTCAGCACCTTCGCGATCCGATTGCGGAGCATCTCCTGGGCGGCGCCCACCGCCGGGTTCTCCGCGCCGGTGTCGGGGAGCAGGTCGCCGAAGTGGCTGTCCTCGCTGTTGCCCACCGGCCGGTCGAGGCTGATCGGATAGCGGCTCATCGCCGTCACCCGCCGGGTCTCGTCGATCGGCGTGCCGGCCCGGGCGGCGATCTCCTCGATCGTCGGCTCGCGGCCGTATTCCTGCAGCAGCTGGCGGGCCACGTTCCGCACCCGGCTCATGGTCTCGACCATGTGGACGGGAATCCGGATCGTGCGGCTCTGATCGGCCACGGCCCGGGTGATCGCCTGCCGGATCCACCACGTGGCGTAGGTGCAGAACTTGAAGCCGCGGCGATACTCGAACTTGTCCACCGCCCGCATCAGGCCGGCGTTGCCTTCCTGGATCAGGTCGAGGAAGGAGAGGCCGCGGTTGCGGTACTTCTTCGCGATCGACACGACGAGCCGGAGGTTGCCCTCGGAGAGGCCGCGCTTCGCCTGCTGATACTTGGCGAAGATGCCGCGGATCTCGTCCACCCGACGCTTCAGGCTGCGCGGCGTTTCCTGGCAGGCCTTGAGGATGGCGCGATATTCCTCGACCAGCTTTTGCCGGGCGGCCGGCGGCTGCTTGGTTCTCTTGTGGGCGTCGATCTTCGCCTTGAGTTCCCGAAGGCGGCCGACGAACTTTTCCAGCTGCGGGATCATGGCCTCGATCCGCTGCGTCCGCAGACCGAGCTCCTCGATCAGCCGCACGCAGCGCCGGCGCCGCCGGCCGAGCCGGGCCCAGGCCTCGCGCCGCTCGGCCATCCGCCGCTTCTTCGAGAGGGCGATCCGGTAGTCGGCCTTGTTCTGCTTGAGGAGGATGTCGAGCGTCTTCAGGTTGTGGGGCAGGCGGCCGAGGATCTGTTCCTTCTCCAGCCGGTCGGTCACCGAGACCTGGACCGTGCGGTCGAAGGGGAGTTCGCCGCGATGCACCCGCGAGAGGACGCGGAAGGCCTGCTGGCAGACGTATTCGCACTCCAGCAGCTTGGCCCGGAAACGGGCGCGGGTGGTCTCGATCTGCCGCGCGAGATGGATTTCCTGCGCCCGGGTGAGGAGCGGGATTTCGCCCATCTGCGTGAGGTACATGCGGACCGGGTCGTCCGACCAGTTCTCGACCTGCTCGGCGAGCACTTCCTCAGCTTCGCCGGATGCATCGACCTCCGCCTCGGCCTCGATGTCGCCTTCGGCGAGGACGGGGGCGTCGGTATCGTCGGCGAGAAGCTCCGCGTCCGCCTCTTCGGCGTCGACGACCTTCTCGGTCAGTTCCTCGACTTCCTGAGGATTGGAGACAACGTCGTCTTCGAGTTCGTCGAGCAGCGAGTCGTACAAGGCAGGGCTCCTTATGAATCCTTCCAGGAACGGATCAACGGGCGACGTCGTGTCGGACCGCGGGGCACAAGATGCTCCGTTGCATCATTCGTAGTGCCGACAGTGTGATTCAAGGGGCGGGCAAGTCCAGACCGCACCGCCGGGTCGCTTCGACCGGCTGGCGACCGCCTCCAGCCAGGGCTCGCAGCCCTGCCGCAGAGGGCTGTCAAGAGCGAGTCGAAGGCTGCAGGACGTGAACCGCGGGGAACTGGGCAATCTCGGCAAAGAATAGCGGTTTGTCGCCGGCATTGCGAGTGGTTCCAAAGGGCTCAAGATTATGTCGCTGACACCTGTGGGAGGCCAACTTTTTTTTCAGCTGAAACCGGTTTTTTAGGGGTTTCAGAAGCCCGAATGGTAAAAGAATCCGGCGGGAGAATTTCTGCGGCCCAGGTGTTCGCGATCCGAACTGCACATGATGCCCCACGACGCGACGAGATCGACGAAAACCTACGTGCTCACATGCGGGTGTTCCGCGACCGTGAATGTCGGTTCAGGCCAGGCCGGAGGCACGGTGACCTGCCCGCGCTGCGGCGCGACGCTCTCGGTCCCGCGACTGGGGGAGTTGTCGCGGCTGCCGCCCGCGCCCACCGCGACTGGCGTTGCCGCTGGTTCCTGGACCTCCGCTCACGGGAGCATCCTGGGGGGCAGCCTGGTGGCGGTCCTGGCCTGTGTCGCGGCGTTGTACCTTGGCATGGTGCCGCAACCGCCCATCGAGGCGGCCATGATCCGGGCCGGCGTCGCCGCGGCCACGAACGCCGACATCTACAAGGCCTGGAGGGCCCTGGCCAGGTCGGGCGTGTCGCGGCCGACCATGCCGGACGAGGAACGGATCGTGCAGGTGGCCCGTTCGGCACAGGCGGCGGCCACGGTGCTCTGGGGAGTGGCCGCGCTGGGGGCGGCCGTGGCGATCGGCGGCGGGGTGGCCGTGAGGCGGGGCCAGCGGGGGGCGTCATGAAGGCGGCGTTCATCACGGCGACCGGTGCGCCCGACGTGATCCGTCACGGCGATCTGCCCGACCCGGTGCCCGGGCCGCGGGAGGTGCTCGTGCGGGTGCGGGCGTGCGCGATCAACCCGATCGACACCTACATCCGCTCCGGTGCGGTCGCCATGGCCCTGCCGTCGCCCTTCGTCGTAGGCTGCGATCTGGCCGGCGAGGTCGTGGCCGTCGGCGCCGACGTCGCCGCGTTGCGGCCGGGGACGCGGGTCTGGGGATCCAACCAGGGTCTGCTCGGCCGCCAGGGCACGTTCGCCGAGCTGGCCGCCGTCGACGAGCGGTGGCTCTATCCCACGCCCGCGGGCGTGGCCGATCGCGAAGCCGCCGCCGCGGCGCTCGTCGCGATCACCGCCCACCTGGGGCTGGTGAGTCATGCGGCCCTCGCCGCCGGAGAGACGCTGCTGGTCAACGGCGGCTCGGGGGGCGTGGGCACCGCCGTCGTGCAGATCGCCCGCGCCCTCGGGGCCCGCGTGCTGGCCACGGCGGGCACCGACGCGAAGCGGGCGGCCCTGCTTCGTCTCGGTGCGGAGGCCGTGTTCGACTATCGACGGGCCGATCTCGTGGACGCCGTGCGGGCGGCGGCGCCGCAGGGCGTGAACGTCTATTGGGAGACGCAGCGGGAGCCGGCCTTCGACCAGGCGGTGGCGATGCTCGCGGAGCGGGGCCGGATGGTGATCATGGCCGGCCGCGATGCCCGACCGCCGTTTCCGGTGGGGCCGTTCTACGTCAAAGGCTGCAGCCTTCATGGCTTCGCCATGTTCAAGGCCGACAGCCACGAGCAGGCCGCCGCCGCCGCCGACATCAATCGCTGGCTGTCCGCCGGGAAACTCCGCGTGCCCATCGATCGCGTGCTACCGCTGGCGGCGACCGCGGAGGGGCATGCCCTTCAGGAAGCCAACACGATTGCCCGGTCGGGTGTGTTGGCCGGCAAGCTCGTGGTGGAACCGTGAGCTGCCGCCCGCCTGGTCACTCCCGGTAGCTCGGGTCGTCGGTGGCGACGGCTTGGTCAAAGCCGTCCACTGCATCGACGGGCTTCCGGCCGTTGCCCGTCATCGCTTCGATGCCGGCGGCCAGATTGGGAAACATCGCCCCGAGGCCGCGCGGCTTGGCGGTCGCGGCCTGGCGGCTGCCCTGTGGCGTCGGCTGCCGCCGCGTCGGCTGACCGGCGGGCTGCGGGCGGGTGCGCTGGGACGGCTGCGGCCGCGACGTGGGTGCCACCTGCTGGGCCGACCGCTGCGGGGCCGCCGGCTTCGACCGGGCCTGGGCCGGGGCATCGGGCCGGACGGGTGGCAGGCTCTCGACCGCCGGCTCCTTCACGGCCGGTGGCTGCTGGGCGGCTGGCGGAGGCTCGGCAAACCCGGCGTCGGCCTGAAGGGCGATCCGCTCGGGTACCACGAGATAGCGGGTGATGCCGTCGCGCGGCTTGCGGGGCGCGGTCGGCGTCACGGTGGCCACCGCATCCTCGCCCACCGGATCGGCCGGCGTCGGCTCTTCGGCGGGCTGCGGCGCGGCGTCGGCCGGTGCGGTAACCGACCGGGCCGCGACCACCGATTCCACGCCCACGTCCGCCGGTGGCGGCGTGTCGGCCGGCGTTGGCTCACCCGGCACCGGATCGGCGAGCGTGGGCTCGCCGCTGACGATGACCGGGACGGAACCCTCGTCAATGGCGGCGGGCGACCGCGGGGTGGATGGGACGACCGCCTCCATCGCGATCGGCACCGGTTCCGCGACCGGCTCGACCGTGGTGGCGGCCTCAGGAACACCGGCAGTCGCCGCCGGCGGGGCCACGTCGGTCGACGTCGGCTGCTGCTGCTGCTGCTGCGCCGCGACGACCTGCGGCACTGCCGTGGCCGGCTGCGCTGCCGCGACCGGGGACGGCACTGATGGCGTTGGCGTCGTGGGCTGGGGCGTCGCCGGCGCCGGCGTCCACAGGTCGGCCTCCACCACTCGCGCGACGGGCGCGGCGGGAGTAGGCGGCGTGAACGTCGTCTCGGTCGGCAGCAGTTCGGCCTGGGCCGTCTGGCCGGCCCGCATGAGTTGCACCGAGAGCAGGGGCTGCCCTTCCCGCAGCGGATGCCGGAGGACACAGCCCTCGAAGGAGTCATCGGCCCGCAGCGCCGTCGTGGGCAGCATCGCCCTCGGCCAGTCGCGCAGCGCCACATCCCAAATCGTCACCGGCGAGCCTTGCGGGAGCGACCGCAGGGCCACGAAGATCGGCTCGCTCTCGACCTGCGGCTTCTTCTGCGACAGGTGGACGTCGAGCGCCTGGTTGACGCCCACGGCCGCCGCCGCGCCTGCGACGAACGCCGCCAGAAACACGGGCAGAGCCTTGGGGCGGTGCCGCTTGGGATGCGGTGCGGTGGACGGCGGTTGGTGCATGGATCGATCCCCGGCCTCGTGTGGTCCGCCCGAAAGCGGCGGCACCACGGAGAAGAATCGGCACATCCGACCGCCCGTGTCCGCCGCGGTCGCGGCTCCGGGAACGCTTTGCCGCGCCCCCGCAGATTCCCGCAAGCGCAGTCGCCCGCCGGCCGGCATGCTTTCGCCAGATTGCCCGGACGCTCGTTCTGGCACGAATGCTGATCGCGAGGGCGGCGCGTTTTGTGTCTCGCCTCTCCCTCTGGGAGAGGCCGGCCGCAGGCCGGGTGAGGGTGCTTGAATTGGTGCGCCGATGCCCTGCACCCTCACCCCAGCCCTCTCCCAGAGGGAGAGGGAGATAGGGCACCCGCTCACGCCGAACCTGCACAAAAAGCAGAGCGGGCAGCGGCGAGGCCCAGCCCCCGGACAGCCTGTCAGCGGATCTCGAGGACGTCGGAGTCGTCGCCGTCGGCGGGCGTGGCGTCGGTGGCGAACATCGGATCGACGGCCGTCCCGACGGGGCGGATCACCAGCAGCCGCATCGTCGAGCGGGTGCCGCCGTGGTCGCGGAGCAGCGCGTCGCCGAGCGTCGATCCGTGCTCGCCCGCGCAGCCCACGACGAGCAGCGACCGCTCACGCAGTTCGACGCTCAAGGCCAGGTCGTCGCGGCGATGCCGGCGCTGTCCGGCCTCCATGCGGAACATGCCGTCCTCGCCGACCCATGACCGCTCCAGGGGGCCGTGCTTGATCTCCGGCACGAGCTCGATCCGCACGCGGCCGTCCGCCGCCGGCCGGACCTTCAGCTCGAACAGTCCCGTGGCGTCGCGGTACGTGCCGCCGCGAACCTGGCCGTCGCCCGTTTCCAGGAGCACCAGGTCCTCGACGCCCGTCGCCGCGATCACCTCGCTGCGACGGCCGGGCAGCAGCCGCAACAGTCGGTGCGTGAGCGGTGAATCGGCCGGGACCGTGTCGGAAACGGCGGGCGTCACGGCCCGGTCGGGCAGGATCCGCTCCGCGAGGTGCGGCGGCAGGTCGCCGGTCACGATGCCGACGCGGAGGCCGTTGGCAGCCAGCCGGCGCCGCAGGCCCTCGTCCAAGGCCTGCTCGTCGACCGCGTTCCACAGGTCTTCTCGGCAGGTGGTGTCGTGGGCGTCGAACCGCGCGAAGATGAGATCGACGGGGATCGTCCGCGGGGCGGGCTTGGCGGCCGTGGTGTCGGCACCGCCCAGCGGTGGCACGGCGCCGTGCGGTGCGGTCAGCGACTGGCAGCCCGGCGCGGCCGCGAGCAGGCAGACGAGGATCCACGCCGCCCAGGCAGACCGTCGCCCACCGCGGTCGGTCGCTCGGTCGGCCACGTAGACGAAGGCCATGGAGGGCGCGGGCATGGGACGAACCGCCGGGATCCGGGACGGGGGCGGAGATTCAAGGATCCCGGGGGCGCCGCGTCAACACGGGTTATGCACGCCTGAAATCCCCGCTGCCGGGCCGGGAATCGCACGTCGCCGGCGCGGTGCGACGGCGGCCTGTGGGGCCATGGAAAGCCCGATCAGGACACGGCCTTCACGGCATTCACGAACATCGCCAGCCCCGCGCCGACGGCGGCGGGATCGAGCCGGCCCGCCCAGGCCGGGTGCTGCGTGGCGTCGATGAACCGCTCGGGGTGCGGCATCAATCCGAGCACGCGGCCGCTCGCGTCGCAGGCTCCGGCCACGTCTCCCTCGGCGCCGTTGGGGTTGGATGTGAGGCCGTCGGCGCCCGCTGCGTAGCGGAGCACGAGCTGGCCGGCCGCATCGAGGGCCGCGAAGGTGGCGGGCGAGCGGGCCACGAACCGGCCCTCCCCGTGCGCCACGGGCAGCTCGAACTGGCCGAGCCCTTGGAGAAAGACGCACTTCCCGGGGATCGCCTCGAGGCTCACCCAGCGGTCCACGAATCGGCCCGAGCGGTTGTGGGCCAGCGACGCCAGCGGGGCGCCGGTCGTGGCGTCGGCGAGCAGCAGGCCCGTCTGCAGGAGCACCTGGAAGCCGTTGCAGATGCCGAGCACGAGGCCGCCGCGATCGCGGAACCGCAGCAGGGCGTCGGCCAGCCGGGTGCGAATCTCGAGGGCGAAGATGCGGCCGCTGGCGATGTCGTCGCCGTAGGAGAAGCCGCCGGGGATGCAGAGAATCTGGAAGTCGTCGGCGGCCGCCGGGTTCTCGGCCAGCGCCCGCACGTGCATCCGCCGGGCGAGGCCGCCGGCGCGTTCGAAGGCGAAGGCCGTTTCGTGGTCGCAGTTCGTGCCTGGGGCACGCAGGACGAGGGCGCGGGGTGCGAGCATGTCAGGTCTCCTCTCTCCGCCAGGCGAGGGCCAGACGATCAACGGCGATCCGCTCCACGCCCCCACCACAGCCGGCGATCTCCAGGTCGGGCGTTGCCGTGACCGCGCCGATCCACGCCCAGGGCACCTTGGCCATCGCCGCGGCGAACGCCTCCGCCTGCTCGGGCCGCACCTCGCAGACGAAGCGGCCCGGTGTCTCTCCGAAGGCCAGCGCGAGGTCATGGCCCGCCGCATCGGCCGTGCACGGCACGGCGGATAGTTCGAGGCGGGCGCCCGACCGGCCGGCGATCGCCATCTCGGCGACGGCCACGGCCAGGCCGCCATCGGAGCAGTCGTGGCAGGCCTGCACGAGCCCCGCCCGCCCGGCCGCGGCGACCGCGCGGCACACGGCCAGACAGGCGGCCGCATCGACCGTCGGCAGATGGCCGCCCGTGACGTGGCCGGCCGCCTCCAGCTGACTGCCCTGCACGTCGGCCCCGGTGCGGCCGACGATCGCCAGTCGATTGCCGGCGGCCTTCAGGTCGGGCGTCAGCGCCCGGCGCACGTCGTCCACCTGGCCGAGGGCCGTGGCCAGCAGGGTCGGCGGGATCGAGATCTCGCGGGCCACGCCCGCCGCATCGGTCCAGGCGAAGACGTTGTTGAGGCTGTCCTTGCCGCTCACGAACGGGGCCGCGAAGGCGATGGCCGTGTCGTAGCAGGCCCGGCAGGCCTCGACGAGCGTGCCGAGTGACTCCGCGCGGCGGGTGTCGCCCCAGCAGAAGTTGTCGAGCAGCGCGATCCGGTCCGGATCGGCGCCGGCGGCCACTACGTTGCAGATCGCCTCGACGATGCCGCCGGCCGCCATCTGGTAGGGATCCACCCGGCCCAGGCGATGCCGCAGGCCGACCCCGAGCACGAGGCCACGGTCGCGGCCGAGCACGCCACGAACCACCGTGCCGTCGGCGGGGCCGGCGCCCGGGCCGAGCAGCGGCTTGACCACCGAGCAGCCCTGCACCTCGTGGTCGTATTGGCGGACGATCCATTCCTTGCTCGCCACGTCGGGCAGGGCCAGCAGGTCGAGGAGGCAGGCCGCGAGCCCGCCGGCGGTGGCCCGCCAGGTGACCGGCGGGTCGGTGCCGCGGGTGAACGACGACTTCAGCCGCTGCTTCGGCCGGCCCTCGTGGAGGAAGTGGCAGTCGAGTTCGCCGGCCACGTGCTCGTGCCAGCGGAGCACGAGGCGGCCCGTGCCGGTGAAGGTGCCGATCGCCGTCGCCTCCACGCCCTCGGCGGCCGCGACCGCGGCGAGCGCGGGCCAGTCCTCCGGGGCGACGGCGAGCACCATCCGCTCCTGGGCCTCGGAGATCCAGACCTCCGTCGCCGACAGACCGTCGTACTTGAGCGGCACGGCGTCGAGCCGCACGTCGGCGCCGAGCACCGCGCCCATCTCGCCGACGGCGCTCGACAGGCCGCCGGCGCCGCAGTCGGTGATCGCGTGGAACAACTGCCGGCGCGAGGCTTCGAGCACGAAGTCGGTGAGCATCTTCTCGTTGATCGCGTGGCCGATCTGCACCGCGCCGCCCGACTGGCTCTCGCTCGCGCTCGACAGCTCGATGCTCGAGAAGGTGGCGCCGTGGATGCCGTCGCGGCCGGTGCGGCCGCCGGCCACCACCACCAGGTCGCCCGCCTGCACGGCCGCCTCGGCGTGGCCGCGGGGCATGATGCCGACAGTGCCGCAGAACACGAGCGGGTTGCCGATGTAGCCGGGGTCGTAGGCGACGGCGCCGGCGATCGTGGGGATGCCCATGCGGTTGCCGTAGTCACGGACGCCGGCCACCACGCCCTCGAGCAGGCGGCGCGGATGGATCACGCCCGGCGGCAGGTCGGCGGCCGGCGTGTCGGTGGGCGCCACGCAGAACACGTCGAGGTTGGCGATCGGCTTCGCCCCCAGGCCCGTGCCGAGCACGTCGCGGATCACGCCGCCGAGCCCCGTGGCGGCACCGCCGTAGGGTTCGATCGCGGAGGGGTGGTTGTGCGTCTCCACCTTCACGCACACGTCGTGGTCGCCGTCGAACCGCACCACGCCCGAGTTGTCCTTGAACACGCTCACGCACCAGTCGCCCGCGCCGAGCGTCGCCCGGATCGAGCGGGTGGCCGCGAACACCGTCTCTTTGAGGAGGTTGTCGAAGGAGGCGGCGCCGGCGGGGCCGACGTGATCCACGGCGCTGCCGAGCGTCTTGTGGCAGCAGTGCTCGCTCCAGGTCTGGGCGATCGTCTCCAGTTCGATCTCGCGGGGCGGGCGGCCGAGGCCGCGGAAGTGGTCGCGGACCGCGTGCAGTTCCCGCACGGTGAGCGCCAGGCACTTGTCGCGGCTCAGGGCGGCGAGGGCCGCGTCGTCGCGGCCTTCCAGGTCGATGGTCGTCTCCTGAAACATCCACGGCCGGCCACCGGCGAGGGTCCGCAGCGGCAGCGGGCCGATGACGACGTCGTGGATCGCCTCGCTGGCGAGCAGCTTCCAGGCCAGCCGTTCGGCGTCGGCGGCGGGCAGCCGCGGCAGCCAATACTTCCTCACGCTGCGGACGGCGGCGGGACGCAGGCCGAGGAGCGCGAAGGCCTCGCGGGCAGTCTGGGCGGAAGGATCGGTGACGCCGGGCCGGGGCAGGACGTGGACGACCGTCGGCAGGTGATCCGGACCGGCGACGAGCGTCGCGGCCCCGGCCTCCGCGGCGGTGAACGACTCCACGACCGGATCGACGAGCACCTCCGCGGCCAGTCGCTCGACGTCTTCCCGCGAGAGGTCGCCCTCGATCAGCCAGCCCGCGGCCGTCCGCGCCAGTGTGCACCCGGCGATGCCCAGCTCGGCCGCCCCGGCGACGACGGCGCGGGCGGCATGGTCGCCGTCGCTGTCCCGCGGATGAACGTCAACTTCCCACAGCATCGCGAACTTCCTTGGCACGGTGGAGGAGGGTGGCGAGCCGGCGGCGGTCGCCGGCCTCGATGGCCGCCAGCATCTTCTCGGCGGCACTGGCGAACCGCCGCAGCGCGTCGGCCACGGGCCCCGAGTTGTCGAGGATGATGTCGGCCCAGAGTTCGGGGTCGCCGGCCGCGATCCGCGTGGTGTCGCGCCAGCCGCCCGCCGTGAACCGGCCGAGCGCCGGCGGCGTGGCGGCGGCCACGGCGGCCGCGATCAGGTGCGGCGCGTGGCTGGTGAAGGCGAGGATCCGGTCGTGCTCCTTGGGCGGCATGACGAACACCGTGGCGCCGAGCGCGGCCCAGAAGCTGCCCGCGTCTTCGACGTCGGCCGGCGGCGTGCGGGTCGCCGGCGTGACGATGGCGACGCGGCCCGCGAACAGCCCCGCGTCGGCGGCGCCGGGACCGCGGCGGTGGCTGCCGGCCAGCGGATGGCCGCCCACGAACCGCCCGCGCCGGGATCGCCGCCTCCGCTCCCATGCGGAAACGATCGTGGCTTTCGTGCTCCCCGCGTCGGTGATCAGCGTGCCGGGCGCGACGGCGGCGTCGATCTCCTCGAGGAGGTCCGGGATCGCGGCCACGCCGGTGGCGACAATTACGAGATCGGCCTTGGCGACCGCAGAGGGCAGGTCACGGGAGGTTTCAGTCACGGCGCCGTGCCGCCGGGCCTCTTCGAGCGACGCGGCCGACCGGCCGACGCCGATGATCCGCTCGGCCAGCCGCCGGGCCAGGAGCGCCTTGCCCACCGAGCCGCCGATCAGTCCCGCGCCCACGATCGCGACGGAATGCCAGTGGGCTTTCATGGGCGGCGAGCAGCTCGTGGAAGAATGGAACGGTTTTTACCAGATGGGGCAGGGGTGTGTTAGGGCGCGTCTCGTTGGAGCGTTCAGTCGGCAGTTTGTGGGAGGGAGGCGAGCGGGTCGGCGAACGCTCGACGAACGTGTGGCCGCCGCGGCCACAGCGAGAAGACTTTTGCCGCCCGCGAGCGGGTGCTACACCAAAGTCGGATGCGACGGAGTGTCGGGAGAGCCCGCGCCGAAAAACGGGATTGGCGGCGGTGAGGCGCGGCACGGACGGGAGTGGGTGATGGGCGGCACGTGGCGGATGCCGGATCGACTGCTGGCCGACGTGCTCGGGCGGCTGGCGACCGCGCTGGCGGCGGGCATCGACGTGCGCCGCGCGTGGGCGGCGGAGACGGCCCGCGTGCCGCGGCGCTGGCGGGCGGCGATGGAGGCCGTCGCCGCCGGGATCGCCACCGGTGACGGCCTCGCGGCGGCCATGCAGCGGGCCGGCGGTGCCTTTCCGCCGCTGGTGCGGGCGCTGGTCGCGGTGGGCGACGCGGGCGGTCGTGACGCCGAGGCGCTGCGCGACGTGGCCGCGGCGCTCGAGCAGGGGATCCGCGGGCGGCGGGCGCTGCGCACCGCGCTGGCCGGGCCCGCGCTGCGGCTGGTGATGGCCGTGGCCGTGATCGCCGTGCTGATCCTCGTCAACGGTGCGATCACCGACCTCGACGGCCGGCCGGTGGACATCCTCGGGCTCGGCCTCTCGGGCAAGGCGGGCGCGATCCGCTTCTTCGTCGGTGTCGCGACGGCGCTGGCGGTGGCCGCGGTCGCCTGGCCGCTCGTGTCCCGCAGCTGGGCTGACCACGGGGTCGTGCGGGCCGTGGCCGCGCGGATTCCGCTGCTCGGTCCCGCCGTGCGCAACGCCGAGGCGGCGGCCTGGTGCAAGGCGGCGGGGCTGGCGAGCCATGCCGGCCTCGACGCCGGACGACTGATCGGGCTCGCGTCGGCAGCGGCCCCGGGCCTGCGGATCGCGCCCGACGCCGTGGCGGAGCGGCTCCGCGGCGGCGCGACGCTCGAAGAGGCGATCGCGGCCGTGGGACGGCTGCCGCGGGTGGTGCTGGAGGCCGTGGCGGTGGGGGAAATGACGGGCACGACGGCGGAGTCGCTCGATCGGCTTGCGGGCCGCCTCGACGAGGAGGCGCGGGCTGGATTTGCCGCTGCGGTAGGGGCGGTCGGGTTTATCGCCTGGGCTGCGGTGGCCGGTCTGATAGCCCTGGTCGTGTTCCGGTTCGCCTCGTTTTACGTTGGCCTCCTCAACCAGGCGCTGACCCTGTGAACCGGCCGGGCCGGCTCAAGGTGACACGGCCGGACGCGACGATAGATAATGGAGGATGTTTCCTGAAAGGAGCCGCCGTGCGGCATGCCTGCTTGATGGTCGTGATCGCCTGGGTGGCCGCTGCGGCGCTCGCGGCCGATCTGGCGGCGGCCCAGCGCAGCCCCCAGGAGGTGATGGGGGGGCGGGGATTCGTGCGGCATCGCGGCGCCTGGCGCACGGTGCAGGAGATCGAGCTGCTCGAGCGGGCCGAGGCCGGGAACCTGGCCCGCAAGGAGTGGGCCAGCCGTCTCGAACGGCTGCGGCGCCAGCTCGACAAGCCGGGCACGGCGGATCGCGCCGCCGAGGAGATCCGCGGCATCGTCGATCCGGCGGCGGTGCCGGCGATCGTGGCGCGGCTGCCCGAGGAGCCGGTGCCGCGGGTCCGCGACTGGTACGTGGAGGCGCTGGCGCGGATCCGCTCCCCCGAAGCGCTGGCCGCACTGGTCGCCACGGCGGTCGACCATGCTGATGGCGACACCCGCGTCGCCGCCGTCGAGCGGCTGGTCGTCATCGGGCCGCATGCCGCATTGCCATCGCTCGTCGCGGCCTTGCGTGGCCCCGACAACGCCCGCATCAATCGGGCGGCCGAGGCCCTCGGCCGGCTCGGCGTGCCCTCGGCGGTCGCTCCGCTCATCGACGTCTTGCAGACGCAGCACCAGGTCGTGCAGGGAGACGGCACGGGCGAGGGTTCGATGAGCGCCACCTTCACTCCGGCCAGCGGCGGGCTCTCCATGGGGGGCGGCCCGAAGAAGGTGAACGTCGTGGCCAGGAACGAACGCGTGCTCGAGGCGCTGATCGCGCTGACGGGCAAAAACTTCGCCTGGGACGCCGTCGCCTGGCGGACGTGGCTGGCCAACCAGCAGGCTCTCCCCGCCGGCTTCGACCTGCGCCGCGGCGGGTGACGCCCGTCAGACGGCTCGGTCGGCGGTCGCGGCCGCTTCGGGCCGCCGCCGTTTCGGAAACCAGTCGGCGCCGAGCACGAGCATCGCCACGCGGTTCTCCAGGTTCGGGCGGAACACCACGAGCAAGAGCACCGGCAGGTACCAGGCCATGTAGAGGCCGCCGTTGTGGGCCTTCCAGAACTGGCTCCCGAGCAGGACCGCGGCCGTGCAGCTCATCAGCGTGCCCAGGTTCTTGGGTGCCGGCCAGATCGCCAGGGTCGCGATCAGGGCGATGAAGGCCGCCAGCACGGGCAGCCGGAAGACGGCGTCGTAGCCGGGCAGGGCCCAGAAGCCCTCGAGCGTCACCTTGTTGGGCAGGATCCAGCCGAACATCTGCCGCAGCTGCCCCACGAAGACGGTGGCGTCGGGCGAGGTGAACCACAGCCCGATCACCAGCGCGACGACCGCGGCGGCCACGCCCAACGCGAAGCGTCGCGCGCCGCGTTCCCAGTAGAAGCTGCACCACAGCGGCAGGAGAAAGACGGGGTAATAGATCGCCCCGATCGCCAGGCCGATGAGCGCCCCGGCCACGAACGGACGGCGGTAGGCAGCCACGGCCCACACGACCAGCGCGCCGGGCAACGCATGATCGACGCGGCCGGTCATCGTGGCGGTGTAGGGCAGGAGCAGGTAGAGCACGGCGGCGGCGATGCCCATGCGGGCGCTTTCAAAGTGCCGCCAGCCGATGAGCACCATGCCGGCGACGATCGCCAGCTGCGAGACGATCGCCATCACGCGGGCGGTCGTCTCGTGCACCAGGCGGCGGCCCGTCCCGCCGGGCTCGTCGGTGCCGGCCGGGTCGGGCGTGAACAGCCGCTGCGTGGAGATCTGGGGAAGGAGGAAGAGGAGCGGATAGCCCGGCCCCTGGCGGGCGAGCTGATCGGCATCGACCATTCCCTCGCGGGCCTGGAGCTTGTCCGCGGCGGCCGCGACGGCCACGTCATCGGCCTGCGGCCGCTTCGTGATCACGTTGGCCAGCAGGAACACCAGCAGCGCGACGCCGAGAAACACCATGCCGCCGGTCGTGAGGTTCGGCTCCAGGAGCGGCCGCCGCACCATCATCGAGTCGAAGAGCATTCGCGCCAGGAACAGCCCGGTGACCACGAACAGCCAGACGAAGCCGATCTCCTGGGAGTCGGCGTTGCCGCGGCGCAGGCCGTGCTCCACGGCGAGCAGTCCGGGGGCCAGGAGGATCAGGCCCACGAGGTCGAGGTTCCGCACGCTGAGGACGCGGTTGAACTTGAAGAACAGCGCGATCGACAGCAGCGACGCCAAATAGAACCACGACGTGGGGTTGACGCCGTAGTAGTGGAAGAGGATGTCGCTCATGGGCGGGCGGGCACGGGGAGGATGGAGAACGCCCGTTCACACAGGGTACGCCCCCGGCGCCGCGTTGCAAACTCGCTCAGCGAAAGGGCCAGATCAGCGGAGCGAGGGCCACGGTCAGGGCCATGACGAGCAGGTTGAGCGGGCCGCCGAACCGCACATAGTCGCTGAACTTGTAGCCGCCCGGGCCGTAGATCATGAGGTTCGTCTGGTAGCCCATCGGCGTGGCGAACCCGCAGCTGGCGGCCACCGTGACGGCCATCACGAACGGCAGCGGGTTGACGTCGAGGTCGGCCGCGGTCTGCCAGGCGATGGGGAAGGTGAGCACGGCGGCGGCGTTGTTGCTCATCAGTTCCGTGAACAGCATCGCCACCAGGTAGAGCGCGGCCAGTACGAGGTGTGGATTGTCGCCGCCGGCGGCGATCGTCGACTCGGCGACGGCCGCCGCCAGGCCCGTCTTCTCCATCGCCCGGGCGAGCCCGAAGCTCGCGGCGATGAGAAGGAGCGATTCCCACTCGATGCTGCGGCGGGCCTCCGTGGACGAGATGCAGCGGGTGGCGACCACGCCGCAGGCGGCCGCCAGGGCCGCGGCCACCATCGGCACGAGATCGAGCGCCGCGGCCAGCACCATGGCGGCGAGGATCGTGCAGGCGATCCAGGCCCGGTCGTGCCGCGGAGCGGCGGCGTCGCTGACCTCGCTGACGAGGTAAAAGTGGCGGCTCGACCGCTGCCGGTCGAGGAAGGCGGGCCCGGCCTCGAGGAGGAGCGTGTCGCCCGGCTCGAGGATGATGTCGCCGATCTTCATCTGCAGCCGCTCGCCGTTGCGGGCCACGGCGATCACGACGGCGCCGTAGGTGGAGCGGAAGCGGCCTTCGCGGATCGTGCGGCCCACCAGCGGGCAGGTGTTCGACACCACGGCCTCCACCAGCCGCCGCTCGCTCCGCGGGTCGTCGAGCTTGAAGACCTGGTCGGTGGCCGGCCGCAGGCCGCGGATCTTCTGCAGTTCGAGGACCGAGTCGATCACCCCCACGAACACCAGCCGGTCGCCCGCCTCGAGCCGCTCGGTCGGCTCGACGGCCGCCAGCACGTGGCCGCCGCGGTCGATCTCCATCAGGAACAGGTTGTCGAGATGCCGCAGGCCGGCCTCCTCGATGGAGCGGCCCACCAGCGGGCTGCCCGCCTCGACGAGCATCTCCAGGGAGTATTGCCGCGGGTCGTCGCTCTGGCTCATCGGCGGGCGGCGGTCCTTGAGCAGCCAGCGGCTGGCGAAGAGCAGGTAGGCGAACCCGGCCCCGAGCAGCGCCAGGCCGAGCGGCGTGATGTCGAACATGTCCAGCGGCGTGCCGCGCTTGTCCTCCACCAGGCCGCTGACGACGACGTTGGTGCTGGTGCCGATGAGCGTGCACAGGCCGCCGAGGACGACGGCCGCGTTCATCGGCATGAGCAGCTTCGAGACCGACAGGCGGTGCTTCTTCGCCCAGTCGCGGATCGCGGGCACCATGAGGGCCACGACGGGCGTGTTGTTCACGAACGCCGACAACAGGCTCGGCCCGGCCATCGTGCGGACCTGTGCGGCCGTCAGCGACCGGGGCCGGCCCAGAACCCGGTCCACCAGCGCCGCCAGGGCGCCGGTCCGCTCCACCGCCGCGGCCACCACGAACAGCGCGGCGACGGTGATCATGCCCTCGTTGCTCATCCCCTTGAGGGCCTCGTCCGGCGTCAGCACGCCGGCGGCCAGGAGGAGCACGACGCCGCCGATCATCACCATGTCGGGAGCCCGCTGCACGAACAGCAGGAGGCCGAGTGTCACGAGCAACACGGCTCCCGTGACGGTCGCCTGCCAGTGGCCGCGCAGCGCGTCGAGGAGCGGGAGAGGGTCCATGCGTGGCTCGGGGCGGTCGTGGCGGCGGCCACGGGGCTGGAAGGCTGAAATTTCACCGCAAATCCGCGCGGCCGCAAGGGCAAAAATGCCCGCAGCGTGACGCCGCTGCGTATAACAGGAGCATGGCTGAGAACGATCCTGCGCCCGCGCCGGCCGACGAGCGGTTCGCCGCGTACTACGCGACGCGGCCGCCGTGGGACATCGGCCGCCCGCAGCCGGCCTTCGTGGCCGTCGCCGACGCGATCCGCGGCCGCGTGCTCGACGTCGGCTGCGGCACCGGCGACCTGGCGATCTGGCTGGCCGAGCGCGGCCGCACCGTGACCGGCGTCGACTTCCTCGCCGCGCCGTTGGATCAGGCGCGTGCCAAGGCCGCCGCCCGCGGCGTGGCGGTAAACTTTCTACAGATGGATGCCGTGGCGGTGGGGGAGATTCCGGAACGGTTCGACGCCGTCACCGACTGCGGCCTGTTCCACACGTTCGACGACGTGGGACGGGCGGCCTACGTGGCGGCCTTGGCCCGTCTGCTCGAGCCCGGAGCGCGGCTGTTCGTCCTGTGTATGGCGGAGTCGGAACCGGGCACGCACGGGCCGCGTCGCGTATCCACCGCCGAAATCCACGCCGCGTTTCGCGCCGGCTGGGTGGTGGAGTCGATCGCACCGGCCGTGTTCGAGGTGTTGCCGGGGATTCCGGGGGCCGAGTTCAGTCCTGGTGGTGCTCGGGCCTGGTTCGCCACGGTCCGGCGGACGGCGTGAGCGGCGTCGTGTGGCGGTTCGTTGCAAGCCCCGACGGACGCACGATAATTGGCGTTCACCGGGGCAGGCGGCAGTTGGTCAACCGATCAGGTCTCATCGTGCGTTGCATGCAGCACTGGACGCTTGCCGATGTTCGACCCCGGGCCGTGGGCCTCGCGGCCTGCCTCGCCCTGGCACTGGCAATGCGCCCGGCCGCGGGCCTCGACGTCAACGGCTACAGCTCCACCGTAAACGACCGGTTCACGAGCGGGTTCCCCACGGCGCCGGAGCCCAACACCAGCGGTTCGTTCGTCGGCGCGGCCTACGACTGGTCGGGCGTGGGGTGGAGCACCACGACCTACGCGGCGTCGAGCTACAAGGGCTTTGCGATGCTCAGCCCGCGGCACTTTCTAACCGCCCAGCATTACGAGAATGGCGGTCTGCTCACAGCGGCCGTGGCCGTGCAGACGAAGTCGGGAGCCGTCGTGAGCCAGGCACGGCAGACAGTCACCAATCTGGGATACGGTTTTGTCGTCACCAATGTTGGCGTGACCGCCCCCGACCTGGCGCTGGGAACACTGACCGCGGCGATCGCGGCGCCTACCGCCGTTGCACGCTATGGGGTGCTGGACCTCTATCCTTCATCGACCTCGACAGACTACGCCGTCTACAACAACTTGGCCGTTCTCGCCTACGGCCGCGGCAGTACGACCAATGGGAGCCCGCGTGCGGCGGCCACGACCGTCGTGCAGGCGGCGGCCTTCAACAGCGATCCGACGCAAACCGGCATGCTCACGCTCCGGACGGGAGCCGGAAGCGTGCAGCTCGTGGAAGGCGATTCGGGGAGCCCGCTGTTGTCAGGCTGGACAAACCCTGACGGCGGTCAAGAGCTCGCGGTTCTGGGGCTGAACACCGGCATCAGCGGCAGTTACAACCTGATGAGTTTTCTGGCCGTGCCTGGCGCCATGGCCAACGCCAACGCATCTATGACCGCAGCCGGGTATTCGCTCCGGGTGGTGGGAAATCCAAGTGCCACCTGGCAGGGCGGTTCTGGAGGGCCGACGCAACAAAATGACCTTGCGCGGAACGGCAACTGGTCTGGCAACAGCCTCCCCACCGACCTGTACGTGCTTTTCAACGGCACGAGCACCGCCGTGCGCGGGATTGACGTCAACGCCGCCACGAATCTCCGCGGCCTGGCGTTCAAGTCCACCGGCACCGCAGGCGACGGGTTTACGTTTTCCGGGACGAGCACAGTGACGATTGGCCGCGGCGGGATCACGAACTACGACGCGGATCGGCAGACGATCAACGCCCCGATCGCCCTCGGCGACCATCAATACTGGGACGTCGGAGCGGGCGGCGTGACCGCCGGGGCGATCAGCACGGGCGGCAAGCTCCTCGAGATCGCCGGCAGCGGCACGGCGCGGATCACCGGTGCCGTGTCGGGCACCGGCGGCCTCGCCCTCTCCGGCAGCCGGCTGGAGCTCACCGGATCGAGCACGTACACGGGAGCGACCTGGGTGCACGCCGGCACGCTCGTCGTCAACGGCCAGGCGGCCGCCTCATCGGGCGTCACAATCGCCGCCGCGGCAACGCTCGGCGGTTCCGGGGTCGTGGCCGCGATCGGCGGTGCCGGCACCGTGGCTCCGGGCAACAGTCCCGGCATCCTCACGGCCCCGTCCGTGTCGGGCAGCGGCGGTCTCGACTTCGCCTTCGAGTTCACGGGCACAGGTTCGCCCGCCTATGGCTCGGGCACGGCGAGCATCAACGACGTGCTGCGGCTCACCGGCACCGCGCCCTTCGCGCAGTCGCTGACGGCGGCCAATGCGATCGACGTGTACTTCAACGTGCCGTCCCTGACGGCCAACACGGTGTTTCGAGGCGGGTTTTTCACCGACCGTGACGCCGCCTTCCTCGCCAGCGTCCAGAACGCATCCTTCCGGTACTACGCATTCGACCCGTCGGGAACGACCGCCTACGAAGGCGTGAACTACAGCCTCTACTCGGGGCCGCTCACGTTCGAAGTCGCGACGGTCGCCGAAACGGCGGGGTTCTCGAGTGGCGCCGAGCCGGGCTACGTGACGCAGTTCACCGTCGTGCCGGAGCCGCAGTCGATCGTGCTCGCCGTGACGGCGGGCGGGCTGTTCGCCTGCCGCGCCCTGCGGCGGCGGCGGCGGGCAGCGGGGCCGAACCCGCGGTCATAATGGCCGAGCCGACTGGTCGAGCCCGATGCGTCTCTTTCCTTCCGACCGTTACCCGCTGCCATTGCCGGTTGGGCATCGCTTTCCAGCGGCGAAGTATCGCCTCCTCCGGGAGCGGCTCGAGGCCCATGCGGCCGCCGGCGCGGCGCTCGAGTTCGTCGAGCCGCACGCCGCCACCGACGACGAGCTGCTGCGGGTCCACGACCGGGCGTACGTCGGCCGGGTGCTTTCCGGGGCGCTTTCGCCGGCCGAGGTGCGCCGCATCGGCTTTCCGTGGAGCCGGGCGCTCGTGGAGCGGTCGCTGCGGAGCACGGGCGCGGCGGTCGATGCGGCCGCGGCGGCCCTCGAGGACGGCGTGGCCGCCAGCCTCGCCGGCGGCACGCACCACGCCGGCACCGACTTCGGCGAGGGCTACTGCGTGTTCAACGACACGGCCGTGGCCGCCCGCGAGATGCAGGCGCGGGGCGCCGCGCGGCGGGTGTTGATCCTCGACTGCGACGTCCACCAGGGCAACGGCACGGCCCAGATCTTCGCCGCCGATCCGAGCGTGTTCACGATGTCGATCCACGGCGCCAAGAACTTCCCGCTGCGGAAGCATCCCGGCACACTCGACGTGCCGCTCCCCGACGGCACCGGCGACGCGGAGTATCTGCGGGCCCTCGCGGCCGCGATCGAGGAGTCGTTCGCCCGCGCCGGCGCGGACCTCGTGCTCTACATCGCGGGTGCCGACCCGTACGTCGACGACCGGCTCGGACGGCTGGCGGTCACGAAGGCGGGGCTCGCGGAGCGGGATCGACTCGTGCTCGCGGCGGCCCGCCGAGCCGACACGCCCGTGGCGATCGTCTGCGGCGGCGGCTACTGCGCGGATCTCGACGCGATCGTGGACATTCATGCCACGACCATGCTCCTGGCGGCGGGCGAAGTGGTGTGAAGCCGCCGGGGGGCCCGGCAGTGTACGATCGAGAGCGGTCGCGGACCTGGCCGTTCGCCTCCCGAGCAGGAACTTTCGAGGACAACACGTCATGCAGATCATGTTTCGTTCGCTGGTCGCCCTCGTCGTGGTGATGGCGATCCGCGTTCACGCCGGGGCGGCCGAATCGCCGGCCGTGTTTCAGTTCGCCACGTCGGTGAAGACGGCCAAAGGGGAACGCGACGCCCACCTCTGGATCCCACCGCGGGCGGAGCAGGTCCGCGGCGTGCTCGTGGCCGGCATGTCGTCGGCCGAACGTGAGCTGGTGAAGGATGCCACCGTTCGCCGCGCGTGCGCGGAGGAAAGCCTGGCGATCATCTATCTGAAGACCGGCATCGCCGACGTGGACGTGCAGCATGTGCTGGACGACTTCGCCGCGACCAGCGGCTATCGGGAGCTGTCCGTGGCCCCGCTGTTCTTCATGGGCCACTCGGTCGGCGGTCCCCAGGCGAAGGCGGCTGCCGTGCGGTTTCGTGACCGCTGTTTCGGCGTCATGCAGTACCGCGGCGGCTCGCCCGGCATGCCCGCGAACACCGTCGATCCCGATCCCGTCCCGCCGGGAGTGCCCGCGTTGATGATGCTCGGGCAGTTCGACGAGTTCGGGAAGGTGCATCGGGACGCAAGTGGCCGCGAGAACTGGGAAAACGGCGTCGACTCCATGCGGATCTTCCGCGGCAACGATGCTCGCAACCTCGGCAGTTTCATCGTCGAGCCGGGCGCCGGGCACTTCGCCTGGTCGGATCGCAGCGGGGAGTACTTCGCGCTGTTTCTTCGCAAGGCGGCCCGGCGTCGCATCCCCGACTGGCCGCTGGACACGACGTCGGCCGTCAAGTGCCGCGACATCGATGCCGCTGACGGCTGGCTGACGGAACTCCCCTCCCGCGCGGCCGCCCGGCATGCCCCGGCGCCAGCCAGCGACTACACCGGCAAGAGCGGCGACGCTTCGTGGCATTTCGACCGCGAGATGGCCGAGGCCACGGTCGCCCATCACCGCGGCCTCGTCGGCAAGCGGGATCAGTTCATCCGCTGGCTCGATCCCTGCAAGGTGCAGGCGGGAGCGCGGTTCTTCTTCGAAGAGATCCGGTGGGTCGGCGACGGCCAGACCTTCGAGGTCAGCCCGCGGTTCGCGGAGACCTATCCGCATCAGTACGACGGCGAAGGCCCGATCTGGGCCCACGCCGGGCAGCCGGTGGGCCATGCGGACGCGGCGATCCGCGTCCGTCCCATCGGTGGCCCGCTCGTGGCCGTCGGGGCGAACGCCCTGCGGGTGCAGTTCGACGCCCTGGCACCGGCAACATCGTCGGCGGGCACCGGGTTCCTCGCCTTCACGGAGGGCGACGACGCATGGCGGTATGCCGAGCAGATAGGCATCATTCGCCGCGTCGGCCTGACCGAGGGCAAGGATCAGGAAATCACCTTTCCCCCGCTCGCGGACGTGCGGGCCGCGGACGTGCAGTCTGCCGCCACGGCGATCGACCTCCGCGGCACGAGCGACAGTGGGCTGCCCGTCGAGTACTACGTGGCCCACGGGCCGGCGACCATCGAAAACGGCAAACTGCTGATCCACGACATCCCCCGGCGGGCGCGGCTGCCGCTCGAGGTGAAGGTGGTCGCCTACCAGTTCGGCCGCGCCCTCGAACCGCTGGTGAAGACGGCGGACCCCGTGACCCGGGTCCTGCGGGTGCACTGAGCTCCGTCTGAAAACTTTGTTCGGCCGTCTGCCTGGTCTTTTCGAGCGGTTCTTCGTTGGCTTCGCCTAACACCGGCGGGGCCTATTCCGCCGGCTTCGGGATGCCGGCGGCTGCTGCCAGGGCCGAGGCTGCGTCGCGTTCTCCAGCCCCAGAGCACGAACGGCACCACAAATCGGCCCGCTCGTGGACTGCCTGCGAACGCAATCGTAAAACGAGGGAATAGAGTGCGACCTGGAGTCCCGTCCCCGAAGGTTATCGGAGTTTCTTCATGAAAAAGACGATCATGCCGCTTGCGATATGCGGCGCCTGCGGCCTATGGCTCGTTGTGCTGACTTTCGCCTGCGGCATCGCCAGCGTCGCCGCCGCCGAGCCGACGTTTCCCCAGGACGCGCTCGGCGAGTGGCACGTGCTACTGGGCGTGCCGGCGACGCACGTCGGCATCGCGGACGAGGACACGGGCCTGATCGGTGGCCGCGTGACGATCGAGGCGGATCGGCTTACGCTGCTGCCCCCGGGAGACCGGCCGCAGCCGCTGCTCACCGCCGAATGCAAGCTGCTGCCGCAGCAGCGAGTCGATGACAAGAACCGGCCCCGCCCCGGCCGTGAAGCGGAGGCCGCGCTCTCCGGCGCGTTGAAGGATGCACGGCGGCTGATCTGGGCCACCTCGGTGCAGGGTGTGATGCACGTCAAGATCCTCGCCACGGCGCCGATCGCGCGGAATTTCTACGAATCGGACCAGTGGGGAGGGTGCGCCGACACGCTTTACCTGGTGCTGCGTCGGCAGCCCGTGCCGCCCCTGTCGAAGCACGACGCGGCGGCCGACGCCAAGCGGATCGTCGGCAAATGGACCGCGGTCGCGCACTATGACGATGCGTTTCTCAAGAACCCGAGGCTGCATGAAAAGCGAACGTTCGCGATTTCCGCCGAGCGGATCGATGAGGTGAACGCCAAGGGTGAACTCGTCCCGCCGCCTGTCGGGTTTTGGGGCGGCTACAAGATCGGCGAGCCGGCCCACCCCTTCGGCGATATCGAGCTGCAGTTGGAGAGCTGGGCGGGCGGCGGCGCGGGCCTGATGGGCCGCACGCCGAGTCTGTTTGCCTTTTACGGCGACGACCTGCTGTACATCGCGTACAACGAAACCGACCGGCGACCGGAAGAGAAACGGACGCGGTGCGAGAAACTTCGTTCCGACGGCGCCCACAACCTGTTCATCCTCGAGCGCGTGAGGAATCCATAGGCCGCCGCGTAAAACGGGGCAGGAGCCGGCTGAGTCAGTCCCCCTGGCTCCCGCCGGCTGCCCGGCGCCAGCAAACTTTCCATGTGAAAGAACCCGGAAAGTCAGACCAGCCGGCCAATTTCACAGGATTTCACAGGTATGATATAATTTAGGCGTAACTCGCAAATCTCGCACTCCAGTTTTGCCAGACTGCCTTATGTGCCCGGCAATTGGTTTCCGGTTTGTCTGATTTGGCGGTCCCGTTCCTGGAAGCCCGAGGCGCGAGCCGAGGGAATGTGGAGTGGTTTCCGGTGAAGCGACACGTATTCCCTCAGCTTGCGCTTCGGGCTTCCCGGCAGCGGCGCTGGGGTGGCCGCATCGGGAACGGCGACACTTCTCTGGCGCCAAGAAGATCGGACACGACTTCACAGCATGCTGGCTGGTCCGGTGACGCTGGAAAAGTGTGCCATCGCGACAGCCGTGCTGACGGCGTTTCGCGAGATTTGCGAGTTACGCCCATATAATTTCAGTAGGCACTTTCCGGTTGCCGAAAAACCTGAAGACTTCTGAAAAACACGGCTCACCAATGTTACGTGTTTTGGCAGTCGACAAGGCGGGGCGGCTTCTGGTGGTCGCTGTGGCTTTGGTCGCGGCGGCCCCGCCCATTCGGGCCGAGAACAGCGGGTCGACTGCTGACTTCGCACGGCACGTCGCCCCGTTCCTGCAGCGGCACTGCCTGCAGTGTCACGGCGACAAGAAGCAGGAGGGCGACGTCCGGTTCGACGGCCAGCCGCCCGACTTCCAGGACGCCGCGACCCGCAAGACCTGGGAGCGAGTCTGGGGGGTGATCGCCTCCGGGCAGATGCCTCCGCCGGAGGTGCCGGCGCCCGGCAGCGACGAGATGATCCC
>JBIJCJ010000110.1:0-11879 GCA_044344765.1 Pirellulales bacterium | reverse complement strand
CCGTTCCAGGCGGATGGCACGCTCATCAAGGGCTGCGTGGGGATCGACATGGATCCGGACGCTGGCAAGGAGGCCGCCCGGCAGGTGGGCCTCACGATCCTGGCCACGCTCGTCGGCCATTTCGGCTCGCTCGACAGGATCAAACGGGTCGTGAAGCTGATGGGGCTGGTCAACTGCCCGGCCGGCTTCGACAAGCATCCGCACGTGATCAACGGCTGCAGTGAACTGTTCGCCAGCGTCTGGGGGCCCGACCTCGGCGTCGGTGTGCGGAGCGCCTTCGGAGCAAGCTCGCTGCCGCTGGGCGTGCCGGTCGAGATCGAGGCGGTGTTCGAGGTCGCCTGAGCCGCCGACCGGTCGGGCACGCTCTCGCATGTGGATCACATCCACGTGCCTCCGATTACGTCGTCGGTCCGCTCGGCGGCCAGCGGCCGGCGGAGCTGCGGGTCACCACCAGCACGATCACCGCGGCGAGCACCATCAATACCGAGACGGCCACCGCGGCCCGGAGATTGCCGATCGACAGCTCCAGAAACACGGTCGTCGACAGCACCTCGGTTTTCATCCGCGTCGCCCCCGCGAACACCAGCAGCGGCCCGAACTCGCCGAGGGCACGGGCCCAGGCGATCGTGCCGGCGGCGAGGATCGGTCCGCCGGCCTGCGGCAGGACCACGCGGGTGAAGGCCTGGGCTCGCGTACAGCCGAGCACGACCGCGACCCGTTCCTGCCGCGGGTCGATCTGGTCGAAACCGGCCCGCATGATCCGCGCGGCGAACGCGGTCGACACCATGAACTGGGCGAGGATCACGGCCGGCACCTGGAACACCACCCGTTCCGCCACGAGCCGAAAGGGCCAGAACTGGAACAGGATCAGCAGGCTGATGCCGAGCACCAGCGGGGGCAGCACGATCGGGATGTCGAGGATCGCATCGACGAGCTGCCGGCCGCGAAAGTCGTACCGCGCGAGCAGGTAGCCCAGCGGAATCGCCACGGCGAGCGCCAGCCCGGTCGTGATGCTGCAGGAGACCATCGTCAGGGCGAACGAATGTCGGATCGCGGGATCGGTGAACACGCCCAGCAGCGCGTGTCCGGCGTTCCACAGCGGCTGGAGCAGGCGGACCGGGGCGGGCGGTGCGGCGCCGGCGGTGGCCAGGTAGGCCACGTCGGCCGTCATCAAGGCCACCAGCGCCGCGATGTAGCAGCCTCCCAGCACCACGAGCACCGCCAGGAATGCGGCATCGGCACGACGGATGCGATCCGCCACGGCGGGCGGGGACGATGGCGGCGGGGCGGAGGGGGTCATGGCGGGCCGCCGGCTGCGGCATGTCGCCAGCGAAACCCCGCGGCCTCGAAGGAGCCGCGGCCGCGGGTGACCGCGTCCATGAGCCTGCGGGACAGCCACTTGAACCCGCTGCTCCGCGCCACGCCGATGGGCTGCACGGCGACCGCCTCCGGCACGGCGAGGCGGATCGTGTCGACGGTGTCGGCCGAGAGCCGGGCGTCCGATTCATAGACGAACGCGGCGTCCACGGACCGCGTGGTCACCATCGGCAGCAGCAGCGAAGAGCTGCAGGTCTCGGCGACGACGTTGGGCATGATCGCGTCGAGCATGCCCTGAGCCCGCAGCAGCTGCCGGGTGAGGAGCCCGATCGTGCACTGCCTGGGCTGGCCGACGGCGAGCCGCAGTCCCGGCGCGGCGAGGTCCGCGATCGAGCCGATGCCCTTGGGGTTGCCCTTGGGCACGGCGATCACCACCTCGGTCTCGGAGACGTCGACGGCGTCCGGGAACAGCCCGCCCACCTCTTCAAGGTAAGAGCGGTCGCAGGCCATGTAGACGTCGGGAAAGCCCCGGCCATGCCGCCAGTCGGCGATCGCCTTCATCTGTCCGGTAAGGATGCCGCAGCCGTTGTAGACCGTGTCGATCTGCACGCCTTCGCGACGCTCGAAGGCCGCCAGGATCGGCTCCACGGCCCGCCGGTTCACCGCACCGCAGTAGAAGGTCAGCGCGGGCGTCATGGCCCACGGGTCGCCGTCGATGACGTCGTAGCCGGCCGCTGCGAACGCCTCGAGGCCGCGGTCCCGCGCGGTCAGGTAGCGGGCCAGCCGCAGGGCGGCCGCCGGCGCGCGGGCGGAGGTGAGCACCGCGATCACGACCCGCGCCCGGGCGCCGTCGAGTTCGGGACAGGGCACGATCTCGACCGCCTCCTCGGCGGCGACGTTCGCCCGCCAGGCGATGGCGGCGTCGGCGGCGCCGAGCTTCACCGCGTTGACGACCTCCGGCACCGTGGGCAGAAAGCCTCCCCGGTCTCGCACCGCCTGTTCGATTCTCTCCCATTGCCCCGCCCGCTCGAGGGCCGCGCGGGTGACCTGGCCGATCGCCGCCTGATCGGGGCTGCCGAGCATCGTGCGGACGCCGGTCCCGGCGAGGTCGGCCAGCCCGCCGATGCCCTTGGGGTTGCCCCTGGCCACGCACAGCACCGCCTGCTGCTCGGCGACCGGCAGCGTCTCGGCGAGCAGGCCCGCGTCGGCGAGCGTCGCCAGGGAGGCGTCGTCGGCCAGGAGCACCAGGTCGCCGGTCTTGGCGATGACGATCTGGCTGACGAGGGTGTTCGAGCCGCCGTATTGCAGCAGCACGCGGCCGGCGGTCTCTTCCCGATAGGCGGCGACGGCCCGCTCCACCGGCGCCCGCAGCCCGGCCGCGCAGGCCAGTTCCACCACCTCCGCCATCGGTCCCTGCGGTCGGTCCACCAGGAGCAAGCCCACGGCCACGGCCAACAGTCCGGACCCGGCCAGCAGCAACAGGGCGGACCGCGACGCGATCCCGCGGCGGTCGCCGGCCGGCGCGGGAACGGACCTGCACATCTTCATGACATGCCACCTGCGGGCACGGGTTCGTCGCGTCGAGCGATGCCGCCCCGTTCGAGCAGGAAGCATACCTCCGCCAAGCGCCGGCTCTCGCGGGAATCGTGCGTGACGTGCAGCACGGTCACGCCCGTGGACCGGTGGACGTCGGCGAGCACCTCGCAGGCGTCGGCCCGCGTCGCCTCGTCGAGTCCGGTGAGCGGCTCGTCGAGCAGCAGGACCTCGGGACGGAACACCAGCGCCCGCGCCAGTGCCACCCGCTGCGCCTCGCCGCCGCTCAGCCCCGCGGGGTGCCTGGCCAGAAGCGGCTCGATGCCCAGGAGCGCAGCGATTTCCGCGACCCGCGGCAGAATCGTGGCCTGCGGCCAGCGCCGCACCTCCAGCGGCAGCGCGATCTGCCGGCGGACCGTCATGTGGGAAAAGAGCACCTGGTCCTGGGGCACATAGCCGATGTCCCGCGCGGCGGCCGGCAGGCGGGTGACGTCCCGGTCGCCCAGCCGGATCGCTCCATCCACCACGGGCCGGAGCCCGCAGATCGCCTCGAGCAGCGTGCTCTTGCCGCTGCCGGTGCGGCCCATCAAGACGCCATAGGACCCTGACGGGACGACGAAGCCGACGTTCCGCAGTTCGAAGCCGCCGCTTCGCACGGTCACCGCGTCGAGCATGATCATGCGACCGGCTCCGGACCGATTGGGAGTCGCGACCGCCACCACGGGGAGGGTCGTGTCGGCGAAGGCCGGGAACTCACGATGCCGCGAAACTGCCATCGCCGCCCGTTCTGCGCGGCGCGGACGTCCAGTGAAACGAGGTTATTGTAAACTCTCCGCGATCGGCCTTCCACTTCTTCGACGAAGGCGACCGGCTTCTGCATTCACGGCGAGGTGGTCATGTCCAGCGGTGGTAGGGCGGGCGGATGGGGATGTCTCGTCGTGGCGCTAGCGGCGGTGTCGTCGGGCCTCGCGGCCGCGTGCGACGATCCCGTCTTTCGATACGCCCTCGAGCGCTGGCCGCCCGACGACTTTCGACTGGTCGTGGAGCCGTCCGCACAGGCCACGCTGGGGCCGGAACTGGCGGCGTTGCGGGGCCGCGGGCCGCAGCCCAACCTCGCGGTGCTCGATGCGGCGGAGGCGGAACGGGTCGGTCGCCGGCCCGAGCCCAGACGGATCGTGCTGCTCGCCCCACCGGATGGATCACGTTCGGGCGGCAACGCCGAGGTCTGGAGCGGGCCGGCGACGGCCGCAGCGCTCGCCCGCATCGCGGAGTCACCGGCCCGGCGCGAGCTCGCCCGGCGCCTGATCGCCGGTGAGGCGATCGTCTGGGTGGTCGTCGAGCGCGGGCCGGCCGCCGGCGACGAGCGGCTCGATTCGCTGATCGCCGAGTTCGTCCGCGAGGTCATCGCTGCGGACGCGGATCGCGAGGCGGTGCCGCCGGCGGAGACGACGGATGCGGCGGAGGGGAAGCCGCTCGACAAGTCGGTCTTCTGGCCGCCACGGATGTCGGTCCTCCGGGTCCGCGCGGACGATCCCGAGGAGGAGGTGCTGGTGGCGACGCTGATGGCGGCGGCCGAGCCGGAGGTGGCCGGGGGAACGGCGGTGTTTCCGGTGTTCGGTCGCGGCCGGACGCTCGGCGGCGTCCTGCTCGCGAAGCTCGCGGCTGCGGACGTTCGCTCGGCCGGCGATTTTCTCGTCGGCGCCTGTTCCTGCGAGGTGAAGGAACTGAGCCCGGGCAGCGACCTGCTGCTCGCGGCCGACTGGAACACCGTCCCCAGGCTCATCCGCCGGCGCGGGCCGGAGGCCGGCGGCGATTTCGCCGAGCAGGGGGCGACCGCGGCGATCGAAGAGGATGTCGCCCCGACGAAGGAGGCCGCGTCCACGGCGGCCGCGCCGTCGTCCCCGGCCTGGCGTGTGCCGTCTCTGGGCGTCTGGCTCGTCGCCGCCGCCGGGCTGCTCGCGTGCCTCGCGTGGCTCGCGCGGGGGGGCCGCTGACGATTCGCGAAACCCTGCTACGCCGGGGCCCGCGGCCCGCAGACCGGGCATTCCCGCCGCGCGGGGATCGTGAGCGTGCGGCAGGTCATGGCGGCCGTGTCGAATGTCCACAGCCGGCCGGCGAGCGGCGTGCCGTAGCCGGCCAGGATCTTGATCGCCTCGAGGGCCGCCAGCGCCCCCACGGTGCCAGCCACGGCACCGAGCACGGGAAACTCGCGGCGCCAGTGGGGAGGCGGAACGGGGTAGAGGCATGCCAGGCACGGCCCCTCCGGAAGGACGCTCAACAGCCTGGCCTCGGCGTCGTACATCGCGGCGTCGACCAGTGGCCTGCCCTGCGGCACCGCCGCGGCATTGAGGAGCAGCCGCTCCGCGAACAACGGCGCCGCGCTGACGACGAGGTCGCAGCGGGCCACCAGCCGGACCGCGTTGTCGGCCGTCACGTTCTCCGGCACCGTCTCCACGACGACGTGGGGATTCAGGGCCCGCAGCCGCTCCGCCGCCTGCTCCACCCGTGGCCGGCCGATGCCCGGCGTCGACATGAGCGTCTGACGGTTGAGATCGTTCCGCCGCAGGTTTCCCGCATGCGCCAGCACGAGCCGGCCCACTCCGGCCGCCGCCAGATAGGTCGCCGCGGCCCCGCCGACCCCGCCCACCCGCGACACGAGCACGGCGGCGGACTTGAGACGGCGCTGCCCGGCGCCGCCCAAGCCGGCCACGGACCGCTGCCAGGAGTAGCGGTCGAGCTCGTCGGGAGTGAGTCCGTCGCTCCGCTCGTCGCCGTTCATCGCCACTAGCCTCCGGCGATCGGCGGCATGAGCAGCAGTTCGTCGCCGTGGACGAGCACGCGGCCCGGGCGGTCCTCGGGCGGAACGCCGACGCCGTTGACCGCCACGAGCAGCGACGGCTCGACCGCCCCGTCGATCGTGAGCAGCTGCCGCCGCACGTCGCCGGCGGCGCCGCCGGCGACGTGGCGGCAGGCGTCCGCGAGCGTGGTTCCCTCCGGCACGTCGAGCGCCGCTGGTCCGGCGTGCCGCAGCGGTCCGGTGAACGTGACGAAGATCTGCATCGGGTCAGGATAGCCCGGTCCACGCCGGCCCTGCAATCGCCCCGCGCGGCGTTCTCAGCGCGCGGACTCTTCCAGGCAGCACACCGACCCATCCGCGGTGGTGACATACACCCGCTGACCGCTGACCGCGATGCCGTCCTGAACCACGGCCGAGGGCAGGTCGATGGACGCGACCCGCTGGCCGTCGGCGGCGTCCAGCACATGCAAGAATCCCGGGGACGTCAGCGGGTCTTGCTGGCGCACCCTCCACGCGCCGATCATGTTCGAGAGCACGGCATCATCCCACGCCTGGTCGACGGACTGCCCGGGGGCCAAGGGGCCGGCTTGTGACTGGCGGGCGGATGAATCGCCCGGCGCGGACCGCGGGCCGGCCTTTGCCGGCTGCGCCGCGCGGCGGGACGGCTTGGGACGCTCGACACGCGGCCCGGCAAGAATGACGCGAGGACCTGCCAGCGCCATCGCCCACACATCTTCGGCGGGAGTCTGCCAGCGCAGCGCTTCGTTGGCCGCGCCGTCGAGCTTGGCGGGATCGAGGCAGAAGACGGCGTCCTTGGCGACGGTGGTCGGGCTGAAGCCAGGGCGGATCTGCCGGCCATCCTTCTCCTTCTTGTAGCCTTCGGCCGTGAACCCGATCATCCGCGTGGCATCCCACGTCCAGCGGGTGGCGACGAGCTGCTGCAGATACAGGCCGCCGCGCGGCCCGAGCGAAAGCGTGCTGGCCGAGCTGATGATGGGCGTGTCGAGGGCGATCAAGTGCGTCGAGGTCGGCGGCTGGTAGGCCGCCAGCGCCGCCTTCCATCCGGCCGGACGGGCGGTCGGGGTTTCAGCGGCCACGGCGGCGCGGTTGAGGTAGATGCCGTCGTCGCCCCTGACCAGCATGTCGTTCGGATAGGCCTGCCGCGTCGGCCGGTAGGAGAGCGTCTGGCCCGTGGCCGGCTCGAACTCCCACACCATGATGTTCATGCCGGCATCGTGCCCGGCGGTGGCATAGCCGCGGTCGCCGTCGACGAGGATGGTGCCGATGACCGGCCATCGCGACTCGAGCTGCCCATAGACCAGGATCCGTTCTGGCGACGGGGAAATGGGACGCCGCCACGCCAGCCGGCCATCGGCCGCCCGAAGGCAATACACCCATCCATCCCGCGACCCGAACAGGCACAGCCCCCGGTGGATCGTGGGCGGCGAGTCGATACGGGCCGCCGCCGTGTACCGCCAGACGACCTCGCCACTCTGCTCGTCGACCGCGACGACCTGGTGTTCGTCGATGAGGCTGCAGAACACCTTGCCGTTCGCCACGACAGGGGCGCTGATGATCTGGTTGTGGTTGTGCTGGGCTCGCCAACTGCTGCGAACGATCCACGCATCCGGCCGCACGGCCAGAGGCTTTCGCCAGAGGATGCCGCGCGGCTCCACCGGGCCCGATGTCGCGCACGACCGGGAAGGGTTCGCCCGGAGAATCGGCCAGTCGGATGGGGCCGGCGGCGGGGCGTCGACCTTGCCGAAGGCCTCGCCCTGCTCGAGTTCGCCGGGCTCTTCAAACGCCTTCGGGGGCGGCGGCACGTCCACCGGCGCCAGCGCGTACAGCCCGCGGAGCTTGCCGCGGAAATGCCCGCAGCGGCAGCCTTGCTGCGGCTGATAAATCATGCCATGCGCCACGATGTCGCCGGAGATGCACGTCGCGTGCACGCCCGAGCTGCCCAGGTAGGGGAAGGGCAGGGTTCGATCGCGGCGTTTGGGCAAGCCGGCCGTCCCTACCAGGTCGAAGAACATCTTCTCCGTATAGGCGCCGCTGGCGCAGGCGTACACGCCCAGTGACGTGTACGGATGCGGCACTTCGCCCGACTCGATGCGCTTGCCCGTCGCGGTGTCGTAAAAGACGGCGGCCGGACCCCGGTCCACCTTTTCGGGGATCAGGACCCGGTCGGCCAGGATGTGCGTGGCCACACCGTTGAACCTGTGAAGCAGGTCGCCGGTCGCCCCGTCGATGGCGGCCGTGACTCCCGGAGGAACCGTCGCCAAAACCCGCCCGGACGAAGCCGCCGCCAGCGACATCTTTCCGTTCTCGTCCCCGAAATCCCCCGCCGACTTGCTCCAGATGACATGGCCGGTGCGGGCGTCCATGGCCAGCAGTCGAGCCGGCGGCGCCGGCTCGACTGCCACAGGCGGGCCGACGCAGACGTAAACCCGACCACCGTCGAGGAGCACGGGAGACGTCACGTCCGGTGGCCCGCGCCAGAGCAGTTCGCCGGTCCGGGCATCGAAGACACAGAGCACTTTACCCTTCGGGTCATGAACCGCCGCCACTTCGTGGTCGCAGTGCAGGCACGACTCCTCGTGAAACTCGACGGGCGCCGCGGCCGAGTAAAGAATCCGCCCATCGCGCAGGTCGGTGGCGGTCAAGTGCCCCGCTTCGATCGTGAAGATCCGCCCGGCGACCATGGCCAGGGCCCGCTTCTTCTTCTTCTCGTGCGTGCCGTTCCATGGCCGCAGCCACTGCACGGTGCCGTTGAACGCATCCCGGCAGGAGAGCATCCACCGCTGCCGACCCCCGCCGTGCCAGTAGTTGCCGTCGCGGATCAGCCCCGCGACCTCGAAGCCGGCCAGCGAGACCAGGCGGCCATCGGCGCTGACCACCGCGGCCATCGCGGCGTGGCAGCCCTGGGGTTCCTGCTCCCCGTCGAGCCACTGGCACCAGAGGTTTTGCGTGGCCGGGTTGATCGGGTCGCGGGCGATCGACTGTCCGCCGGCGTCGCGGTCGCGGCTGTGGGTCCACTGATCGAGTTCCGCCGGCCACGCGGTCGTGAGCCGCACGCGATCGCCCTTCACCGTGACATCCTGCCCGGCCAGTCCCGCCGTGGCCAGCTCCGCCTTGGCCTGATCGAGCCCGACGCCGCCAACCAGGATGGCCCCGCGCGGCACGACGACGCGCAGGCACTCGTCCCAGCTCAGACCGCGCTGCCGAGCCGCGTTCCAGTCGTCGATGATCAGCGTATTGACGATCCTCCGCGCGTAGGGAAGCGACCGGAGGTCCGCGCGATACTCCGCCGATGCCAGTCCATAGACCCGAGCCTCGGCGAAGGCGGCACGCACCCGGGCCGTCGACTCCGGCGATGGACAAACGCTGTGCACGATCCAGCGTCCCGTCGTGGCCAGGTCGAGCGCCGGCCGCGGAGAGTCCTGGCAGACGTGAACGGCCAGGCCGGACTTCAGCTCCGCCACGTCCCCGCCATGCAGCGTCGCGCCGCCGAGCAGGAGGGCCACGAGCCCGACATGGACGATCTGGTTGAGCATGGGCATCAGCTTCAGCATGGTCATGACCTCGGTTCCGGAGGGTATGCCGTCAGGCCGATGGGTCGTCAGGATGCGGAAACGTTCCATTGCCTCACCGCCGGCCCGGCGCGAACCGCAGGCAGACGGGGGACGGGCAGGGCGTCGGGTCGCCGACCCGCGTCAGTGCGCCGCTCTGTGGATCGAGACGGAACACCGTGATCGTGCCGGACCGCTGGTTGCCGACGAGCACGAACCGGCCGCTGGGGTGGATGACGAAGTTCCGCGGCTTGTCGATCGTGTCGGTGACGTGGCCGACGGCCGTGAGCTTCCGGGCGGCCTCGTCGAACGCCAGCACGGAGATCGAGTTGTGACCGCGAATCGAACCGAGGACGAAGCGGCCGCTCGGATCGACCGCCACCTCGGCCGCCGTCGCGTTGCCCGGGGCCTGCCTGCGGGGCACCAGCGGCACGGTCTCGAGCGACTCCAGCCGCCCGCGGGCGGCGTCGAAGGAAAACGACGTGATCGACAGCTGCTTCTCGTTGATGGCGAACAGCACCGCGGCGGTGGGGTGAAAGGCAAGGTGCCGCGGCCCGCTTCCGGCCGCGACTTCCACGACCGGGGGATCGTGCGGCACGAGATCCTGGGCCTCCCGATCGATGCGATAGACGTAGATTCGGTCGGTTCCCATGTCGGCCGCCAGGGCGAAGCGGCCGGTGGGATCGACGACGATCGAGTGGGCGAACGGCTTCGTGGTGCGGCCCTGGGCATCGACCCCCGGGGCGTGTCGCTGGACGCTCGCGCCCGCGCCGAGACTGCCATCGTCGCGGACGGGAAACAGCCGCACGCTGCCCCCCGAGAAATTGGCCGCCAGGACGAACGCCTCGTTCGCATCGGTTGACACGAAGCAGGTTCCCGGGCCGCCGCTGGCCTGCCTGTTGAGGAGCGTGAGTCGGTGCGTCGCCGGGTCGATGGCGAACGCGGAGACGCTTCCCGAAGCCTGCCCCTCGTAGGTGCCCACCTCCGACACGGCATACACCGTTCGCCGTCGCGGCGCGACGCAGAGGAACGAGGCATGGCGGGCCTCCCCGGCCAGCCCCCGCGGCTCCAGGCCGCCGGTCTCCGCATCCATGGCGAACAGATAAATGCCAAGGCTGTCCTTGCCGGAATAGGTGCCCACATAGAGCATCTCCGGCTCCGCGGCCGGGGCGGTCGGCACCGCGCACGTGGCGGCCACGAACAGTGCCAGCAGCGTGCGAAACATGGCGACTCTCCGCGGCGGCCCACGAACGTTCGATCCGGTGATGGTATCATGCCGCTATCGATATCGACACCCGCGACGGATCAGGCATCGCGGCGCAGCCGGCGGTCCATGGCGGCGATGAGCCGTTCGAGCCGGCGGCGGTAGGAGAAGTGCTCGACCTCGAGCGCGTGCCGCGGCGAATTGACGTACCGCGCGGCCGCCGTCGGCGGCCGCCGCCGCGCGGCGTAGAGCCAGGCCGCCGCCCGCGGGCCGTGCCGGGCCGCCACCGCCATGCGGGCCACGAGCCGCGACTGCAGGTCGGTAATGCCCCACTGGCCGCTGTCGGGCTGGATCAGGCCGACGACGGCGATGTCGTCGCGCCCGGGATGGAGCAGATTGAGAAACAGCCGCGGCAGGCCGTCGGCAGCGTCGGCCCCGAGGAGCCGCGGGTCGATGAACGGGAGCGTCGGCCGGTAGCCCGTCGCGCAGATCACGACGTCGAAGGCCGCGCGGCGACCGTCGGCGAACTCGACCTCGTCCCCCGCGAACCGCCGCACGTCGGCCGCCGGCTGAATCCGGCCGGCGGCGACTGCCGCGAGCAGGTCCGAGTTGACGACTGGATGGCTCTCCCACAGCTTGTGGTCGGGCCGCGGCAGGCCGTGCCGCCAGGGCATGCCGACCGCGCGGTCGATGGCCCGCAGACTCACCAGCCGCCGCAGCCACAGGGGCAGGCCGAGCTGCAAGAGCCGCTCCGCGCGGAGGTCGGCCGGCCGGCCCATGATCTCGCGGGGCACGATGTAGTAGCCGCGGCGCAGGGAGAGCGTGGTCGTGGCGGCGTGCCGGGCGGACTCGACGGCGATGTCGCAGCCGGAGTTGCCGCCGCCGATCACGAGCACCCGTCGGCCGGCGAGCGCCGCCGGCTGCGTCGGCGATTTGTAGTCGGCCGCGTGGAGGAGCGGGCCGGTGAACGATCCCGGCACGTCGGGCCAGCGCGGCACGTGGTTGTGGCCCGAGGCGATCACGACGCCCGCGTATTCCCGCGCCGTGCCGTCGGCGAGCGTCACCCGCCAGCCCGCGCCGAGGCCGCCGCGCGGCGCGATCGACGTCACCTCCGCGTGCGTGCGGATGTGCGGCACGAGGCCGAAGCGGGCCGCGTAGGCCCGCAGATATTCCAGGCACTGCCGGTGATCGGGATAGGCGGGCCAGTGCCGCGGCATCGGGTAGTCGAGATACTCGGTGAGCCGCCGCGAACTGATCAGCCGCGTCGAGGCGAAGACCCGCGACGTGGCGGCGCCGAAGTACCAGTTGCCCCCGACGTCGTCCTCCCGCTCCAGGCACTCGGCGTCGATTCCGGCGGCGCGGAGGTTCTTGAGCGCGGTGAGGCCCGACGGACCGGCACCGATCACGCACCACGTACTCGATGTTTCAGCGGCTGACATAATGCGTGAGCGCGGCGGCG
>JBIJCJ010000288.1:0-3179 GCA_044344765.1 Pirellulales bacterium | reverse complement strand
ATGTCCGGCCGCGAGCGACCGATCCAGCCACTTGATGGTCTCGCTGTGCACGAACCGGGGATCACCGAGCTGCAGTGACGCGCCGGAGAATCCTGGATTCCCGAGCAGCGGTTCGTAGACACGGTCGTAGTGCCCCGGAAACGAGTGCATCACGACCGGATGATCGTAGGGATCGATCGCCCGCAGGTACTCGATGAAGGCCGCATGCTGCCGGAAGGTGTTGGTGGACTCCTCGCCCAGATTCCAGATCAGGGCCGGGTGATGGGCGAAGCGGGCCACGAGCTCGCGGAAATACAGCTTCCGCTCGACGCCGAGCTCGCCACCGTCGAGCAACTGATCGCACTCCTGCTCGTTCAAGACCACGTGCATGGCGATGCCGCGCCGCTGCATGTGTGTGAACACGATGTTCCACTGATCGAGCTTGCTGCAGTCGAAGCGATCGTGGATGTCGCGGTCGATCCAGGGCCAGACGTCGTCGCCGTCGCCCCCGACGTTCTGCGTCAGGAAATACTGGGCGTTGACGCCCTGGCCGGCCAGGTAATTCACCGCGCCGATGATCGCCTTGCCGCGGCCGCCGCGCCAGGTCGGATCCTCCGCCCGCCAATCCGGCAGGTGGGCCGCGTATTTGTGACTCGGCCGCGTGGCGTCGAAATCCGCGAACGCCAGGAGGTTCTCCGGACTGTTGGACCCGCCCTTGAGGAACGTTTCGCCGTTCCCGGCAAAGGTCGGATAGCGGCCCCCGCGGAACTGCAGCAGCCCGCGGCCCCGATTGTCAGGCGACTGCTTGTCGCTCGGCGCCACGACGAACGTTCCCGACGCCTCCGGGAGTTCCACCGGCGCGCCCGCCTCGGCCTCGAGGCTGACCGCCACGTCCTTGCCCGATCGCAGCGACGCCCGGTAGTGCCAGGTGCCCGCCCGCGGAGGCGCGAAGTGCACCCGCCAGACCGAACCCGCCTTCGCCTCGGACTCGCCCGCCCGACCGTCGGCGGCGAAATAGCCAGGGACGGCGGGATACGAGTCACCGCTTTCGGGATGCGTGAAAGCGACGTTCAGCCGGTAGTCGCGAAACGGATTGGCCGCGGCATCCTCACTCGACGCGGGACCGGCAAAGCTCACGGTCACTTCGTGCCAGCAGCGAAGTTCGCCCTGCACCTCGGCAGCGCGGGCATCCCGCCAATCCAGGCTGCCCGCCAGGACCGCCAGCGACAGGCTCACCAGACGACATCCGAATGCCCGACGGCCGATCGCACGGCGCGTGTTCGTTTTCATGATTGAAATCCTTGATTCTCGATCATCCCGGCGGCCAAAAAACCGCCGTCTACGGACAACACCTGGCCGGAAATGTACGCGGCTTCGGGCGAGGCGAGGAAGTGGATCGCGGCGGCCACTTCTTCCGCCGTGCCGTACCGACCCGCGGGAACCGCCCGCATCCAGGCCGCGCGGCGCTGCGGGCTGTGGTTGGCGCGGGCATGCGGAGTGTCGATCGGCCCGGGGGCCACGGCGTTCACACAGATGCCGGCCCCGGCCAGCTCCACCGCCAACACCCGTGTCAGCGATTCGACGCCCCCCTTCGAAGCGGCATAGGCAGCCCGGCCATGACTGCCGCGGACCGCTGAATGCGAGGAGACGTTGACGATCCGGCCACCGCCCCGGCCGGCCATGCCGCGGGCGGCTTCCTGGCTGCAGAGGAACACGCCGGTCAGGTTGACATCCAGCACGCGTTGCCAGTCGGCGAGGCTCGTCTCCAGCGCCGTCTTGGCAAGCACCACGGCCGCGTTGTTGACCAGCACGTCGACCCCGCCGTGCTCGGCCTCGACCTGGGCGAACAACGCCCGGACCGCGTCCGCCTGCCCGATGTCGGCCGCGCACGCCTGGACGCTCGCGCCCGTCGCCCGCAGCGGCTCGATGGCGTTTGTCAGCTCCGCACCGTCACGGTCGACGCCGATCGCGTGATCCCCGGCTGCGGCGAAGCGGGCCAGCACGGCAAGGCCAATGCCACGGGCGGCACCGGTGACGAGCACGATCCGGCGTCGACTCATGGTGCACCGCCGTCGGTCGCGAGGGGGCGTGGCGAGACGACGATTCCATCCTCGTCGGCGTAGAGAAAATGGCCGGGCTCGAAGACCGCGCCGGCGAAGGCGACGACGACATCCCGTTCGCCGAGCCCGCGCTTTTCCGTCCGCAGCGGATGGGCAGCCCGAGCCATCACGCCGAGCTGGGCGACGGCCAGCTCCGTCACGTCGCGCACGCAGCCGTTGACGATGATCCCGGCCCAGCCGTTCGCCGCCGCCAGCGCCGCCAGCCGCCCGCCCAGCAGCGCGTGCTGCCGCCAGTCGCCGCCGTCGACCACGAGCACACGCCCCTCGCCCGGCAGGGCGACGCGTTCGCGGACCAGCGAGTTGTCGTGCGGACACCGGATGGTGGCGATCGGCCCGCCGAATTGCCGCCGGCCGCCAAAATGCCGGAAGCCGGGCTCGACGACCTGGAGCAGTTCGGCGTGCCGGTCGCAGAGGTCGGTGGTTCGTAAGCTGGTCATTTTTCTTCCCGGGTTGCAGGTGCTCGATGAACGAAGTCGCCGGCGTCGTCAGGCGTGGGAGTACAGCCGGCGTCCGGCGGTCGGCAGACGGACTTGCAGGATCGAGCCGGATTCGGATTCGGTGATGTACAACGTCCGCCCATCCTCGCCACCGAACGCGCAGTTGCTCGTGTCGATGCCGGCCGGCGAGCGAATCCGGTAGAGCGGCTCGCCCAGTCGATCGACAAGCCACACGGTCCCCAGCCCGCAATGACAGACCGCGAGATTCCCCGCGTCGTCCAGTGCCATGCCGTCCGGCCCCGTCAGGCCGCCCTGCAATTGCAGAAACAGGTTGACCTTGAAAATGCTTCCGTCGTCGTGCAGCGGGACGCGCCACACCTGGTTCGCGCGCGTGGCCGCCACATACAGCAGCCGATCGCCGTGCGCGAACGCCAGGCCGTTGGGGCTCGGCACGTTGTCGAGCAGCCGGGTCAGCACGCCACCGGCCGAAAGCCGGTAGACACGGCCCGTCGGATCGTGCAGCGCGGTCTGGCCCTGGTCGGTGAAGTACAGGTCGCCGTTCGCGGCGAACGTAAGATCGTTCAGGCCCTTGAAACCCTCGCGGTACACCCGGGATAGCACCGTGCGCACCCCCCGCGACCGT
>JBIJCJ010000287.1:0-3189 GCA_044344765.1 Pirellulales bacterium | reverse complement strand
GGAAAGTGCTCGAAAGGCAGAAACAATTCCTCGTCACCGACCAACAGCCACAAGCCGTGCCGGGACACGTTGGTGGCTTCAACCGGGAAAGTGCTTGTTCCAGGCATCGATGATCTCCTGCAGATGGTCTTCGACCAGTTGTTGTGCCTCGCCGATAACGTGCTTCGCCAAGCCTGTCTGGGTGGCAAGTTCGACTTCGGGCGTGAGCCAGAACTTTGCCTCGCCATCCGGGTGGGAAACATGGACGTGCATTCTCACTTCTTCTCGCGAGAAGAAAAAGAAGCGGAAAGGCCCTTCCCGAAAGACTGTTGGTGTCATGCCAGTGTTCCGTGCTGCCGCCGCCCCGAATTCTAATCGACCGTTGTAGACTGGGCGATTCGACCTTCAACCTAGCCATCCCAGGGGCGAATCCATGGCTTTTTCAGCAAAGATCGTCGGTGACGAGCTTGTTCTCAGGATCCCCTTGAACGCCAAGCCCGAGAAGTCCGCCAGTGGCAAAACCCTCGTCGTTGCCTCCACCTATGGCAACAAGGAAACGGACTGCGTTGTGGACGGCAAGAAGGTCATCGTGGGGGTCAACGCCTACATCCCAAAGAAGTAGGGGCGGGCGGCCAAACCAGTGACACGCGAGCCTGTGGGAACGGGTTATGGGGTTAACCCCATAACCGGCACACCGACGTCGTTCGGAGACCATGCTGAGACGGTTTTCACTGTGCCCGACTTTGTCGAAAACCGTCGTTGCTCCCGGACGATACGGCAGCAACAGCGGGAAAGAAGATGGCATGACCGGAAAGTGGAATCGTCCTCGTAATCCCTTGGTCGTGTGTTCGAATCACACCGGGCCTACTTCGCTTTCGTACCATGTTTTCCAGCACGGGACGCTTCTCCGGAGAAGAAGGCCGAAGCGACCGCACTTCCAATTCAGGCCATGAACGAGCGGGAGTGTGAACGCCGGTTACAAAGGGCAGCGCCGGGCCAGCCACCCGCGCCAGTCAGCAGCCCGCGCCACCATGGCCGCTGCTTGGTCGTCCCCGCCGCTGTCCCTGCGGGCGACAAGATCGAGGGGTTACTGCAGTGGGACGGCACGCACTGTGCGGGCCGGCGCCGTTCTCCTTGGATCGTGAACTTCCGGTGTAAAGGCCCGCTGCGGGAACGAGTGGCTACCACGAGGAGATACGTGCATGGGTCGGGAGCGTGCGTTGTTTCAGGTGTGCGTGATCGTGATGCTGCTGGGCGCCATCGCGGCCCCCGTCGGTCGGGCCGCGGCTCCCGCGCTCGACGAACGCGATGCCGACCAGATTGCCGTGACCAGCCGATCCTCGCCCGCATGCGGCGGCTCGGCATCGAGCCCGGCAAGCCGTTCGACTCCGCGCAAGCCGACCCGGTGGTGAAGCGGGCGATCGATCGGGCGCCGGCGGCGGGCATGGCGGCCATGAAGGCGAAGCTGCCAACCCTGGCGCGGGTGGTGAACGGCTGGCAGATGAACACCGACTGCATGGGCGTCTACGGCACCTGGTATCTGAAGCGGGCCATCGTGGCGATGGTCGGCCTGGGTGCGAATCTGCCCGAGGACGCGATCTATCCACTCCATCTCGCCGACGCCGAGGGCAAGCCGATCGACGGCACGAACGCCTACCGCCTGAGTTTCCGCAAGGACGAGCTGCCCCCGGCGGATGCCTTCTGGTCGGTGACGCTGTATGACTCCGATGGATTTCCCGTGGCCAATGCCCTCGCTCGTCATGCCCTCGGCGATCGCGACGCGTTGGTCTTCAACGCCGACGGCTCTCTCGATCTCGTCATCCAGGCCGAGTCGCCGGGGCCGGGCAAGGAATCCAATTGGCTGCCGGCGCCCAAGGGCCCGTTCAACCTGACGATGCGGATCTACGCCCCGCGGGCGAACGCGCTGAACGGCGCGTGGAACCCGCCCCCCGTGCAGCGAGTGCCCCGGTGACGGTCGTGGTGCTCGTCGACGCAGCAAACAGGGCCGCGTTCATGCGGGCAGCTTCGCTGCAAGCCAGGCCTTGTAGCCGCCCACCATGTCGTGCACGTCGCGGCGGCCGAGCTTCTGCAGCAGGCTGGCGGCGATCGCGGAACGGTAGCCTCCTTCACAGTGCACGGCCACGGGCCGGCCCACGTCGCCGATGAAGAGCGTGTCGCCGGTGAGCACGGCCAGCGGCTCGGTGCGACTCTTCGCCAGGTCGTAAACGAGGATCGAAATACCCTCGGGTGTGTGGCCCGGCGTCTCCATGATCGCGAGCTTGACGTCGCCGAACTCGACCACGTCGCCGTCCTTCATGTGGATGCACTCGAACTCCGCCTCCGCCCGCCGGCCGAGGTGGATCGTAGCCCCGGCCTTGTCACGCAGTTCGATGTGGCCGCTGATGAAGTCGGCATGGAAGTGCGTGAGGAAGACGTGCCTGATCGTGTACCCGCCGGCCTTCGCGTCGGCCAGGTACTGATCGATGTCGCGCTGCGGATCGATCACCGCGGCCGTTTTCGTCTGCTCGTCGGTGATCATGTACGACGCGTGCGACAGGCAGGCGAGGTAGTACTGCTGAATCTTCATGGGGATGCTTCCAGGTCGGTGTGGACGGCGCGCGAGCAGGTGGTGACGGTGCGGCAGCCTCCTCCAGAAACCTGGTTCCACGGCATCCGGGCAATCAGCATCGCCATGCCGCAGGTGTCGGTGATCCCGGCGAACACCAGACCGCAGCCCACGAAGCCGGCCAGGCCCGCACCGATCGCCTGCCAGTTGACCGGCGCTGCGGGGCCGAAGGCGGCGAGCGCCGCCCCAATGGCGACGAGCGCGCCGGCGGCGATCCGCACCTGCCGTTCGAGCGACATCACCTTGCGGCCACGCACCACGGGCACCCCGGCGGCCTCGCAGGCTGCCGTGCCTCCTTCGACACTGACCACATCCTTGAGCCCCGCGGCGAGCAGCTTCTCACAGGCTTTCTGACTGCGGCTGCCCGACTTGCAGACGAAGTACACGGGCCCATCGCCGCAGAGGGCCGTGACAGCCTTCGCGTCGAGCCGGTCGAGCGGGATGTTGTGGGCGAAATCGACGTGCACCTCGCCGTACTCGGCGGGCGTACGGACGTCGATCAGCGTGACCTTGTCTCCCTTGCGGCGGAGATCGGCGAGCATCGTCGGCGAAATCGTGGCAACCATGAGAACATCCTCCGTGGG
>JBIJCJ010000053.1:0-19307 GCA_044344765.1 Pirellulales bacterium | reverse complement strand
ACTCCCCTGCCCCCCAGTCCTCCGGTGCCAGCAGCAGCGCCCCGGCCCCCAGCCGCCGCGGGCGGGTCCGAAGCGCCGACTTCGGCATGCCCGAGCGGCCCGGGCTTCTCGACCTCGCCCGCACCTACCTCGAGACTCAGGCCAGGCTGTGGCCCGACCTCGTCGGCACAGCCGCGGTGCCGGCGGCCGATGCCGCCACGATCGCGGCGATGGCCGACGACTTTGAACGGCGGTTCCGGCAGCAGTCGGCGGAGGCCTTCCGTCCAGCTGGCACACCGATCGCCTGGATCGCCCTCGCGGTCGCCTACCTGCGATTCAGCGATGAGAACTCCAACCCACGGTCGCTCGACCAGCAGCTTTTCAACGTTCTGAACCGAGCCCGGCGGGAAGGCGTCTTCGTGCCCTGGTGCTACGTCCTGGCCGATGCAGCCGTCAGCGGCACGCTCGCCTGCCGCACCGGCTACACGCTCGCCAAGACGATCGTCGAGCGACGCGACGAGTTCGGCGTGTCGTGGTTTCTGATCGACGACCTCTCCCGGATGAGCCGCAACACGATCGAGTCGCTGCGGCTCGGGGAACTGGCTGCCGCGACCGGGGTCCGCGTCGTCGGGGCCAGCGACGGCTTTGACAGTTCGAATCCCCAGTCGTCGCTTCTCCTGCCGGTGCTCGGGTCAATGAACGAGGCGTTCGTAACCCAGCTCAAGGCCAAGGTGCGACGTGGCATGGATGACGCCTTCCGCCGTGGCGACAACATCCAGCCACCCGGCGTGGGCTATCGGATGGTCACCGTCACGACCCCAGATGGCAGCCCCATGATCACCCACAAGGGGACCATCGAGAAGCAGGCCGAGGTCGATCCAGACACGGCAGCGTGGATCGTGCGGGGCGCGGAATTGATCGCCCGCGCGGGAAAAAGCCCGATCGAGGTGGCGCGGCTTTTCAACGAGCAGAAGGTCGGCGGCCGACAGACGTGGTCGGACAACATGATCCGCAAGCTGTATTCCCGCGAGCGGCTCGTCGGACGCGAGGTGTTTCGAACGACGCGACAGGAGAAGAGTCGGACCAACGGCAAAGTCCGCTACGTGAAGCTGCCGCAGGATCAGTGGCTCGTTCGGGAATCGCCGCACCTGCGAATTCTACCCGACGAGTTGGCGGACGCCGTTCGCGCGAAGCTCAACCTTGCGGCTCAGTCGTTCGGCGGGACAGCGAAGGACCGCACCAAGAAGGCACGTCGCGCCGATCTCTATCCGAAGGTGCTCATCCGCCCGATCTGTGGCGACTGCGGGACGCCGATGATCTTGGGCCGGTCGCTCGGCAGGTATCAGAGTTTTTGCTGCTTCAACGCGTTGCACGGGATTCATAGCTGCACGAACCGCGGCTACAAATCGGCTCGGATCATCGACGAGGCGGTGCTGAGCACCGTCATGGCGACACTCTTCACCGATGACTTCCTCGCCGACCTGACGGCCGACGTGAACAAGCGGCTGGCCTGGATCGCCCGGCAGCCGATTCCATCGACGAAGAAGCTCGAGCAGGAGATCGCGAACGAAGACCGGCAGCTCAAGCGGCTGACCGACCGGCTCGCGAAATTGGATGACACGCATCTGGATGCCGTGCTTTCCAAGGCCGAGGAGATGGGCCGGCAACTGGCGGCCAAGCGGGAGCAACTCAGGGGGCTCCAGCGTGCCAGCCGGCGGCCGAAAGTGAAAAGCGTCAAGGAGAAGGACGTCGTCGCGGCGCTCACGCACCTCCGCGACCTACTGCAAGGCGACGTGGGCGTCGCCGCCCAGGTGCTCAAGGCCCTCGTGGGCGACGTCATCCTCGAGGCGCGGCAGATCGAGGGTCAGGCGAAGCCTCAGATGGTCGCCCGGTTCACGATCAACACCGTGCCGGCTCTGGCCGCACTCGAGCGCGGAAAGCCGACGGATCGCGACGTCGCACCCGCCCCGGTCTGGGATTCGATCCACTCGAGCCCGGGCGATGCGCCAGCAACGGCGGCTGTTCCCGCCGAGGCAGTCGTTCCACTCACCTACGACCGCAGGGAAGCCGCAAGAAAGCTGCGCAATACCAAGTCCGAAAGTTGATTTCGTAAGAAAAGAGTGCTACTTTTTCTTACATGGCAGGTCGTCAGAAGTCGTCAGAATCGCTCGACGCGAGAATCCTCGCCGCACTCCGGCGTCGGGGCCGGGGATGCGTCGTGGTGCCGTCGGATTTTCTCGACCTCGGAAACCGAAGAGCCATTGATGTTGCCCTGCACAGGCTTGTTCGTGCGGGGTCGATCCGCCGGCTGGCCCGAGGGGTCTACGACTATCCAAAAGAGCACCCGCAACTCGGTCCGCTCTCGCCGCCGCCAGAAGCAGTGGCGAGAGCGATCGCCGGCCGCGACCGCGTCCGTTTGCAGCCGGCCGGCGCGTACGCCGCCAACACCCTCGGCCTGACGGAGCAGGTGCCGGCGAAGGTGGTGTTTCTCACCGACGGCCCCAGTCGCACCGTCATCGTCGGTGGCACGACGATCCAACTGCGGCGCACCACTCCGCGCAACATGGAGCCCTCCGGGAGGCTCAGCGGCCTTCTGATTCAAGCGTTTCGTGAACTCGGCCGCGAGCACGTGACGCCCGAACGGCGTGCCCATCTGAAGCGAACGCTCCCTGCTGCGGAACGGCGAAAGCTTCTCGATGATCTCCGGCTGGCGCCCACGTGGATGCACCCGATCTTCCGTGACCTCGCGGCGGCGCGGACATGAGACTCTCGTTCCTCGAGCTTCCGGGCCACGAACGCCGGCTTTATTTCGAGCAGGCAGCCGCAAGGCGAGGCCTGTCTGCGATCGTCTTGGAGAAGGATTTCTGGGTCTGCTGGCTGCTGGGCGTGCTCTTCCGTTCGGAGTTCCGCGATCGCCTCGTCTTCAAGGGAGGCACCTCGCTGTCGAAGGTGTTTCGGGTCATCGAGCGATTCTCCGAGGACATCGACCTTTCGGTTTCCCCGTCGCTTCTCGGACTCCCTGAAGCCGGCACGACCCGAAACCAAGCTGACAAATGGATGACCCTCGCTGAGTCGGCCTGCGCGGAGGCTGTACGGGAGCAGTTCCAGCCAGCCCTCGAGGCCGAAGCAACGGGCGTTCTTGGCAAACCTGAGCGCGGATCGTGGTTCGAGTTTGCAGCCGACGCGACCAGTGGTTCGCCAAATCTGCTGTTCCACTACCCGACTGACCAGCCGACTGGATTCGACTACCTGCGACGTGCCGTGAAGCTGGAGTTCGGCTCCCTGACGGACCAACAGCCGGTCGGGCGCCATGCCATAATCCCGTGGCTCGTCGATGCCCTTCCCGACGCGATCCCCGATTGGCAATGCAACGTCGTCGCCCTGGGGCTCGACCGGACGTTTTGGGAGAAGGCGACGATCCTGCACGCGGAGCATCACCGTCCCGCCGGCAAGGCAACTCCCGACCGGTTCTCGCGGCACTATGCTGACGTGGCGGCCCTCGCCCGGCACCCCGTGACGGAACGCGCAATCGCAGATCTCGATACTTGTGCGCGGGTCGTGGGCTGGAAGCGGCTGTTCTTTGGCCGTTCGTGGGCGAGCTACGAGACCGCACGCCCCGGTTCGTTTCGGCTGCTGCCCAGCAATGAGCGGTTGGCGGCACTGCGTCGTGACTTCGCCGCGATGCGAGACATGTACCTCGCCGAGCCCCCGTCTTTCGATGAGGTGCTTGCGACGCTGGCGTCCCTGGAACGCCGGCTTAACGAGCCTTGAACCGTTTCGCGGCTGGCTCGCACCAACCAACAGAGGGCGGATGATCCAACCGTCACTATGTGGGAGTACCGATTTCGACCATTCCGAATGGCACTGCCGACCGTCGGCAGATTTCGCTCGATCCGCTTTTCACCGGGTGTTACTGCAATGTCGGGGCGACCCGCGACGTGCGTTCCCTGACGAGGCAGCACCTTCGCAAAACGCCCGAGAAATCCGCCGGTCTCTGCCCGTACCCCTTCCCGTTCCAGATCTGGTTCGACGGGGATGCGGTGCGGGCTCGATCGGCCTCTCGGCGTAAATGCGGAGGCAGCTGACGGGGGCGGGCTCGAGCCCGCCCCCCTGCTCTGGCCCGGAGGCAATTTCATCGCCTCCGAGGTTTCTCCCATGCTTCGTTTCAACGACGACGCCGGCCCCGCCGGCAGTGTTTCTTCCTACTCCCTTGCCCCCCAGTCCTCCGGTGCCAACAACAGTTCCCCGGCCCCCAGCCGCCGCGGGCGGGTCCGAAGCGCCGACTTCGGCATGCCCGAACGGCAGGGGCTACTCGACCTGGCTCGCACCTACCTCGAGGTTCAGGCCCGGCTCTGGCCCGAACTCGCCGGCACGACGGCCGTGCCGGCGGCCGACGCCGCCACGATCGCGGCGATGGCCGACGACTTCGAACGGCGGTTCCGGCAACAGCATGCCGAGGTCTTCCGTCCCGGCGGCACGCCGCCCGCCTGGCTCGCTCTGGCGGTTGCCTACCTGCGATTCAGCGACGAGAACTCCAACCCGCGGTCGCTCGACCAGCAGCTTCTCAACGTCCTGAACCGTGCCCGGCGGGACGGCGTCTTCGTCCCCTGGCACTACGTCCTGGCCGACGCCGCCGTCAGCGGCACTCTCGCCTGCCGCACCGGCTACACGCTCGCCAAGACGATCGTCGAGCGACGTGACGAGTTCGGCGTGTCGTGGTTTCTGATCGACGACCTCTCCCGGATGAGCCGCAACACGATCGAGTCGCTGCGGCTCGGGGAACTGGCTGCCGCGACCGGGGTCCGCGTCGTCGGGGCCAGTGACGGCTTTGACAGTTCGAATCCCCAGTCGTCGCTTCTCCTGCCGGTGCTCGGGTCAATGAACGAGGCGTTCGTGACCCAGCTCAAGGCCAAGGTGCGACGTGGCATGGATGACGCCTTCCGCCGTGGCGACAACATCCAGCCACCCGGCGTCGGTTACCGGCTCGTGGACCTGAAAGACGCCAACGGTAACCTCGTCATCACCCACAAGAACACGATCGAGAAAGTGGTGGAGATCGACCCCGAGGCGGCCGAATGGACGCGACGGGGCGCCGAGATGATCGCCTTCGAGGGCAAGAGTGCGGTCGATGTGGCACGGCTCTTCAACGAGCACAAGGTGGGGGGCAAGCAGACCTGGTCCGACAGCCGGGTCCGCCAGCACTACGGCCGCGAGAAACTCATCGGCAAGGACGTATTTCGCAAGACCAAGCAGGTGACGGACCGGCAGACGGGCAAGAAGAAGGTCATCCATCTACCCACGTGCGAATGGATCTGGCGGGACGTGCCGCACCTGCGGATCCTGTCGGACGAGCTGGCCGAGGCCGTCAAGCAGAAGCTCGGTCTCGGCGCCGAGTCCTTCGGCCGTAAGGCCAAGGAGCGCCGCAAAAAGGTCCACCGCGTGGACCTCTATCCCAAGGTGCTGATCCGGCCGGTCTGTGGGTGCTGCGGCAACCCGATGATCCTCGGCCGGTCGGTCGGCAAGTACCAGAGCTTCTTCTGCTTCAACGCGAACAACGGCATCAAGGGTTGTACGAACAAGGGCTACAAGTCGGCCCGGATTATCGACGAGGCCGTGCTCGGGGCGGTCATGGCCCACCTGTTCACCGACGATTTCATCACGGACCTGACGGCCGAGGTGAACGGCCGGCTGGCGTGGATCGCTCGGCAGCCGATCCCCTCGACCCAGAAGCTCGAGCAGGAGATCAAAAACGAGGACCGGCAGCTCAAGCGGCTCACCGAGCGGCTCGATAAGGTTGACGTCACACATCTCGACGTGCTCGTGACCAAGGCCGAGGAGATGGGCCGACAGCTGGCGGCCAAGCGGGAACGGGTCAAGGAGCTCCAGCGGGCCGGCCGACGGCCGAACGTGAAGAGCGTCAAGGAGAAGGATGTCGTCGCAGCGCTCGGGAAGCTTCGCGAGTTGCTGCAGGGCGACGTGGGCGTGGCGGCCCAGGTGCTCAAGGCCCTCGTGGGCGACGTCATCCTCGAGACACGCCAGGTCGAGGGGCAGGAGAAGCCGCAGATGGTCGCCCGGTATACGATCAACGCCGTGCCGGCACTGGCGGTGCTCGATCGTGGGTGGCCGACGGATCGCGACGGCGTTCCCGTCCCGGTCTGGGACTCGATTCACTCAAGCCCGGGAAGCAAGCCGGCAACGTCAGCGGCCCCCGCCGAGGCGATCGTTCCCCTCATCTACGACCGCAGGGCGGCCGCACGAAAGCCGAGGAAAACCAAACACAGGAGTTGATTACGTAAGACAGTCGCCCGCCCGGATCATATTAGGAAATCACCTCCATGCGTTGCTTTTCTGATATGATTCGGGCATGGCCGACCTTGAGGGCTTTGTCGATCAGCAGCTAGCCATGGGCCGCGGATGGTTCACGAAGCCAGCCGCATTGGCCGCTCTCCGCCAATCGCCCAAAGCGTTTCAGGCGGCCGCCACGCGGCTGTCCAAGAAAAGCAGGCTCGTCTCCCCTCGCCGGGGCTTCTATCTGATCCTTAGGCCCGAGGATCGAGTGCTCGGGGCGCCTGATCCTGCCCGCTGGATCGATCCGCTGATGAAGCATCTCGGGCTCGACTACCGGATTTCGCTCCTCCGGGCAGCGGCTTTTCACGGGTCAGCGCATCAGGCCGCTATGGTCTTCCAGGTGGTCGCACCGCGGCAGCTCCCTCCCATTGAGATCGGCCGGCAACGAGTCGAGTTCCTGTTCCACGCCCCGCAGACTTTCGCTCTCTCGAATCACCCCGAGTGGCTCAGCCGACTGAAGACGGAAGCGGGGTTCGCCAAGATCGCGGGCGTGGAACTGACCCTGCTCGACATCTGCCGCTATTTCCACCGCGCGGGCGGAATCAACGGTGCCGCTCAGGCGGCCCATGATCTCGGCAGGAAAGCGAACGGTCGCATCCTGGCCGAGGCGGCGGTCGCCTACGAAAACACGTCCGTTCGCAGACTCGGCTACTTGCTCGAGCGTTTCGGGCATGCCCGCCAAGCCAGAGCCCTTCGCCCTTTCGCCGTCAAAGCCAAGTCATTCACGGCGCTCGACCCATCGGTCAAGCACCTGCTGCCGCAGAAGGCCATGGCGAACGAGCGGATTCCTGATTGGAAACTGATCGTGAACACGGCCGTGGAGATCGACGAATGATTCCCCTGGCCTTCATCCAGCAATGGACCGCCTCGGCCCCCTGGGCCGATCTTCGGCAGGTGGAGCAGGATCTTATTATCTCTCGCGCATTGTGCGACCTGTTCACGAGCCCGGCCCTTCGCGACCGGATCGCCTTCCGCGGCGGTACCGCGATCCACAAACTGCTTTTCCTGCGGCCGCTGCGATACTCCGAGGACATCGATCTGGTGCAGACGCGGGCAGAGCCCATCGGCGACATCATCGACGGAATCCGGGACGCGCTGTCGTGGCTGGGCAAATGCAGCCGAACGCAGACCCAGCACTCGATTCATCTCGTGTTCAAGTTCTCCCCCGAAACAGGAAGCGGGGAGCCACTCAAGCTGAAGATCGAAGTCAACACGCGGGAGCATCAAAGCCGGTATGGCCTCCAAGCGTACCCGTTCACCGTTGAGAGCGACTGGCATCAGGCCAGCGCCGAGATCATCTCGTTCGAGCCGGATGAAATCTTTGGCACCAAGCTGCGTGCCTTTCTCCAACGAAACAAGAATCGCGATTTGTTCGATCTCAACGAGGCGCTGATGTCACGCCTGCTCGACGCCGAGCGATTGCTCGACTGCTTTCATCATTACCTCGCCCTCGAAGGGCACCTCATCAGCCGGGCAAACGCCGAGGAGCGGATGCTGCAGAAGCTCACGCGCAGCCTGACGGAAGACGTCACACCTCTTCTGCCGCCCGGCGTTCGGTTCGACGACGCCGACGCCGTGAAGGCGTTCGGTCGAGTGTGGGGCGAACTAGTTTCGCGGCTGTCCGGCGAGTCGTGGAAGTCGTCGCAAGCCGTCATCGAAACGATTCGCAAGACGACCATTCCCAATCTCTTGGATGGAGTGGAGCGGCACGGCTCTGCCTGAGCCGTTCGCGGAACCACTATGGCGGGCCTGCGTCTTCCCGGCCTGAGTGTCAAGCACCAGCCGTACGGCCCCGCTCTGTACGATACGCCTGGATCTCGGCCTCGATCTCTTCAGCCGTCATGGGAGGCGTTCCGGTTGCAGAGAGTTTCTGCCGCGTCGCCTGCATCTTGGCGACACGGGCTGCGGCGAGCCGTTCGCGCAGGATCGCTTCGATCGAGCCGGGCTCGAGCAGGCCTTCGGCGGCGGCCTCCTTGGCGAGGTCGTCAGGAATCGTGATCTGGACGGTAGTCATGACAGGTTGTTCCGTAGACACACCAAATAATATGTGGAACACGGGGGCGGATCGCCTCCATCGCCCTCGCAGCGAGCCCTGCCGACCATGATCCAACCGCCACTATGTGGGAGTTCCTACATGGTGACCGTTGGACAATGCCCAGCGAGGAAGGATTCCCCGGCCTCGACGTCGCCGTTCCGCTGCAAAAGCCCCCGAAATATGAGGTCATGCTGCCGCAGATCGTGGAGATGGCCGAGGCTGGGTCGGGGGTCGATCTGATCTCTCGCGCGCTCGGCATCGGGGCGGAGGTCGTTCGCGACACCCTTCACCTCCACCGCACCGGGAAGCGGCCGCCGGGCCGTGTCGACGGCCGCCGCCGCCAACCGCGTCAGCCGGGCAAGCCGTTCGTGCCCAAGTACCAGCAGATCGCGCCAGAGGTCGATCGCCGCCGGAAGGCAGGCGAGGGATTCGACCGGCTGGCCCGGGAGATGAAGGTCAGCCGCCCCACGGTCGTTCGGGCCTATGACTTCGCCAACCGAGACGAAGCCGGCGCCGCGGCCCGCGAGGGGCGGACTCCGCCGCGGCCGCCCTACAAGTGGAGCGAGGAGTCCCGGGCCGCAAAACGCACGCCGCGGAATACGTAACTCAGTGGGAGCGTATGGCGTCTGCAGGAGCGTGCGCTTCATGCTTCCTGCGTCGAGGCGTCGCCCGGGGCCGATCCGCAAGATCCTGACGCACCTCGGCAAACCGCTTGAGCCTCCGCCAGTCTCTCCCGCCCGTGGCCCGCCGACCAACATCTGGCAACCAGCGACATCAACCGGCGAATAAAGGCTCTTGACGGCGGAGTCGCGAGAACAGTTGATCGATAGGCAGACGCCCTTCGGTGCCGCGAAGGGCCCGGAAATGCGGGGCTTCACAAAACCGGAAACCGGCCACGGCCTCCCGCGGGAGGATGGCGAACCTGCGGGCGGTTTCGGCAAGCCTGTCGCAGGGGCCGCGAAACCTCGGTCCCACAGACAGCCTATTCCTGGCCTCGACTCATAACCTACAGTATCATCCCGGATTTTACCGCTGATTCACGAGATTCCGCGGAGCAACGTTGGCAGCGCGGCTTTTTTCTCGCGAGCGGATTTTTTCAATTTGCACAACTAACTCGACCCGATCATGCCGCTGCCCTACAAGATCCCAAACCCTTTCACTTTCACGTCCGGCTGCCTCGCGACGCTCATCCTGCTCTGCGCGGCTCCGCTCGAGGCGGGGCCGCTCCAGGCGACGGTCTCGGGCGGCCTGATCTCCGGGGATCTGGGCGGCACGCCCTTCACGAACGCCTCCTATACCGTGACGGCGAACTACGACCCGGCGGTCGTCCAGTCGGGCACGCTCGCGGGCTTCCCCGCCACCTTCGTCGGCGTCACGCCCACGATCACGATCGACACCGGCTCCGGGCTGCTCTCCGGCACGCTCCAGCCCTTCGCCGGCTTCACCTGGCATCTGTTCTCGCTCGCGGTCACCGCCAACGAGTCGCGGTCAGGCTTCGCGCCGATCGACGGCAGCCTCAACGTGACCAATGCCTTCGATATCGATGCCGCCCTGCCGCAGAGCACGCTGCTCGCGCAAGTGGCCTTCGGGGGAGTCAGCGATGCCAACGACCCTGCCACCTGGCAGACGAGCCTCGGCACACTGAACATCACATCTTCCACCGATGCGGCCGGCACGTTCGTGATCGTGCCGGAGCCGTCGACCATGGCGGCGCTCGGCATAGCGCTGGTCGCGCTCGCCGGCCGGCGGCGCTTCATCGGGGCCTGACCGGAACGGATTCCACCCGTGGCCAAGCATCGTCATCGTCGCGAGCAGGAAAACCGCAGGCAGCTGCGGCAGGCGGCGGCCCGCCGTGCTCGCCGGGCCGCCGCGAGTGATGCGGGCTTCAGCCTCGAGCGGCTCGAACCCCGGCAACTGCTCGCGATCACGATCAACAACGAGAACCTCGCCGAGTTCTGGGACGGGGCCAACTACGTCATTGCCGACTCGACGAGCATCACTGTCGCGAAGAATCTCCTGATCGACGCCGGCGGCGGCAAGATCTCGCTCACGGCGCCCAAGATCTCCATCGGTGCGGGGGCGACGCTCCGCTCCAAGGGCACCGGCGGCGCAGCTGACGGCGCGATCACGCTCACGGCCAAGAGCCAGACGCCGAATTTTTTCCCTTCGGCACTCCTCAATCAGCTGGTCAACTGGGCCGAGTTGGCGTCTTCGGGCGCGGGGCTGATCCCGGGCCGGACCGCGAAGATCGACGTCGGCCAAGACGTCACCATCGCCGGCGGCACCGTGAAGCTCGACGTGGCTGCGGGTGACGTCGACCCCCAGTGGTGGAAGACTTGGACCAAGGTGCCGTTGTTAGGCGAAGTTCTGAAGAAGGCCGAGAAGGCGCTCGACGCGATCGTGGCGTTGCCGTTCACGGTCGTGATCAAGCAGCCCGAGTCGAAGCTGACGATCGCCCAAGACGTCTCGATCATGGGCTCGGGAAGCGTGACGCTCGCCAGCGAGGCTGTGGCGCAGGCCGACGGCCTCGCCATGTGGTCGGTGGCCGCCGACTACATCAAGGGGCGGAAGGGATACGAGACATCCAAATTGCTGCAGCTCATCTTTCCCAGCAGCTTCAGCTACGCCGTCGGCTTCGCCTACAGCGACGTCGTGTCGGCAGTGAGTGTTGCCCCGAACGCCCGTGTCGAATCCACCGGCAGCAGCGTGAGCGTGAGCTCGCGGATCGACAACTCGACCACGATCAAGGCCGCGGCTTATCTCAACACCGGGCTGACGCCCGTCAAGGCCGACAACAAAGCCTTCGCTGCCGCTGTCACGATCCAGAAGTCGGCTTCGACGGTGGACCTCGCCGCCGCGTCGCTTGTCAAGGCGGCCACGACGGTCGAGGTGCGGGCCACCGCAACCGACGTCAACAGCACGCAGGCCAAGACGAACTCGTTCAAAGACGGCTTCGTCGGTGCCACGGCGGCCGTGGGCGTGGGCAGTTCGATCGTGGAGGTCTTCGCCGGCGGCAGGATCGAGGCCGGGCAGACCGTGCCGCCGGCCGCGGTCGTGTTCGACCCGGCCACGACGATCGACTTCGCCACGAGCACGATCCGGCTGCCGACGGCCACGACGCTCGCCACCGGCGACGCGATCACCTATTCCGCCGGCGGGGGCAGCGCGATTCCCGGCCTCGACGACGGCCAGACGTACTACACGATCGTCGATCCGGCCGATCCGCGTAACGTGCGGCTGGCCCTCTCGTCAACCGATGCCGCGAACGGCCGGGCGATCTCCTTCGGCCCGGGTTTTGCCACGCTCGCGGTGGCCGCCAAGGGCACCCTCCCTATCATCGCCGTCACGACCGATGACGCCGACGTGTCGAACGTGCTCGAACTCGACGCCACCGTCTGGCCCGACGGCTCGGCTTTCGTCGATGGCGAGAGCGTGAGCTTCGCGGGCGTCGCCGGCCGTTTTCTGGGACGGACCGATGCGGCCGGCAGCCTCCAGGGCCCGCTGGCCGACGGCAGCTACTCGATCAAGCTCCTGCCCGGCACGACCGGCGGGCGGACGACTCGCGTGCAGCTGCTCGATGCATCGGCGCAGCCGATCCGGCTTTCCACCTCACCCTGGTTCACCACCGCCTCCGGCACCTGGCTCGAGGTCGCGGCCGTTGACGCCGATCTGGCCACGATCACGCTGGCCGACACCGCGGCCGGGCTCCTCAATGCCCAGGCGGTCACCTACGTCGAAGGTTACGCGGCCTCGGTGCCCGAACTCACCGACGGCACGACGTATTACGTGATCGTCGATCCTGACGACCCCGGCACGATCCGCCTTGCCCGCACGGAAACGCAGGCCCGGGCCGCCGACCCGGCGATCCAGTCCGCCAGCCCGTCGCTCGTGTTCCCCGTGCCGCCCGCGGAGCCCGAGGGGGCGCCGGAGATCGCCGAGGTGCCGATTCTCGACGTCGAGGGCACGTCGATCGTGTTTCCGTTCGACCCGGGCATCGCTGACGGCACGGCCGTCACGTACCGCGCCGTCCCCGGCAGGCCGGTGGGCCGGCTCGTCGATGGCGCGACCTATTACGCCTACCGCCAGGTGAATCCCACCCCGGACGCCGACCTGCCGGCCTTTCTCTACGGCCTGCGGGCGTCCGCCGACACGTCGGCTGCCTGGCTCGACCTCGCCCGCGTGCAGGTGCTCGAAACCGCCGCCGGCACGGAGCTCGAGATCGAGGGGATCGACATGGCCGAGCGGCTCCTGGCCGTTTCGCTGCCGATCGCTCCCCTGCCGGTGGCCGACGGCACCGGGCTGACCGGCGGCACCGTGACGGTGGCCGAGGTCGCGGCCGGCTCGATCATGCTCTCCACGACCGCGACCGGCGGCACGTTCGTGCTCCAGGCCGAGGCGGGAGGCCGCACGATCTCGACGCGGCCGATTGCCTGGAATGCGTCGGCGGCCGATCTGCGGGCGGCCGTCAACGACGCGGGGATTCTCGGAATCGCGGTCACCACAGCCACGGGCCGGGGCGCGATCACGTCGCCCTGGCTGCTCGAAGGCACCGGCCTCACGGCCCTCCGGCATGACGCCGCCGGCCTAGAGGGGGGCTCGCTCGTCGGCGAGTTCACGCTCCCCGGTCTGCGAAAGGTCTCGACCACCGCCACCGCCGGCAGCTTCACGCTCGATGTCGATGTCGCCGGCACCGTGCAGTCGACCGGCTGGATCTCCGTCGGCGGTTCGCCGGCCGCGGTCGCGGCGGCCCTCACGACCGCCGCCGGCCTCCAGGGGGTGCTGTTCGGCGGCTCGGGCACGGCCGCGGCGCCCTGGCTCGTCGATCTCCGCATCAACCCCATCGCCCGCGGCGACGCGCTCACCTTCCGCGACGCCTTCGGCCAGCAGACGCTCGGCCTGCTCGACGGTGTTTCCTATGTGGCGGTGCCGCTGCCGCCCGAGAAGCAGCTGCGGCCGGGGGCGCTGGTCCTCGCCCTTGCGGCCTCGCCCGCCGACGCCTCCTCCGCCGAGCCCGTGCTCGTGCCGCTCGACACCGTGATCGAATTCGGTGAGCCGATCGGGCAGACGCTCGTCGGCCGCTCCCACGCCCTTGCGGCGGCCGGCAGCATCACGATCACCGCCGAGCTCGAGGCCAACGACACTGGCCGCTCGAGTGCCAAAAACGGCAGCCAGCCGGAAATAATCGACCGCATGCGTCCCGACATGGCGCTGGCCGCTGCTGGCGGCTGGGGCCTTGCGAAGCTGGTTGGCTCGGGCGGCCTCTCGGCGATCAAGGACTTCGGTGGCACGTTCTCAAACGCGATCAACAACAACGCCGGCAACCAGCAGATCGCCGGTGACGGGGCGAAGTCGTGGTCGGACGTGCTCGGACTGTCGGCCTCCGTCAACTACCTCCAGGGCACGCGCACCGTCCGCACGATCATCGGCCCGCAGGCGGTGCTCCGCACGCCGGGCACGATCGTGATCGACACGAAGCTCACCGAGCAGTTTCGCACCGACACCGGCGCGAAGGTGTCGAAGCCGTCGAAGACCGACGTCGCGGTGGCCCTCGCCGTCAACGTGGCCTTCGTCGAGACGGTCTGCCAGTCGGTCGTGCGCAGTGGGGCGAGCCTCACCGGCGGCCACGGCGTCTCGATCGACGCAGCCGTCCGCTATCCGCTTCTCGACCGCGTGATCGACGGCACGCTCGTCGGGCTCGTGCCGGAACTCGAGGAGAACTTCTTCGGCACCGGCAGTTGGTTAGACCTCGCCAAGGGCGCCATAAAGCTCCTCAAGCTCCCGTTCAACGCCTACAAAGTCCGCGATGGATTTCATGAAACGAAAGCCGAGAGCGGGGCCGACCAGAATCTCTATCGCGACGACAAGATCACCCGCGAAAACTGGCTGGGGAATCTCGAAACGAAGTACCCGTGGCTGGGAAAAATACCCGGGGTAAGAGACTACGCGAAGAAACGCGACGCGGTGGTGCAAAACGCCGTCGCGGGCTCGGTGCAGACGATCTTCGTCGACAACCGCTGCGAGGCCATCGTCGAGGACGGCGTGCAGATCAACCGCGACGCGACGGTCGCGGCCGGCAGCGATCAGCCGGTCGCCGTACGGGCCAAGAGCGCGCTCACGCAGTTGGCATGGACCGGCGGAGCCACCAAGAAGGTGGAAAACGGCCTCGGCTTCTCCGTTAGCGTGTACACGTTCGGCGACACGACCCGCGCTGTGATCGGCGGCACGAACACGCTGGCCGGCGCTGAGCGGGTGCACGCCGCGGCCGCAAAGGTGGATGTCACGCCGACCGAGCCCACGCGAATCACGTTCGGCGACGGCGGGCTGACGGTGGACGCCACGCACTGGGGTACGATCCTGGCGCTTGCCAAGGGGGGCGCCGAGGCCACCGGCTGGGTCTTCTCGGGAATGGCGGCGGTCTTGGACGGTCAGTCGCGGCCGCAGACACTCGAGGCCGCCATCGCCGCCCCGACCATCGGTGTCGAGATCGCCAGGCGTGCGGGCACGGCCGGGAAGGTAAGCGTGGCCGCCGCCGACAGGACCTACCTCGTGCCGGTGGCCGGCACCTGGGTCTCGGGCGCCGAGAAACTCGTCGGCGTGGCGACGGCGATCGCGCTCGTGGATCGAAACGTCACGGCCCGGATCGGCGAGCGGCCCGCCGCCGAGGCCGCCGAGATCGGTGGTATCCGGCTCGATGTGGCGGGTGATGTGACGGTTGACGCGTCGGCCGGGGGAGCCATCGCCCCGGCGGCCATCGCCGGGGGAGTCAAGTCGGCCAAGAACACGTTTGCGGGCGAGGGGGAGTATCTGATTGGTGAGGTGCCCAGGGAGGTGACGGTCGATCGCATCGGCATCGGCGCGACCGGGGCCGTGGCGATCACGCGGGTCGACGACAACGTGGTGAGTGTGGTCAACCACACCGGCCGGATGGAGACGGCCGCCGGCAAGCCGCTCTCGGTCAAGGCCCGAAACACCTCGACGGTGCTTGCCAACTCCGGCGGCCTCGCCCTCCGCACGGCCGCTGGTGACGAGAAGGCCTCCGTCGGGCTGTCGGGCGCCGTCTCGCTGATCCTCGCGGGCTCGACCGTCGAGGCCGGCATCCGCCGGGCGACGATTCATGGCTTCACGATCGAGGTCGCCGCCACCAATACCCGTTCGATCGGCACCGCCGCGGCGAGCGGCTCCGGCGGGGCGGTCGGCGGGGCAGGCTCCGTCACGGTCAACTTCGCCGGCTCGGTGGCGATCCAGTCGCTGACCACGACCACGATCGCCACCCTCGACCGGGTGAGCGGCACGAGCCTGGCCGGCGCGAGCGTCGTCGCCACGAACGACGACCTCGTCTGGACCGTGGCCGGTTCGTTCGTGGGCAACGTCTCGTCGATCCTCGTCCGCACGAAGCAGAACGACCTGTTCGACAACGTCTCTTCCGGTGCCGACAACGGTCGCAGTCTTGCGGTCGGGGCGTCGGTATCGGTCGTCAACGCGACGACCACGACGAGGGCGGCCGTCACCGGAGCGAACCTGACCTTTGCCCAGGGCGATCTCGACGTGCAGGCGACCGAAGCCTCGACCGTGATCACGGCCTCCGGCGGTGGCTCGGTCGTCAGCACCGGCGGCACGGCCACGGCGGTTTACGCGAGCAAGAACAACGCCGGCTCGAGCGTGGCCGGGTTCGTGGCGGTGGCCACGGTCGATCCGACCGTGGAGGCGTCGATCAGCGATTCGACCATCACACTCGCCCCCACCGGCGGCGACGTGTCGGTGCTCGCCACGACCGCGATGCTGCTCGTGACCGCGTCGGGCGGCTTCGTGCTCAACCGCGACGGCAACGGCACGCTCTCGACGAGCATCGGCGCGGCGGTCACAGTCGTGACCTCGACCGCCCGCGGCACGGCCACGATCGCCCGGTCGCGGGTGACCGTGCCCAAGGGCAGGGTTCGCGTCCGCAGCACGTATGGCAATCCTGCCGACGCCGAGTGGGAAGCCCTCGACCCGATCTTCAGCCAGCTGAACATGCCCGAGGCGGGCAGCGGCGCCGTCTGGTCGTTCGCGATCGGGGCCGTCGCCTCCGACTCGTCGCTCACCGTCGCGGCCTCGGTGAACGTGACCAGCCTCGACGTGCATCTCACGGCGACGATCGCCGACGACTCAGAGGTCGTGGCGACGGCCGGCTCGGTCGAGGTGACGGCGATCAACGAGGCGAAGACCCGCACGGTGGCCGGTTCCGTGGTCACCACGGCCTTCACCGGGGACCGCTCGAGCCTCTCGGCCGGGGCCGCGGTGCTCGTGACGAACCTCGGTGGGGCAACGACCGCATCGATCAGTTCGTCGAGCGTCACGGCAGGCACCAATACAGCGGAGAACGAGTCGGGCCGCGTGGTCGTCACCGCCGCCGACAAGGCCGACATTCTCACGATCGCTGCGGCAGGCGCGATGTCAGGCGAAAACGCCCTCTCGACCGCGCTCGTCTTCAACGACCTCACTGGCCGCGTGATCTCGGCCACCATCACGGGCACCGCCGCACAGCGATCGACCGTGGCGGCGAGCAAGGCCGTGACCGTGACGGCCCGCGATGAGACGAGCCTCACGGCCGTGGCCGGTCAGGTGGCGATTCCCGCCTCGACGGCCGCCACGATCGCGGCCGGGGCGGCGGGGTCGGTCAACCGGGTCGGGGCCGACGTGACCGCGGTGGTCGAGCAGGCCACGGTCACGAGCGCCGGCGGCGACGTCACGGTCGAGACGGTCGTGGGCGGCCTGATCCGGGCCTGGGCCGTGGGCGTCAGCGGCGCGCTCTCGACCGGGTCGGGTGAGAGCCTCATCGGGGAGCTGCCGGTGTCGTTCGCGGGCGCCGGGTCGTTCGCCCTCAACACAGTGGTGCAGCGGAGCACGGCCGCCGTGCGTGGTGCCGCCGCCGTCACCGCGCGGAGCCTCGCGGTCACGGCCGAGGACTCGGGCGAGATCTTCGCGGTGGCGGGAGCGCTCGCCGCCCAGGGCTCCGATCGCAAGGTCTCGGTCGCGGCCGGCGTCTCCGTGGCGGTCAACGAGATCGGCACGGCGACAGACCGCGGCTTCGTGAAGGCGCTGATCGATGATGCCACGGTCTCGCTCACCGGCGGCGACGTGGAGGTGACGGCCACCGCGAGTCCCACGATCACGTCCTGGACGATCGCCGGCACCGGACAGGTCGCCAAGAGCGACGCGGTGGCCGTGGGCCTCTCCGGCGCGGGCGCGGGGAACACGAACCATCTTCATGTGGACACGCTCGCCGCGATCACCGGCTCCGCGAGCGTGACCACCAACCAGGCGGTGACCGTCACGGCGACCGACGCGTCAAAGGTCGACTCCAACGCCGGCGGTGCGGGGCTCGGGGTCATGCTCGGTCAGGCCGCGGCCGTGGGCGTGACGGTGGGGGCCGCGCGGAGCGTGGTCGAGATCACGAACTCCGTGCGGGCGGCGATCGAGACCGGCATCGTGACGGCCGGCGGCGACGTGACCGTCTCCGCCGACTCGAGCCAGTGGGTCGATGCCCTCGCCTTCGGCGTGGGGATCAATGTGGCGGCCGCGTCAGGTGGCGTGGGCGTGTCGGCATCGATCGTGCCAATCCTCGCCACCACGGTGAGCCTCGCCACGACCACCACCGCCGAGATCGCCTCGGCCACGGTGGCTGCGGGGGGGAGCGGTACCGCCTCGGTGACCGTACAGGCAGACGACACGCCGACGCTCACGACCCGGGCCGGTGCGGGCAGCCTCTCGGTCGCCTATGGCACCGCGGCCGGCGTTGGCGTCGCGGTCGGCGTCGTGCTCGCCGAGAACACGCTGGCCAACACCGTGGTGGCGCGGATCGGCACGAGCCATGCCGACACAGCCACCCCGACGGTCACAGCCGGCGGCAACGGCAGCGTCATCGTCTCGGCCCGCTCGGCGGCGACGGCCGATTCGCTCGCCATCGCCGTCACCGTGTCGGCAGCGTTCTCGCCGACGTTCATCGCTGCTGCCGCCTCCGTGGCGTACGCGAAATCGACCACGACCATCACCAACACCGTCACCGCCGAGATCGCGACGGGCAGCGTCACCGCGGCGGACGTGAGGGTCTCCGCGAACGATGCCCACTCGACCTCGTCGACTGTCGGGGTCGGTGCGGGCGTGCTCACGGTCGTGGGCGCATCGGTCGGCTGGTCAACGAGTAAAGCGACGGTCAATGACACCGTGACCGCGCGGATCAGCCGCGGCTCGGTCACCGCGCGGACGGGTGACGTCGTCGTCGAGGCGGGCTCGTCCAACACGCTCTCGACGCGAAGTGTCGCCACGTCGGTGGCGCTCGCCATCGGCGGCGGCGGAACGGCCGGGTCCGCTACCTCAAAAGACACCTCGTCGGTGACCGCCGAAGTCGGTTCCGGTGCCCAGCTCGCGGCGGCGGCCGGCACACTGCATGTCCGCGTCGGCGGCGTTGCTGACAGCGATGGCAAGGTCGGCTACGGAAAGGTCGCCGCCAAGTCCGACGGCGGCAGCCTCGGGCTGATCACCGTCGGCCGGGTGCAGGCCGAGGCCGAGCACGCCCAGGTCAGGCTGGCCGTGGTTCGCGACGGTGCCAATCTCGCGAACGTGGCGGCGATCGATGTCGATGCCCGATCCCGCCCGGACGTGACGGCCGAGTCGTTTGCCGTGGACATCGGCGTGGGCCTGGCCGTTCAGGACAACGAAAGCCTCGCGACGGTGAGGGGCAGCACCAAGGCCGAGACCGGCGCCGGCGTGACGCTGCCGGCCGCCGTGCGGATCACGGCCGACGCCGTCACGACGCTGGCAGCCGATCAGCGGGGCGGCACCGGCGGCGTCCTCGTCGGCTACGGTGGCAACAAGGCGCAGGCCACCTCCGCGATGGTGGTCGAGGCGGGTCTCGGCGCGGGCAATGCCGCAGCCGCCGGGCAGCGGGTGAGCCTGCTCTGGGTGA
>JBIJCJ010000109.1:0-11975 GCA_044344765.1 Pirellulales bacterium | reverse complement strand
ATGAGACTTCCGACAACCCGAGCCACGCAAACGGCACTCACGGCGCCGGAAGGGAAAAGTCTGCGCACGCGGATCATGCCACAATGGCAGGAACGGCCGCTTCGCATTCGCTTGTTTAAGGGCTAGGCTAACCGCGTCACGGAGGCTTCAGCGTCACATGGTCAGGCTTCTCGACACGAGCCATGGAACGATCGCCGACCTCGGCGCCGACGAGTTCCCGTCGGCCGTTGCCGGCTGGGCGGAAGCGCCGCTCGACGTCGATGCCGTCGGGACGCACTTCCTCTTCGTGAGCGACGGCACGGCCGAGCTCACCTGCGGCTCGGGCACCTTCGCAGTGGCGGCCGGCATGTATGCCGCCGTTCCGGGGAGGCTGCGGATCGCCGGAGGCCGGGGGCTCGTGATCACGCGGTTTGGCCACCGCGGATTCTTCCATCTCGGCGGGCCGGTCGAGCCGACCGGCAGGCTGCGGTACATCGACGGCTGCACCGACTCGCTGCTCGTCCCGCCGGTGGTTCGCGGCGACCCGTGCCTCAACCTTCTCTGCCTGCCCCCTGGCACACGACAGACGCCGCACACGCACCCATCGTTTCGCGCCGGTTTGATCATCCGTGGAAGAGGGTGGTGCCTCGCGGGCGGCGAACGGCTGCCGCTCGCCTCGGGCCGGGCCTTCGTCATCGACGCCGGGGAGGAGCACTGCTTTCACACCGACGACGCGGCCCTGCTCGTGCTGGCATTTCATCCCGACAGCGACGTCGGCCCCGTGGATGAAGACCACCCGATGATCAACCGCACGTTCCCTGTCGGCTCCGAGGGTGGCCAATGACCCGCGACATGGACGAACTGTTCGGAGAGCGCCCGACGGCCGGCCGGGGTGTGGGGACAGGCGCGATCCTGGCCCTGCTGCTCGCGGTCGCCGTCGCTGGATGGTTCGGCTACGAACGGCTGCGGCACGCGGCCCCGCAGGTCGCCGCGCATGACGCGCAGATCGCCGCCAGTGCCGCGCGACTCACCCTGGCCGAAGCGGGCGGCGATGACGCCGTGTTCGACCGGCGGACGATCCCCGAGATCTGGTACCGAGTGACACTCGACTCGGCGCCGCGCGGCGCCCGCCTGCGGCTCGTGGGCGAATGGACCGATCCCGCGGGCCGCGTCGCCCATCGCAACCGCTACGAGACCAAGCCGATCTCGCACCTGCCGTGGGAGACGCACGTCCGGTTCCGTCTGCCGGCCGACGCGCCGACGGGCACGTGGCGGGTACGGCTGCTGTCGAACGACCGCGAGCTCCACTCGATGCCGTTCGAGGTCTGGGGCGGCGACGCCGAGAAAGGCGGCGGCACGTGAGCGGGATCTGCGGATTCGTGGGCCGGGGGGATCCGGCTGTCGTGCGGGCGATGCTCGCGGCGATCGATTACCGGGGCGACACGAGCCACGTGGCGGAAGCGGCGGGCTGCACGCTCGGCTACCGGCACTGGGCCGGCAGGCCGGGCAAGTCGCCCGGCATCCATCGCGACGATGCCGACATGGTCGCCTGTGCCGGCGGCTTCGCGCCCGCCTGCGAATCGCCCGCAGCGGCCCTCCGCGACCGGCTTTCATCGGGTCTCGACGCCCTCGACGGCGCGTTCGCCGCCGCGTGGTGGGACGGCGCACGCAACCGGCTCACGCTGGTGCGCGACCCATTCGGCAACCGCTCGCTCTACTTTTGCGAGCACGCGGGAGTCTTCTACTTCGCAAGCGAGGTGAAGCAGCTGCTCGCGATCCCGGGCTTGCCGGTCGAGCTCGATCACGCGGCGATCCACAAGTATCTGACGTTCTCGTTCATCCCGGGCGAGGAGACGCCGATCAAGGGCGTCCGCCGGCTGCTGCCGGGCAGGATCGCCCGCTGGCAGGAAGGCCGGCTCGAAAGCGAGCCCTACTTCACGCTTCGGGAGCGGATCGATCCCGAGCTCACCGACAAGCGGGCCGCCTGCACGCTCATCCGCCGGCGGTGCCAGGAGGCCGTAGCCTCGCGGCTCAACGGCGAGCGGGAGGTGGGCGTGTTCCTCTCCGGCGGCCTCGACTCGTCGGGGGTCGCGGCCTGGCTGAAGGAGAGCGGCGTCGGCGTGCGGGCCTTCAGCCTCGACTTCGGCTCGCACAGCGTCGAGAAACGCCAGGCCGCCGAGGTCGCCGCGCATCTCGGGGTGCCGCTCGAGTTCGTGTCGGTCGGGGGCGCGGACGTGGCGGCGATCCTCGACGACATGGTCTGGAAGCTCGATCTCCCCTTCGGCGACCCGGTCACGGGGCCGCAGTTTCTCCTCGGCCGGGCGGCGCGGCAGGCGGGGCTCTCGGCCGTCTTCAACGGCGAAGGGGGCGACCAGCTCTTCGGCGGCTGGACGAGCAAGCCGATGATCGCGGCCCAGCTCTACGCCAACCTCTACGGCGAACAGAGCCGCGAGGAAACCTACCTGCAGAGCTACCACCGCTTCTACGGCCGCGAGGCGCGGCTCTACAGCCCGGAGTTCCTCGCCCGGGTGGCGACGCCGGGCCAGCGGCGGATCCTCCTGCGACCGTATCTCTCGAGCCAGGACGCGACGACGTTCCTCAATCGCGTGCGGCTGGCCGACATCTCGCTCAAGGGCTCGCAGAACATCCTGCCGCGGATGGAGCGAATGGCCAACGCCTGGGGGCTCGACGCCCGCACGCCGCTCTTCGACCGGGCGCTGGCGGTCGATTCCTTCCGCCTGCCGCCGACGATGAAGCTCCACGGGGCCTGCGAGAAGTACGTGCTCAAGCTGATCCTGCAGAAGAAGCTGCCTCGCGAGGTGGTCTGGCGACGGAAGTTCGGCATGAGCGTGCCGATCACCGACTGGGCGCTCGGACCGCTCGCCCCGACGATCGCCGATCTGCTCGGGCCTGCGGCGGTCGCGGGCCGGGGCCTCTTCCGGGAAGACTACGTCGCCCGGCTGCGGAGCGGCCGCAACGAGCCCGACGAGACCCGTCGCCGCCGGATCGGCGAACGGCTCTGGACGCTCGCCATGCTCGAGGCCTGGCTGCGGATCTTCGTCGACGGCCGCGGCCGGCGGCCGGGCACCTGAGGCATCGCCACCATGAAGTGCTGCCATTGCGAAAAGGACTCGAAGTATCGCGAGTGGGAAACCACCCGCCGCTGTCCCGCGTGCGGTCGCCGGTTCGTCTTCATCCCACGCGGCGGCGATCCCTGCTCCGACGTCATGTTCGCGCGGGCGATCGAGGCCGTCTCGTCGGAGGGAAGCGTCCGCTGGGGGGTCGAGCACCTCTACTACGAGCTCGACCGCAGGATCGGCGCCGTGGCGGGACAGCGGCACCGAAACCTGATGCTCGTGGTCCTGCTGGCGGGCTGCCTCGCGATCACATTCGCCCTGATCAAGGCGTCGGGCCCCGCGAACCAGGCATTCCTGACGCGTTATCCGCTCGCCCTGCCAGCCGGCATCGTCGGCGGCCTGGTCGCAGTCGGGGTCACTGCCCTCCTTTTGATGTGGCTGCTTCGTCGCGAGACGACCCGGCTCGACCGCAGCGCCTTCGAACGTCTCTACGAGCGATGGGTCGCGGAGAACGGCGCCGCGGCTGGCGTGATCGAACGCCGGCCGGCGGCGCTGCCGCCGGAAGATGCCGAGCCCGATCTCGGCGACTACTCCTTCGACCGCGCCGTGATCTGCGACCGGGCCCGCACCGTCGACCTGCTCCTCGCCAACAACTTCCACTTCGAGAACAACTGCGCCGTGCTGTCGGTCGGCGGCTATCCGAAAGGGCCGTTCGAGGTCGTCCGCGCGATGCTGAAGCGGAATCCCCAGCTCGCGGTCTACGCCCTGCACGACGCCACGCCCGAGGGCTGCCGTCTCGCCCACACGCTGGCGAACGATCCGGAATGGTTCGCGGGCCGCACCGCCGTCATCGACGTCGGGCTGCGGCCGAGCCAGGCGGCAGCGTTTGCGGGTTCGTTTCTGCCGGGCAGCGACCGCGACCTGGGCGATGGGGAAGGCGTCACCGCGTGGGAGAAGGCCTGGCTCGGGAAGTATCGGCTCGAAATCGCGGTCATCCGGCCCGAGCAGGTCGTGAAGCGGCTGTTCCGTGCGATCAACCAGCCGCCTGCGCAGGAGCCTGGGCCCGGCAACGTCGTCTACCTGCCGAGGCGGGAACCGGAGCCGGCGTCGTCCACGGTCTTCGTCGGCGACAGCGACGGCTCCTACGGCGAAGTGGGAGGGAAGGGAATGGCCGCGGAGGCCCACGATGCCGACGGGGGATTCGATGCCTTCGGGTAGCGGCGCGGCCCGCCGCCGCGCGTGCGGCCGGATCGGCGGCGTGTGGGGATGCCCGACCCCGACCGCCACGGCCGCCCTCGAGCGCATGGGAACGGCGCTCGGGCCGACGGCGCAGCTGCTCCCCACGGCCCAGCCCGGGATCGTCGTCGATCACGACGGCTGCTTCCTCGACGACGCGCCGCTCGTCGATCCCGACGCCTGGCTGGCGGCCGTGCGGTCGGGCCGCGTCGCCGACGTGGTCGGGGCGTTCGTGCTCGCGTTTATCGACCACGATGGTTCGCTCACGCTGTTTCGCGACGCCATCGGGGAGCGGACGCTCTTCTATGCGGCCGCCGGACGCGGCCTGGTGTTCGCCTCGTCGCTCCGCGGCGTGCTCGCGGCCGGGCTCGTCGCCGCCGACATCCACCTCCCGGCCGTCGCCCGCTTCCTCGCCTACGCCTACCTTCCCGGTCGGGAGACGCTCGTGACCGGCGTGCACGAGCTTCTGCCGGGGCAGTCTCTCCGGGCCGACGCGACGGGCATCGCGGTCACGACCTTCTGGCAGCCGCCGCCGGAGCCGGCCGAGTGGGACGACGAGGAGACGCTGCGGGAACTGCTGCGCCGCCGGCTCGAGACGGCCGTGCGCCGCCGGCTGCCGGCGGGAGGCACCGTGGCCGCATCGCTCTCCGGCGGGCTCGACTCGAGTCTCGTGGTGGCGCTCGCCCGTCGGCTGCACGACGGTCCGGTCGCCACCTTCTCGATCTCGTTCGGTCCGGAGTACGCCAACGAGCTGCCGTTCAGCTCGCTCGTCGCCCACCACTGCGGCACGGAGCACCGCGTGATCGAGGTCGCGCCGGAGGCGGTGCTGCATAACCTCGACGATTCGGTCGGCCTGCTCGGCGACCCGATCGGCGACCCGCTGACGGTGCCCAACTCGCTCCTCTTCCGCGAGGCGGCCGCCGTGAGCGGCGTGATGCTCAACGGCGAAGGGGGCGACCCTTGCTTCGGCGGGCCGAAGAACCTGCCGATGCTGCTTGCCGAGCTCTACGGGGACCCAGCCGCCGCGTCGCTCGCCCGTGAGCGGGCCTACCTGCGGGCCCACCTGAAGTGCTACGACGACCTGCCGGCGATGCTCGCCCCCGAGGTCCACGCCGCTCTCGCCGAGCGGCCACTCGAGCCGGAGCTGACTCCGTTCCTCGTCGATCCGCGGTTCAGATCGTTCATCGGCCGGCTGCAGGCCGTGAACCTGACCTTCAAGGGCGGGCATCACATCCTCCCCAAGGTCGACGCCCTCAGCGAGCCGGAGGGAGTGCTGCCACGGTCGCCGCTCTTCGACCGCGACGTCGTCGAGTGCGCCTTCGCGATCCCGCCGCAGCACAAGCTCAAGGGCGCCGTCGAGAAGTATCTGCTCAAGCGGGCGGTCGCCGATCTCCTGCCGCAGGCCATCATCGACCGGCCGAAGAGCGGCATGCTCGTGCCGGTCGAGAAGTGGTTTCAGGGGCCGCTCCTGCCGCAGGCCCGCGAACGCCTCCTCGACGGCCTCGCCCCCTACGGCCTCGTGAACCGCGACTACCTCGAGCGGCTCCTCGCCGGCCGGCTCGGCGGACTCCGGCCGCGGCACGGCGCGAAGATCTGGCTGCTCGTCACGCTCGAAGCCTGGCTGCGGCGCGTTCGCGCGCATGCGACCGCCGACGCCGCGACCGTCGTCCACCCGCCCGTCACCGGGCGGACAGGAAAGCAATCGCAAGCGAGAAGATGACCAGCGCCCAGAGGATGGCGAACACGCCGCCGCAGCCGATGCCGATCGCGGCATGCACGGTCCCCTTCACGGCCGGGTTCTGACGCTTCGCCTTGAGCCCCTTGAGGCCGAAGATGAAGGCGACGATGCCGAAGGGCAGTCCGATGATCGGCAGCCCGCTCACGATCCCCAGGTAGTAGGCCGCAAGAGCGCTGGGATTCTTGTAGGGAATCAGCCCGCCCGTGGAATCGCCCTGCGGTGCTTGCAGCGCGGGCAATTCGGGCAACGGGGGGATGCCGGCAGGTCCGGGGCTCGAGTTCATCCATGTCCTCCAGGCTGGTAGTTGGTCGAGCGGCGCGCCGCCACGGCACGGGCCGTCGCTCATCAGTCGTGCAAACCCTTGGGAATCTCGCCGTCGGCTCGGTGCCCGAGCTGGCGGAGCACGTCGGGGTCGATGTCATCCGTGAGCTGCATGATCGCGCCGTCGGCCATGGCCGACACGCTGATCTTGCTGGAGTGATTACTGCCGAAGCCGCCCACGAAGAGCGGGTCGGGATTCGCCGGCTCGGCATCTTCCGTCCGGTCTCGCCGACCTTCACCGCTGAAGCGGGAGGTGTTCCGCAGCGTGGCCCGCGTGCCGGAGGCCCAGCCCAGATCGTCGCGCGAGGCGAAATCGTGCGGCTGCCGCTGCGGCGAGATCTTTTCGCTCACAAGCAGCGTGCGGGAGCTGCCGTCCTCGATGTCCTTGAACCGCACGGCGCTGTTGAGAAACAGCATGCCGTGGTTGTCGGCCGCGATCGGGGCCTCGACATCGTGGTGGCTGCCGGCGTAGTTGGACACGGCCACCGTCCGCTCGCGGGTCTCGCGGAAGTCGGAGTCTTCCGGATCGTCGCCAGCCGCGCCGCGATCGGCCACGACCCGCCAGGTTTCGACGCTGGCGGCGACAGAAGAGGGGCAGATGAGCGTGGGGATCACGGTCGCCACCACGGGTTCGTTGCCGGCCGCGTAGCCGCCGTCGGCGTCCTTGAAGTGCGCCGCCAGCGCCTTCTCCTCGAGGTACGGCAGGATGCGGACGATCCAGCTGACATGCCTGCCCTCGGGCCGGCTTTTGATGGGGCCGGCGGCGTCGGTCACGCCGGCAGGAAACGTCTCCCGGTGAAACTCGTAGTTGTGCAGCGCCAGTCCGAGCTGGAGGACGTTGTTGCAGCACGCCGCCCGGCGGGCCGCCTCGCGGGCGGCACCCACGGCCGGCAGGAGCAGGCCGATGAGCGAGCCGATGAGCGCGATCACCACGAGCAGCTCGACGAGCGTGAACGCGGCCGGCTCGGCTCGCGAGGCAGGCCGTGACTCCCGGCGGGGAGCAGGAACGGGGCGGATCATGGGCTGGCCTCCTGGGCGGCGGAAGGGGTGGATGAACGAGACTCGATGAGCATGTCGCGGGTGCGGCGGATGGCCGCGGGCCCGTCCGGGGGCGACGTGGCGATGATCCGCACCCGCCAGCCATCGGCGCCGGCCGGCTCGGCGGTCACGACGACCCGCGCCGCATGCGCGCCGGCGACGTCGGCGGCGGAGAGGTCGATCGTCTCGCCGGCCGGCTGGCCGGCGGCCAGTCGGGCTCGGGCGCGGGCCTCGGCGGCATCGAGGATGGTTTCCACCTGCCGCAGGGCGTGCTCGGCACGCAGGCTCTTCCGCGCGATGATCGCCCCGCGGATCATGGCCGCCGCGATCAGCCCCACGACCGCGAGCGTGGCGAGCGTGATGAACATCACCGCCCCGCGGCGGCCGGCCGCACCGGCAGCGGCACTCCGTTGGCGACTCATGGCTGGCTCTCCTCGGAGCGGGCCGCGGCACCGCGCGCCGCCACGACCTCGATATCAACGGGCGGCCCCTCTCCGGGCTCACCACCCCCCTTCCCCGTCAGCGACACCGCGCCCGCTTCGCGGGCCGACTGAAACCGCACCGCCGTGGGAAACGCAAACGTCTCCCGGGCGACTCGGCCCGCGGGAAGCGGCTCCTCGCGGACGAGGCCGCCGGCGACCGCGCGATAGACGATCGATCCCTCTCCCGCCGGCTGCACCCGGACCACGACGCCCGCGGGCAGTTCGTCGGCCGTGCAGGCGACGGCGTGGGCCGTGCGGACGTCCTCGCGAAACCGCCGCGCGAGCACGAGCGCGGTGCGTTCGGCCTGCATCGCTCCCCGCGAGGCCGATTCCAGCCGCAGCGCCCGGTGCAACAGCGAGACTGCGACGCCCATGACCGCCGTCGTGGCCGTGATCGTGAGCAGCACTTCCAGAAGCGTCGTGCCGCGGCGTCGTGCAGGAGGTCGCAGACGGCTCATCGGGCACCTCCCGGCGCGGCCGGCAGCCAGACCGCGAGCGCCAGCGGATGCTCGCGACGGCCCGTCGCATCCCAGGCGAGCTGCAGCACCACCCGTTCGCCGAGCGGCGACGGCCCCCGCGTCGCCGTCAGCCGCGCCCCGGGCAGCCGCCGCGCCGCGACCGCCGAAGGGGCGACTGCGGCGACCGCCGCATCGCGGTTTTCGCCGGGCAGCGCCACGAGCCGTGCGGCCTGGTTGGCGAGCTCCTCGATCGCGATCCGCTCCTGCCTCGCGTCGGCGAGCAGCCGGCCGTGACGGACGAAGAGCGGCATCGTAGAGGCCATGAGAACCGAGAGCAGCGCCACCGCCGCCATCGTCTCCACGGTCGAGAAGCCGCGCCGCGCCGTGGCGGCCTGCAGAGCACGGATGCGGCCGGTGCGGTCGTTGCGTTCATGGATCACGGCGATCAGGGTCATGGCTTGACTCCCGCGTCTTGCTCGATGAGTTCCGCAAGCGGCATGAAGAAGGCCATCCCCGTCCACAATACGAACGCTCCGGCGAAGGCGAGCAGACCGAGCGCGATCGCCCCCTGCCAGATGGCCGATCGCCGCCGCAGGGCCTCGCGCCGGCGGGCGGCGATCCGCTCGAGCGTGGCGGCGGTGTCACCGGTTGTGGCGTCGAGCGCGCGGCCTTCGGCGGCGGTGAGCAGGCCGGCCGTGGCGAGCGCGTTGCCCGGCGGCCCCTCGATCGCCGCCCGACCCAGCCGCACCGCGAGCCGGCCGTCGGTCTGGCAGGCGGCGAGCGCGTCCGCCGCGGCATGGATCGGCTGACCGGCGGCGGCCGCGACCGCCAGCGTGTCGAGGGCGGCGGCCGTGCGGCGGCGGCGCGTGAACGGGCGGCTAAACTCGCGCCGCACGGCCGGCGAAAACCGGCAGACGATGGCGAGCACGGCCAGCGGCACGAGGAGCCACGCGAAACCCGCCGCCCATGAGCAGGTGTCGAGCCAGCGTTGTGTGACCGGTGACAGCGACATACCGAAATCGTCCCAGATCTTCCTCATCTGCGGCGCGATCTTGGTCGTCAGGAAGATCGTGACCAGCATCGCGAGGATGCCCCATACGGTGCCGAACCGCACCATGCTCTTGGTACGTCGCCGGCTTTCGGCCTCGACGCCCGTGTCGGCGGCGACCGCCGCTCGCACGACGGCCGCGAGGAGCCCGGTCTTCCCGCCGAACCGCACCGCCACGGCATGGTCGTCGCACATCAGTCCGGGCACCCGGTCGGGCACGGCCGCGAGCTGGCCGCCCGCCTCGAGATAGCGGGCGGCTTTCGCGAGCCGCCTGCCCTGACGGCCACGGCTATCCTGCGCCCAGGCCTCGAGCAGCGGCGCCGGCGGCACGTCGAGCGTGCGGCAGGCGGCGAGGAGCGTGGCCACCTGCGCCGACTCGGCGCGGCTCGCCCAGCGGCCCGGCAGGCTTCTCCAGATGGCGCGGGGTGTGGGCAGGCGAAACAAGATTCCAGCCTCGAGAGATCGATCAGCTCAAATTCCAAAACAAATGGATCAGCGGACGAAAGAGCGCAAGCACGTAAAACCCAACGACGACGAAGACGATCCAGGAGGCCAACGTCCGAAAGATGTTCCAGGCAGCGCCCGTGCCGTCGACGGCCCGCAGCGAGTGGCAGTCGGCGACGGCGTCGAGGAGACCGCCCGCCACCGGCGGGTCGTAGGCGAGCGCCGCGACGGCGGCGTGCGTCAGCGGCCGCCGCGGCCGGGCCGGGCTCACCGCCGGCACGCGCATCGCCCGGGCGGCGAGCTCGACCGCCTCGGCCCGGGGCACGCCCGCCTCCACGAGCCGGGCGAGATGCCGCGTGAACGCGGCCGCCACGACCGGTCCGCGTCGCATCCACCATCGCGCCAGTGCCCAGCCCGAAACCACGATCAGACCGGCGGCCACGAGCGGCTTCCAGACGCTCCGCATGAAGCCGGCGATCCAGAGCACCCACTGCGTGACGAGGGGGAGTTCCAGATCCCAGTTGTCGAAGAGGCCCGCGAAGAGCGGCACCATCACGACCGACAGTCCGTATGGCAGTCCGATGGCGAGGATCGCCAGCGCGACCGGATACGCCAGCATCGTCCAGCCGGATTCGACCTGCCCGGCCGGCGCGCCGGCCGCCGCGACGATCCGGCCCCAGAGCCGCGGGTCGCCCGCCGGCGTCGAGAAGAGCGGCATCCAGCAGGCGGGATCGCGGGCCGCCGCCGCCGCGGCTGCGGCCACGTCGCCGCGGGCGAGCGCGTCGGCCATCGCCAGCCACGGCCGGCCTTCGCGTGGGCCCAGTTCGGCCGCGACGGCGCGGATCACGGGCGCGGCGGAAGCGTGGCGGGCGAGCGCGTCGGTAGCGTGCCGGCGGAGGAGCGGGTCGGGCATCATGGCATGCCGCTCCCGGGGCCGCCGGGGGGCTGCGTGGCGATGGCGGTCATGAAGTCGGCGAGCGGCCCGACCATGGCGACACCGTAGAGCAGCACGATGAACCCGGCGGCGAGAATGCCGCAGATCGGCAGCAGCCACTCCCGCCGCCGGCGGCGGCGTTCGTCGAGCAGCCAGTAGAAATCGGCGGTCGCGTGCAGGGCCTCGGCCCGCTCGACCGGATCGGCGAGCGACCGGGCGAGCGCGGCCAGCGGTGGAGCATCGCCGTACTGCCTCCGGCCGTGCGACATTCCGCCGCACACCTCGCCCACGAGCCGCTCCTCTTCATCGGCCGGCAGGCCGGCCGCCGTGGCCGCGGCCCGCACTTCGCAGGCGAGCGCCTCGTGCCGCCCCGACTGCCGCGGTCGCTTGCGGGCGGCCCACCACCACGCGGCGATGGCGACCACGACCGCGGCACATCCGCCGGCGGCGGGCCAGCCGATCGACCGCAGGAAGCGCCCGGAGGGGATCGTCCGGTCGGCCACCGCCGGCCCGGCCGGCGACACGATCAGGCCCTCGTGCGGAAAACCGGAACTGCCAAGCCACCAGATGCCGAGAGCCGCGAGCGCACACACGAGCGCGGGATAGGCGAGCGCGGTTCGTGTCTGCCGCCGCTCCTGGCGGTTTGCCTCCACGACCCGACGGACCGCGGCCTCACAGCCGATGCACGACGCCATACTCATCGCAGCGATACCCTTCTTGGCCACCGACGGCGTCAGCAACGTCAGCCATCAAAGGAGTTCATTCTGGCCCCAAAAACTCCCGTTGCATACGGATCACACTAGATCCTCGCGCGTTCCATAAAACGCGCCGCGGGCAACCCGTCACCCCCCGGCTCCCGCCGGGGGCTTCCGGAAGACCGTGCGACCGGAAGACCGTGCGACCGGAGGACCGTGCGACCGGAAGACCGTGCGACCGCGCCCCGGAAGCCCCTCGCGGAAGCGAGGGGGTGACGCGTGGCCATCACCAAGCCCCGGGCGTCCTCCGCGGGCTGCCTGTTCAGCCCGCCGTGTATTCCTTGAGGAAGCCCTTGAACTGCACGAGGTGCTCCTCCTCGTCGGCGAGGAGACGGATGCACATGTCCTGCGTCACGTAGTCCTCACCCTCGACCGCCTTGATGATCTTCTTGTATTGGGCGCAGGCGGCCTCCTCGGCGGCGATCACGCTCTTGATCACGCCGACCACGTCGGTGGTGACGGCCA
>JBIJCJ010000286.1:0-3195 GCA_044344765.1 Pirellulales bacterium | reverse complement strand
AGGTCGAGGTCGTGCAGGGCCGTGAACGAGAGCGGGTAGGCCGTCCGTGGGGCCGCGACCTGACGCTCGGCGAGCACCGTGCCGGCTCGGTCGAGCAGGCTCCTGTGGTCGCCCACCAGATCGGCGAGCGCCAGCTTGATCTCCTCCGGTCCCGGGTACGACCAAATGCCGGAATCGGAGATGTACATCGCCAGCGACGACTCGAGGGTGGCGACGAGGCGGCGGAGCGGAGCGGAGGCGGGCATGGTCTGGATTCCCTAGCTGGCGAACGTGCCGGCAAGCTGCGCCGCCGCGTACAGCCCGGACCAGAACAGCCCGAGGAGCACGACCGGAACCGCGAGCGCCGTGACCACGCCGCCCGGCAGCGACACGAGCGGCAACGCTTCGCCGACGCGGTCGGACGGCGGCGGATCGAACGTCATCACCTTGAGCACGCGGAGGTAGTAGAACAGGCTGATCACGGTGTTCACGCCGCCCACGACGAGGAGCACGAGCATCAGCGGCTTCTCCGCCCCCGCCTGGATCGCCTCGGCGAGTGACGAGAAGACGAGGAACTTCGAGACGAATCCGGCCAGCGGCGGCAGGCCGATGAGGCTCACGAGCACGACCGTCGTGGCGACCACGATGCCCGGGCTCGTCCGCACGAGCCCCGCGTAGGCGGCGATCTCCTCGCTCCGCAGCCGGTTCCGCAGCAGGGCCACGATCGCGAACGCGGCGAGGTTCATGAACAGGTAGGTGGCCAGATAGAACACCAGCGCCGCCACGGCCCGGCTGGCACCCGCGGAGCTCACGCCCATCAGCGCCACCGCCGCGGCCGCACCCATCATCAGGTAGCCGGCATGGGCGATCGTCGAGTAGGCGAGCAGCCGCTTCATGTTCGTCTGGCCGTAGGCCGCGAGGTTGCCGAGCGTGCAGGTGACGGCGGCCATCAGGGCGATCACATACACCATGAAGTGCCGGATCTCGCCGCTCCCCGCGGCCGCGGCGGCCCCGGCCGCCGTGGTCGTGCCCAGCCCGAAGGCGAGCCGCAAGAGCAGCGCGACTGCCGCCGCCTTGCTGGCGACGGAGAGAAAGGCTCCCACCTCGGCCGCCGCACCTTCGAACACGTCCGGGCACCAGAAGTGAAACGGCACGGCCGAAAGCTTGAACGCCAATCCGACGGCCACCATCAGCCCGCCGAGGGCGAGCACGAGCACCTCGCCGCCGGATCCGCCCTCACCGACGATCCGGGCGAGTTCGCCCGCCATGCTCGGCAGATGGCAGGTGCCCGTCACGCCGGCCAGGAGGCTGATCCCGTAGAGCATGATGCCCGCGGCACCGGCGCCGTACACGGCGTACTTGAGCCCGGCCTCGGAGGCCGCCTTGCGGCCCTTGAGGATCGCGGCCAGGGCGTAGGAGGGGACGCTCGCCATCTCCACGGCCATGAACAGCATCAGCAGGTGGTTCGCCGACGCCATCAGGCACATGCCGAGGGCGCCACCGAGCACGAGCGTGTAGAAGTCGGCGCCGTCCTCGCGGTCCGGAATGCCGGAGACCTTCGTGAACAGGACATACAGCACCAGGAACCCGGCCAGCAGCAGCCGGATCGACGCCGTCAACGAATCGAACACGAGCAGGCCGCCGAACAGCTCCTGCCGGGCCGGTACGCCAGCCCCCTCGAGGCCCGCCCACGGCGCGCCGGGCAGGCCGCGCAGGTCGCACCAGCCATACCAGAGGGCGAAGGCGGCGCCGCCGAGGGCGATCAGGGCGGAGTCGGCATTCCGCAGCACCGGCAGCATCCGGCACAGCAGCAGGAGCACGATCGTCGCCGCGATGGCGAGCTCGACGCGAAACAGCGGCAGCGACACGGTGAGCGTGTCGGTGATCGCGCCGGTGATGAGGGATCCGATTTCCACGGTGCAGCGATGGGGGTTCGAGGATCAGCGGCCCGCGGGGGCGGCCGGGGTGGAGGCGAGGGCGGGCTGGGCGGCCGGGGCGTCGGGCCGCACCCGCCGCGTCCAGTCGGCGAGCGTCTCGACCTGCCGGTTCACCGACGGGGTGACGTAGTTGAAGATCAGCTGCGGCGCCACGCCGAACAGGATCGCGAAGAACACCAGCGGCACGGCGATCGAGAGCTCGCGGCCGGTGATCGGGGTCAGGTGGTCGCCGTGCGGCCCCTTGTATTCCGCGCCGAGATACACCCGCTGGATGGCCCACAGGATGTAGCCGGCGGTGAGGATCACGGTGAACGCCGAGATCACGGCCAGCACGCGGCTGTAGTTCCAGCTGGAGAGCGTGACGAGCACCTCGCCGATGAAGCCGCACAGGCCCGGCAGGCCGAGGCCGGCGAAGAACACCGCCACCGCGAGGCCCGAGTAGACGGGCATGCGGTTGAAGATCCCGCCGAACTCCTCGAGGTTGCGGTGATGCACCCGGTCGTAGAGCACGCCGACCATGAAGAACATGCCGGCCGAGGAGATGCCGTGGGCCAGCATCTGGAACATCGCCCCGTTCACGCCCTGGGCCCAGGCGTCCCAGCGGAACTCGTTGCCCGCCACGGCGCTCCACACGCCCAGGCCGAGCATCACGTAGCCCATGTGGCTGACGGAGCTGTATGCCACCATCCGCTTGAAGTCTTTCTGGGCCAGCGCGGCGAAGGCCCCGTAGACCATCGACACCACGCCCAGCCCGCACACCAGCCAGGCGAGCGTCAGGCCGGCGCCGGGGCAGATCGGATAGCAGATCCGCAGGATGCCGTAGCCGCCGAGCTTGAGCAGCACGCCGGCGAGGATCATCGAGATCGGCGTCGGGGCCTCGACGTGGGCGTCGGGGAGCCAGGTGTGCACCGGGACCACCGGCACCTTGATCACGAAGCCGATGAGCAGGAGCAGGAAGGCCCATGTCTCGAGCGACATGCCCCACAGGTTGACCGCCGCGAACGGCGACTGCGGCAGCTGGCCAAGCTGCGCCAGGGCGAGGAGGTTGAAGGTGTGCACCGGATCCTTGGCCGTCTTGATGGCATTGACGGCGTCGGCCGCGGCGGCGGCGTCGAGGCCGGGGGCGATCACGTGGGCCGCCTGGAGCTGCTCGGGCGAGAGCTGCCGCAGGTCGCTCGTGAAGTAGAGCATCAGGATCGCCAGCAGCATGAGCACGCTGCCGAGGAGCGTGTAGAGGAAGAACTTGATCGCGGCGTACTCGCGCCGCGGCCCGCCCCAG
>JBIJCJ010000284.1:0-3253 GCA_044344765.1 Pirellulales bacterium | reverse complement strand
CAGCCCCTGGTGCGCGACGGCGTCGAGGAGCAGACTCTTCTTCTTGTCGCCGGGCACGATCGCCGGGCCGCTCTCACCCCCCTTGAGCATCCCGTCACGGGTGTCGAGGAGCAGCTCCGCCTTGAGACGGCCCGCAGATTGGGCCTCCGCCGAATGGCACTGGTAGCACTTGGCCACCAGCACCGGACGGATCTTCGACTCGAAGAACGCGACCCCGTCCGGCGACGGCTCCGCGGCCCGCGAGCCGACGGCCCCGAACAGCAGCATGCCGACGATGACTACCTGGCCGATCAGGCTGGGCACGATGCGGCAGGGCATCTTCAGAACTCCACGCTTCGGGAGCGGACGGCGGACTTTCGGCCAAAAAAAGGATAGCCCTTGCCCGTAGCTGTCGCAAATCCGCCGCCCGCGGCGTGAAAAGCTGGGCGGCAGACGCCTGGCTGTCCGTGGACAAAGCCATCCAAGGCAATCCTGTTCGGCACGGTGGTTGCGGAAAGGGCCTCGGTCGCGGATTCACCGAAAGGGATTGATGGCCCGTACGCCGCCGTAATCCTGCCCGTGGTTCAGGTCCTCGGTGACCAATTGAGTCGCGCCCGAACCGCGGGCTGCGGCACGCCCCCCTTTTTTCTGCACGAGCACCGCCCGCGACGAACGGTCCGGCCCCAAGGCCGCTCTCGAAGATTCAAGCTGCAGGCTGACATGCCTCCGTAAGGCAGACCCTCACCTGGTCGAGCCAGGCAACTGCATCGTTGGTGCTGCCGATATGACCGAAGAACTTCAATTGAAAGGGTCCCTGATGACGCTTGGCGCGGTCGATCAGTCTGTCCAATTGCAGCATCGCAATCCTGATTTCCTCCGCACTCGCCGTTTTCACCCAGTGGCGCATGAGCGCGGGAGACAAGTCAAACGCACTGGGGCCGCAGCAGCCCGCAACACAATATACCTCGCACGACTGCATGGCAGTCCAAAGAGGCCGCCTGACATGCAGATCGAGAAGTTCGCCTGTCACCGATCAGATCCTTTCAAGACGATCGAGATCCTTAACGCCAGGGGCGGATCAGGACCAGATTCTATCGGTGAGCCTTGGATATTCGCGGCATGTCGATCCCCGCGATTCCGCCGGGGGCCCGAAAAGCCGTCCCCCGAACGCCTGCGGCTCCCGGCAGCGCGGACTTTCACCCGCGGCGCGACGAACGGATCGCTCCAACCGTCTGCCCGCCCGCGGGCTCCCGGTAAAAACTGGCCTTGCCGGGCCAACGGGCTCCCGCGATCCTTCTCCACCTCTCGGGAATCCGCGCGTCATGGCCGCTCCACGCTCCATCGTCGTCGTCAAACTCTCCGCCATCGGCGACGTGCTCCACGGCGTGCCGGCGGCCGTGGCCCTGCGGCGGGCGTTTCCCGATGCGCGGATCGGATGGGCCGTGGAGGGCCGGGCGGCCGACGTGCTCGCCGGCCATCCTGCGATCGACCACATCTTCCGCCTCCCGCGCGGCTGGCTGAAGGCGCCGCGGGCGGTGCTCGCGCTGCGGCGCCAGTTGCGCGACTTCCGGCCCGACGTCGCCATCGACATGCAGGGCCTGCTCAAGAGCGGCGTCGCCACCTGGCTGTCCGGCGCCGCCACGCGGATCGGGTTCGCCAAGCCGGCGTCGCGCGAGCAGGCCTGGCTGGCCTACACGCATGCGGTAAGGCCGACCGCCGCGCACGTCGTCGATCGCAACTGCGAGCTGCTCGCCCCCCTCGGCGTACACGTCGCCCAGGCCAGCTTCGACATGCCCCACTGGCCCGTGAGCCGGCTGCGAATGAGGCAGTGGGTCGCGTCACTGCGGCTCCCGCGGCCACCGGTGATCATCAACCCGGGCGCCGGCTGGGCCTCGAAGCTCTGGCCCGTGGAGCGGTTCGCCGCCGTGGCCCGCGGCCTGTATCGCCGCCACGGGCAGCCGGTCGTCGTCGCCTGGGGCGGGGCAGCCGAACGCACCGCCGCCGAGCGGATCGCCGCCGAGTCGTGCGGCGCGGCCGTGGTGGCCCCCGACACGAGCCTCCAGGATCTGGGCGAGCTCGCCCGCATGGCGGCGGTCTTCATCTCGTCCGACACGGGCCCCCTGCACCTCGCAGCGGCGGTGGGCACTCCCTGCGTCGGCCTCTTCGGCCCGGTGCCCGCCACCCGCAACGGCCCCTACGGCCCCGGTCACATGTGCCTCGAGCCGCCGGCGGCGCTGCGGCCGAAATGGGACGACCGCAAGCACGACACGGCCTCGATGGCAGGCATCACGGTCGAAGACGTCGTCGCTGCGGCCGACGCTCTCCTCGCCCGTGCCCAGGCCGCCTGAGACGGCTCGCAGTTGATCCTCGCGTGTTCCTCCCCAAAAGCCCCGGGCGGAAGCCCGGGGGTGACGCGGTCCACTCCGTAGACTTGTGGATCGCCTTCTCGCGTTCTCCCAAAACCCGCGGGGCGACCCGTCATTCCGGCGCAGCCCGTCACCCCCCGGCTCCCGCCGGGGGCTTCTGGGATCGCTTCTGGGATCCTTGTCACGCTCGATTTTCCTTCCACCATCGGGGCAAAGCCGACCATGCGCGAGGATCAAGTGTGAGCCGTATGTGACGGGGGATCTATACTCTTCCCCCGTTCGTCACCCTGCTCTCGAACTCACCGGCCGCGCTGCCGTTGGGGTCAGGCGAGCGGGTCGGCGTGAGGATGCGGACTGGCTTGGCCGAGGCACGCAAGGCCAAGACACGGACCTTCGCCAGCGACGCAACTCATGCCGCCCGCGAGCCGGGTTGGGCTCGTCGGGCTGTTTCGTCGCCAAGATGCCGGTTGCACCACTGTCGCCCCCAGAGCCGCCCTCATGCCCCGCCGCCGCCGCAATCCGTTCTACATCCTGCTCGGCCTCGCCGGGCTCGCCTTCACGCTCACGGCCACCAGCTACTGTCTGTCCGTGCTCCGCGGCGTGCGGCCGGAGACCTCGCGGATGGCGAGCACGGGACTGATGGCCGTGATGGATCGCCACGGCACCGCGATCCTCGTCGGCGAGCTCGTCGTGCTCGCCATCGCCACGGTCGGCGCCGTGGCCCTCGACAGCCGCGACGGGAGCCGTTGAACCGTGACCGCATCGGCCGCCACGCGGATCACGAAGCTCCGCGACCAGATCCGCCATCACGACCGGAAGTACTACGTCGAAGCGGCGCCGAAAATCTCCGACCGCGAGTACGACCGGCTCGTGGACGAGCTCCGTGAACTGGAGGCGAAGCATCCCGA
>JBIJCJ010000285.1:0-3253 GCA_044344765.1 Pirellulales bacterium | reverse complement strand
TCCATCTGCGGCTGGATCTGCCACTCGACGCCGAGGTCGAAGATGTTGACGAACGTGTCGGGGCTGTTGCGTTCCCACAGATAGCCGCCGTTGTACTGCTGCCAGCGGAAATAGGGGAAGATCGTGCCGTACTTCTTGGAGTCGATCTTGTAGTTGACGAGCACGTAGCCGCCGTTGAGAGGCCGGCTGACGATCACCGGCTGCGGCTGGTCGAGGCCGGTGAGCTGGGGGCCGTCGCCCACCGACCATTCCGTGGTGATGCCGAAGGGCTGCGGATAGTAGACGAAGGTGCCCGCGATCCGTTGGTCGAGGACGCCGTTGGCCGGATCGACGACGGGCACCACATCGCCGAAGGTGGTCTCGATCGGCGCCAGGTAGGGAGAGTAGCTGCCGGTGTAGGCCTGCACGCCCGCCTCCATGATCTGGCCGCTGTCCGTCTTCCAGGGCATCTCGAGTCGCATCACGAAGTGCATGTTGCTGTTGGCGTCGGCCCGGGAGACGCCCTGGCCGTTGTAGACGCCGATGCCGAACACGCCGTAGTTGCCCGACCCCTTGAGGCCCTCGTCGAGCACCTCCTTGTAGAGATCCTGGGCCTCCTCGGGCGTCCAATAGTAGAAGATTCCCATGCCGCGTTCGCCGTTGATCGGGCTGTTGATCGGGTCGGAGCGGTCCAGCGGGAGGCGATTGGAGCTCGACTGCATGTTGTCCCAGCCGAAGGGGATCTTCGACTGGCCGACACGGACGCGATTCACCTTGTTCTTGGTGAGGTAGACGTCGCCGTAGCAGTCCCGCAGCTGGGCGTAGTTGATCGCGCCGTCGCGGACGCCCGGAATGCCCGCGGCGAAGTCGGGCTGGATGTAGAAGTAGAGCCGGTCGCTGAGGTCGCCCGAGAAGATGATCCGGCAGCGGCGGATGAAGAACTCGTTGAAGGGACCGATGGAGCGGTCTGCGGGGTGGTAGGGCGGCGCCTGGCTCTCGTCATTCCAGAGCACGCTGTTGATGCGAAACTGCGTGTAGCCCCGGATGTTGATCCGTTCGAACCATTTTTTTTCGTCCTTCTTCTTTTTGTCGTCTTTCTTTCCGGTGTCCCGGGTCTGCTCGTCCACGGTGCGGATCGCCGGGTCGCGGATGGAGTCCCACCACTCTCCGGCGCCGCTCCGCCCGCCGCTCCCTGCGGGCCGGGCGGTCATCTCGTTCACCGTCTCGATGGCGGGGTCCTGGATTTTCTGGGCGAGGAGGATGTCGGGATCGATGGGTTCGATGTCGAGAAAGAAGTCCTCCTGTTCCAGGAACGCGGCGGCCGGTCCCGGGACCGGCAGTGACGGCACGTAGGTCTCCTCCCGGGGCTCCAGCAGGATGGGACCCGGCTCCTCGGCCCGAGCCACGGATGCGGGCAGCGATCCGGCCGTCCAGGCCAGGGCGGTAAGAAACCAGGCGAGCCCGAGGCCGACCACCGTCGTTTGGCTCCGCTGAAAGGTCGTCGCCAGGCGGGTCAGTAAGATGTCGAGTGCCAGGCAGGAGTTCAGGAAACGCAAGGCGGGCTCCACGTGACTTGCGGCCGGCAAACTCGACCCAGCCGATACGGTTTCGTTAATCGGTAGTCTTTGATTGGTGAGTTGATGATCTTTACGAGTTCTTCTCTCGTTTTGTGTGAGCGTGACAAGCGACGTAGCCGCGGCTGGATGGGGGAGCGTACAAGGCCTGTCGGCGGCGCCGGGCGGAAAGTGGGTGAATTGCACGGTCGACGCGGGCTGGGCTATCCTGCCCCGTCATGAGTCTGCCGCAGGAAGACGTGCTGGTGGTGCCCCGGTCCTTGTTCGACCGAGCTGGGGCGTTTCAGGGCTTCTGCGCCGACACGGCCGCCTACCTGCCGGCGCTCCTCGACCCCCGGCACACGTCGTGGCGGCCGCGGGCGACGGTCGAAGACGATCCGTCGTTCAAGCAACTGATTCCCTACTGTGTGCTCGCCTGGCGGGCGGCCGACGGGAGCCCGCGGTACTTCGCCTACACCCGCGGCGGCGGTCAGAGCGAGGCCCGGCTGCGGGCGAAGCGGTCGGTCGGCATCGGTGGCCACATTTCGAGCACCGACGGGGAGCACGGCGACGACACGTCCTACGAGGCCGGCATGCGGCGGGAGATCGCCGAGGAGATCGCCATCGGCGGCGGCTGGACGAGCCGGTGCGTCGGGCTCATCAACGACGACTCCAACGCCGTCGGCAGCGTGCATCTGGGCATCGTCCACCTGCTGGAACTGGAGCTGCCCGAGGTGGCTTCACGGGAGAGCGAGCTGGTCGAGTGCGGCTTCGATACCCTGGAACAGCTGCTCGCCGATCGCGAGCGGTTCGAGACCTGGTCGCAGATCACGCTCGACGCGTTGGCGCAGGGGCAACTCGGCTGATCGCGACGCCTGCCGCTGCGTTGCCGATGTTCGTCGCCGTCACGGCGACCGGAAACGCTCCGGAATGGCGACGCTGGGGCTGCCGTTGCCATCCGACAGGGGAATGATCCGCAGTTCCTCAAGCGGAGGAATCTCGATGTCGGCGGCCTGCGCGAGGGCGGCCAGCGCCTCGGGCGACACCGTCTCGAGGTTCGGCAGCGCGAGGAGGCCCCGCGTCCGCGCCAGTTCCCGGGCCACGAGCACGGCATCCGGGTCGTCGAGGCGAAAAATACCCGGAAGTTCGAGGGGCAGATCTCCGCTGGCGGCGGCGAGCGCGGCGGCCTGTTCCGGCGTGAGCGTGGAGAGACTCCGCTGACCGAGACTCGCGCGTCGCGTGGCCAGCAGGGGCCGGATGACCTCGGGATCCCATGGCTGCAGGCCGAGAAGACTGAAGCCGCCCACGCTCGGATCCTCGGCCGCCTGCGGTCGGCCCGCGGCCAGGGCCCGTGCCACAGCCGGCGCGAGCGACTTGACACCATCGAGATCGAGACTGCCACGATAGCCCGCGAGCGCGGCCGCCTGCTCCGGCGTGATCGTTTTCAATCCCGATAGGACGAGGCCATGCTTCTTGTCCGTCCGTTGCGTCAGCGCGTGCAAGGCGTCGGCAGCGATGTGCGTCAGCCGGGAGGTATCGAGCTCGGCCGTCGCGGCCAGGGCGGCCGAATCGAGTTCCAGCAGATAATACAACCACAGCGTGCCGCGGTACCGCGCAAGCGTGGCGGCCGCGGCCGGCGACAGTCGCCTGACGCCGAGGCCCAGGCTGCTGGCACGGCCCGCGGCCAGCCGCTCGGCGACGTCGGCCGGCAGGTCGCGCAC
>JBIJCJ010000144.1:0-9456 GCA_044344765.1 Pirellulales bacterium | reverse complement strand
CCGCCGGTGATCAGACATGTTGCCATGAACGATGTCGTGCCTCTCGGCTCGGATGATGCGCGGAAGATATCATCCGCGGTTCGATCTGTCGACGGTGCGGAAGGCGGGGGCATCGCCCGCACGGTTGTGGTCCGTCGATCGATCGTTTTACACTACGGCTTTTCATCGTCATCCCGCCCGGGAATCCGACATGGCCCGCTTCACCCGACTCGACGTCTACCAGCGACTCCTCAACGAAGGCCTCGTGCCGATCTTCAATCACACCGACCCGGAGACGTCCTGCCGCGTCGTTTCCGCCGTGGCGGAGGGCGGGGCCGGCATCTGCGAGTTCACCAATCGCAGCGACCGGGCGATCGAGGTATTTCGCGCGGTGGCCGCCCACTGCAGCCGGAACCTACCGCAGATGGCCCTCGGCGCGGGCTCGATCGTCGACGAGTCGACCGCCGCGCTGTTCATCGCCCAGGGCGCCGACTTCATCGTCGGTCCGTCGTTCAACGAGCGGGTGGCCAGGCTGTGCAACCGGCGGCGAATCGCCTACCTGCCCGGCTGCCAGACCGCGACGGAGATCGCGACCGCCGAGGAGATGGGAGTGGAGATCGTGAAACTCTTCCCCGCGCGGGCTGCCGGCGGCGCCGACTTCATCAGGCAGCTGCTCGGCCCCGCGCCGGCCACGCGGCTGTTGCCGACGAGCATCGGCGAGGTGTCGGCGGAGGCGATCGCCACGTGGTTCAAGGCGGGCGCCTGCGCCGTGGGCATCGGCGGCGAACTCATCGCTGCCGACCGGATCACCGCGGGCGATTTTGCCGCCATCGCCGGCCGGGTTGCGGAAGTCCGCGAGATGGTGCGGCGGGCGCGGCAGTAGATTTTCAGGATCTTCATGCCGAGGGTCGAATCAGGGTTGGCGGAAGCAGGCCCGGGGGCGGACGGCCGGCCCTATCCAAGCCAAGTGAGAGAGACCCCGCCGGCGGGACGCTGCCGGCGGGGTTTTTCATTGTTTGTCAGGAATGTTCTTGATCTCGGAGATGCAAGTTCTCTGCGGGCCGTGGTGACCGGAACCGCGAGGCTAGGCCAGGGTGTCCGCCGCGAGGCGAATCGGAAGGGAGCTGATGCCAAAACCCGGCCCCGACGAAATGGGCTATCCCTTGGCGATCGGAATCACGCCCCGAACGGATCAAGGACTTTGAGATTTGCCTTGCGGAAATCGGCGACGTTGCGGGTGACGACAGTCAAGCGGTGAACCAAAGCAGTGGCTGCGATCAGACTGTCCTTCACCGGCATGGCCGTTCCAGCCGACCGCATATCAGCGAGGAGCCTTGCCCACCGGAGGCCCGTCTCGGCTGTCCAGTCGAGGCAGGTGATTCGGCCGACACCGCTATCGAACCATTTTTCCAGCCGCTTGCGACGCCCGCTCGACGGCAGGAGCTCGATCCCGAATCGCAACTCCCCCAGAATGATCGGGTCGACAGCGATGTCGCGTTCATGGCGACGGAGCCAGTTGACGACCTTTGGATCAGGCCGCGGCCTCGTCGGTTCGCCGAGCACATTTGCATCGACGAGGAACTTCACGGCGGCTCACAAGTCGCTGGTCGATTCAGAGGCGACTTCCACGAAAAACCCCTTCTCCGGACACGAAAGCAGCCAGTCCGCCAGTCCCTGATTGGGAGATGGCCCGCACCGCCGCAGTCGATATTCGCCGCGGTCGATCCGCTCGACTTCAAACTCCTGTCCGGGCTTGATGTCGTCCTGCTGCCGGACGGCCGCCGGCAGAACAATCTGCCCTTTGCTCGAGACGCGGGTGTTCATGCAGGTAAGATATCGTCTTACCTCAGGAGCTTCAAACCCGGGCGGGGAGTTGGGGACGGGAGCGGATTTCCGGCACCCGACAGCGGCGCGGCGTCCGCTTTCACCGGCTGCCCAGATGGCGGGCAGGAGTCCGCCCGCGACCCAGGATGACGTCGACCGTGGGCCTGCTGCCGTCAAAGCTGACGACCGTCGCAGACGGCCAGGCGGATCTCTCCATGATTGGCGGCGACCCGTGCCAGGAAGTCCGCCGCCACCAGTCCGCCGATGCGTTGGCGATCGCCATGGCCGTCGCTCATCGCCTGGATGGATGGCTCTTTGACCAAGGCGCGAGCCGAGGGAATGTGGTGCGGTTTCCAGTGCAGCGACGCGTATTCCCTCAGCTCGCGCTTCGGGCTTCCCGGCAGCGGCGCTGGCGGGGCGGTATCGATCGCCGCGACGCTTCTCTGGCGCCGAGAGGTTCCGATGCGACTTCGCAGCCTGCTATCGCTGCAGGCGTCAGGCGAACGTCCGGCAGCCGAGCGTGAGGAGGAGATTGGCCCATGGCCGGGTGTCGGCCGTCTGGATCGTGAGCACGTGGTCGGGCGACGTCACCGCATCGTAGAAGTCCCACTTCACGATCGGCCGCAGCTCACAGGGCGACCCCGCGGCGGCCAGAATCCGCCGATACTCCGCCCACACCGGCGGGTCGCCCGGCGTCGCCGCCGCGTAGGGGTCGGACCGGTCCACGCCCATCGTGCACACCTCGTCGATCCGCACCGTGGCCAGGACCGCCTCCAGCACCTGGGCGACCGTGGGCACGCCGGGCGTGAGCTGGAGCGGGACGAGCTCCGCCCGCGGGCCGCGCTTGTTCGCGGCCGGATAGTTGCCGTCGGCGATCAGCACCCGCGAGTGATGGCCGGCCAGGGCCAAGACACGAAGGATGTCAGGGTGCAGGAGAGTGGTCTGGAGCATGGCGCATCCGAGGACGGGCGAATAGAAACAGGATAGCCGATTGCAGCCCGCGGGCCGCCCGGCCCTAGCAGACTGTGGAACAAGTCTGCCCGAGCAGAATGCGAGGAATGCCGACCGTGGAAACCCCTCGTTTCCACCGGTCGGCCAAGTGGAAAAAGGCCATGGAGGGCTTTTTCCACGGGCAGTCAGCGCCCCGCGGGCGCCTCGGGGCTGCGGGCCACCTCCGGCTTGCGGTCGGAGCGGGGCACAGCGGCACCCGCCATGTACCAGCCCTCCTCCGTCGTCTCCATGCCCAGGCAGGTGGTGCCGAAGTAGCGGCGCACGCTCTCGAACTCCGGCAGCGTGCTGCCGTCGATCTTCTGCTCGCGGACCGTGCCCGGCTTGCCGTCGCCGAGGATGCCGTTGAGCAGCTGGCCGAACACGCTCTTCGACTTGGGCATCGAGCCCTGCCGCAGCAGCTCGTAGGTCGGCTTGATCGTCTCGTCCTCGCGGCCGAACGACCGCACCGCCGCCTTGCCGGGAAACAGTCGGGCCAGCTCGGCGGCAGTGGCCTTGTAGTCGGCCGCGGCGGCGAGGGAGTCGGCGCCGCCGGGGTTCGCCAGCACCCGCTCCAGGATGTCGCGGTGCGACGCGATCAGGAGGTGCCCGTGGGCCACCGTGACCGCCGAGTGGGGGAGCAGCTTCTCCTCCTTCTCGCGGAGCCGCTGGCGGCGGCGATGGGCGGAGTCGTCGTCACCCTCGTGCCGGTCGGCATGGGCGACGGCGCCGCCGGGCGTCTCGACCTCGATCTGCGGGATCGCCATCGACCGGTCGATCAGCTCCCACGCCTCGTGCTCGCCGATCTGAATCTTCTGCATGTCGGAGTCGGCGGCCATCGTCTTGGCAACGGTGGTCGCGACCCGCTGCGGGTCGATGGCCTCGATGGCGATCACCATCCGCTCGCTGTCGGTGCCGATCGGCTCGACATGGTGCGAGAGGAGGGTCACCCGCTTGCCGAGCGCGGCGACCATGTCCTTTTGGAGGTCGATCTGCGGGCCGTCCGGATCCTCCTTCAGCGAGGCGATCACGTCGTCGAAGGTTCCCTTCTCGCCGACCACGTCGTCGAACAGGGTCTCGATCGAGGTGAACGCCGTCTGCAGGTCCCACTGCAGCGAAGTCCAGCCCGCCAGCTCCCGCGGCGCCCAGGCGGGCGGCACGATGCCCTCGGTGTCGGGAAACCGCAGCATCCGGGCGGCGAGGTCGAACCGCTCGGGCCCGAACGGCTCGCGGCCGGGCAGGGCGGGGGCGTGCACGAGGGTGTGATGCCGCAGGGAATGGCCGGCGTGATCGAAGGCCACCACGCCGCCAATCCCCTTCACGGCGTCGAACCCCTGCCGCCCGAGGATCGCCACGTAGTCCGGCCCCTTGCGCTTCTCGCGCGGAGGATTGCTGGCCTGGTAGGCCTTGGCGAAGCCGAGCGGATCGATGAACCAGCGGATCGGGGCCGCGGTCGCCGGGATCTCCCTGCCGCAGCGGCCCAACGCCGTCGTGAACGACGGATTCGTCGCCAGGCTGTCCTGCCGCCCCTGGGCGAGCACCGCGAAGGCCTGGCCGACCTGCACGGCGTCGTCGCCGACCACGAGCGCCGCCGGCGCGAGCGCGAACGCCACCCTCCGGTCGCGGGCCGGCGCGTCGGCGCGGCCGTCCTGCTCGGGCGGCAGCTGGTAGACGGTAAGCTGCGGAGGTGCGTTCGGCACGGTGATCTTCGTCGCCTTGCGTTCGAGGAGCCGCTCCGCGATCCGGTCCACGAGCGCCTTGGCCTCGGCCTCGTGGCCCGTCGTATCGACCAGCAGCACGGTGGACAGCACCCCGGGCGTGGCCTCGATCGCGGCCGCGGCCACCTCGCCTCCGGGCACCTTGCCCAGGTCCTCGAGGGTCAGCCCGAGCTTCGCCAGCCGCTGCTTGCCGTTTTTGGAAAGCTGGTCGCGGAACCCGTCCACGAACGCCTTCATCGTCGGGTCGGCGACGAGCTGGCCGTATGGTGTGCGGTCGAAACGCTCCTGAAGCCCCCGGGTGTCGGGAACGCTCAGCCAGGCCCGCGTGGTCGCGGGAAAGATCGTCTCACTGGGCGGGAAACTACCGGCCAGGCACCACGACGATCCGACGACGAGGGATGCGAACACCGCCTGCAGAGCCTGGCGGGCCCAGACGTTCATTCCATTACAGCGCACAACGACCCTCCTGGCGGATGGTGGCGAAACCGGCACGACCGTTACGAACCCACTCTTTATCGTTCCCAACGGGCCATTTTCTCAACTCGGGTTTCTTCCGGGCCTCTGGGCAGGCCGCACAGGGCAGGCAAGGCCCCGACGAGCACCAACACGACCAGGCATGCCACCCCGGCGAGCGCCGTCTCCCCCTTGCACCCCACGAGCGCGGCACACCGCACGAGGACGACGAGCACCGCCGCCGCGACGGCGAGCGCCGCGACGGTGAGCCACGGCCAGAGCCCGGCCGCCAGCGGATCGAATCCAGCCTCGGCCGTCCGCAAGAGCCCCGCCACGAGCGGCGGCCAGCCGAGCAGGGCGGCATAGCCGTATGCGACCGCCGCCGCCCAGCGCCGCGCGGCCAGTGATCCCGCCGCCCGGTGGTCCGCGTCGGCCCCGCCGGCCGTGGCCGCCAGTCGTGCCCAGCCGCCGTGGCAGGGAGGCCCGAGCGTTGCGGCAGGCGCCGCGAGCGCCGTGAACCAGCCCAGGGCCGCGAGCATGCCGACCGCCGCCGCCGTCGGCGCGAGGAAGTACCAGGCCGCCATGCCCACCAGCGACGTGGCCATCGCCAGCGCCGACAAGGCCCAGCGCAGGCCACCGCGAAACATGGCGAGGTCGGCGAACGTCGCCGCCGCCCGCGGCCGCCCATCGGCGGTCCACGACCAGCCGCGGCCCCAACGGCCCGCGGACCACGTCGCCGCCGCGATCACGGCCGTGGCCGCGCCGGCGCAGGCCAGCGCTTCCGACACCGACCGGCCGCCCATGCCCGCAGCGGCCGTCGCCGCGGAGCAGACCAGCCCGAGGCTCGTCGCGTCCGCGGCCGCGGCGGCTCCGGCCGCGGCCTTCGCCGTTACGGCGACCGCCACCGCGACCCCGAGCCCGCACGCTGCGCCGATCGCCAACCCGTCGCCCACCGTGCACCACCGCCCCGCCGCACCGACGAGGCAGCCAATCACAGGCCACGCGGCCCGCACCACCCACCACACCGCAGCGAGCCGCGGCATGCCGGGGAATGGCCCCGCAGGCGGCCGGCCGGCCGCAGCCGCCGCCCAGCCACCGCAGGCGATCGCGGCTGCCACCGCATCCACGCCGCCGGCCGTCGCCGCCAGCCCCGCGACGGCCGCCGCCGCGATGCCGCACGCCAGCCACGATGCGGGCCGCCGGGCGTCGATCCGCACCAGCAGCGACACGACCGCGGTCTGCACGCCGGCCTCCATCATCAGCCGCGGCGCGGCCGCACCTGCCCCTGCACCCGCAGAGGCAGGCCCATGATCCGCAGGAAGCCCTCGGCATCGGTCTGGTCGTAGGAGCCGCCCCCCTCCATCGACGCGATGGCCGCGTCGTAGAGGCTCTGGCCGCTCTCCCGGCTCTTCACCAGGACGTTGCCCTTGTAGAGGTTTAGCTCCACGGTGCCTGTCACCGGCTTCTGGGCCTCGCGGATGAAGGCCAGCAGCGCGTCCATCTTCGCGCAGTACCAGAAGCCGTAATACACCATCTCGGCCACTTCCGGCGCCAGCCGGTCGCGGAGGTGCACGAGGTCGCGGTCGAGCGTCATCTGCTCGACCAGGCGGTGGGCCTCGTAGAGCAACGTCATGCCCGGCGCCTCGTAGACGCCGCGGCTCTTCATGCCCACGAAGCGGTTCTCGACGATGTCGGTGCGGCCGACACCGTTGCGGCCGCCGATCGCGTTGAGCGCGAGCACGATCTCGTGGGGGGCGAGGGTCTTGCCGTTGACCCGCACCGGCACGCCCCGCTCGAAGTCGATCCGCACCGTCTCCACGGCGTCGGGCGCCGCCTGCGGCGAGACGGTCATGCCGAACTCCACCAGTCCGAAGCCGTCGGTGGTCAGTTCCTCGAGCGCCCCGGCCTCGTAGCTGGTGTGCAGGCAGTTCTCGTCGGAACTGTAGGGCTTGCCCTTGGAGGCCTTCACGGGGATCTGCCGGGCCTCGCAAAACTCGATCAGCTCCTGGCGGCCCGGGAACCGCTCGCGGAAGGCGGCGATCCGCCAGGGCGCGAGCAGCTTGATGCCCGGGTCGAGGGCCTCCGCCGCCAGCTGGAACCGGCACTGGTCGTTGCCCTTGCCGGTGGCGCCGTGGGCGAACACCGAGCAGCCCTCGCGGTGCGCGATCTCGACGCACACCTTGCTGATCAGCGGCCGGGCGATCGACGTGCCCAGGAGGTACGTGCCCTCGTAGCGGGCCTGCCACTGCATCGTGGGGAAGGCGAGGTCGCGGCACAGTTCCTCGCGGACGTCCACGATCAGCGCCTTCACGGCGCCGCAGTCGCGGGCCTTCTTGAGGATCGCCTCCCGATCCTCGCAGGGCTGCCCGAGATCGACGTACACGGCCACGACCTCGTAGCCCTGCTCGATCAGCCATCCGAGGATGACCGACGTGTCCAACCCGCCCGAATATGCCAGCACGCACCGTTTGCTCATCTGCGCCCTCGAAAGAAATGAACGGCTCCGAACCCGCATTCGGATGCATCCGCCGCGGGGATGCAAGCCGGCCCGCGCAATCGGCGGCGTTTTCCGCCGCCGGCGTCAGACGCATACCATCGAGCAGCGGCGCGTCGGCCTGCTCTACGAATTCCCCGGGAGGGGGTGCCCCTGCCCTGAGAGCCGGCGTAGGCGGCCAGCGGAGCCATGGATGGCGGAGCGCAGACGCCTCCGAGAGAGCGCAGGCCCGGAGGGTCGAAGCGAACGTCCGGCGACGGGGCAGGGGCACCCCCGACCACCGGCGTCAGACCTCGTGGACGACGGCCATGTTGTGGCCGCCCGCGCCGAAGCCGGTGCCCGCCACGAGCAGGATCCGGTCGCCGTGCCGCAGCCGGCCGGCGGCCAGCCCCCACGCCGTGACCCGCTCGAGGAGGTCGTTCGTGTCTGCCCAGCCGTCCATCGCCAGCGGCGTCACGCCCCAGTAGAGGGCCATCTGCCGGAGCGTGGTCGGGCTGTCGCTCACGCCCACCGTCGGCACGGCGCCGCGGCGCTTCGAGCGGGCGATCGCCGTGACGCCGCTCTTGCTGGCCACGACGACCAGCTTCGCGTCGAGCTCCGCGGCGATCCGGCCGGCCCCGTCGACGACGGCCTGCGTGATCGGGTGCAGCCCTTCGACGAGCTTCTCGGGCGGCGGCGGGAACTCCACGGCCGCGACGGCGGCCCCGGTCTCGTTGCGGCCGAACCGCCCCTCCAGATACCGCCAGCGGTCGGCGAGATACTGCCGCTCCGTGGCGGCGGCGATCCGCCGCATCATCTCCACGGCCAGCCGCGGGTGCTCGCCGATCGCCGTCTCGCCGGAGAGCATGCAGGCGTCGGCCCCGTCGAGGATGGCGTTGGCGACGTCGGTCGTCTCGGCCCGCGTCGGCCGCCGCGAGTGCTGCATGCTGTCGAGCATCTGCGTGGCCACGATCACCGGCTTCTGCCACCGCTGGCAGGCGCGGATGATCTGCTTCTGCACCATCGGCATTCCGGCGACGTCGATCTCCACGCCCAGGTCGCCGCGGGCCACCATCACGACGTCGGCCGCCTCGACGATCGAATCGAGATTGTCGAGCGCCTCGCGCTTCTCGATCTTGGCCACGACGCGGGCCTTCGAGCCGCGGGTGCGGAGCAGCTCCTTGAGCAGCTTCACCTCCACGGCCGAGCGGACGAACGACAGACTGACGAAGTCGACCCCCGCGGCCGCGGCCCATTCCGCATGCTGCCAATCGGCGGCGCTCATCGCCGCCACCGAGAGCTTCACGCCGGGCAGGTTCACGCCCTGCCGGCTGCGGACCGTGCCCCCCTGCACGACGCGGCAGCGGGCCCGATCGGCCCGCCGTTCCTCGACCACCAGACTCACGGTGCCGTCGGCGAGCATCACCGCGTCACCGACGGCGAGCTCGCTGACGAGCGGCTCGTAGGTGGTCGTGAACTCCCCGGGCCCGGCCGTGGCCCCGGGAACGAACGTGATCTCCGTACCCTCGACGCACTCGAAGGCCCCGCCCGGCAGTTCGCCGAGCCGGATCTTCGGGCCGGCGAGATCGACGAGCACGCCGACCGGCCGGCCGGCCGCGTCCGACACCCGGCGGACGCGGTCGAGCGTCTCCTGATGCTCGGCGATCGACCCGTGGGCCATGTTGAGCCGAAACACGTCCACCCCGGCGGCCACGAGGCCGTGCAACGCATCCTCGGCCCGGCTCACGGGCCCGACGGTGGCGACGATCTTGGTGCGAACGATCTGCGGGTCGGCCATGACGGGCTCCGGGGGTGGGAGGAAGACTTCCCGCGGAGGTACTCTACACGAACCCGGAAAGATGTTGATATTGCGGAGCTGGGCATTGGCACACCAGATGACGTAGGTGAGGGGGTCGGCGAACGCTCGACGAGCGTGTGGCCGCTGCGGCCACAGCGAGGAGACTTTTGCCGCCCCCGAGCCGGTACTCCACCCGTGGCCGGAGCGCTGCGGACATGCAGTGA
>JBIJCJ010000299.1:0-2699 GCA_044344765.1 Pirellulales bacterium | reverse complement strand
TGGTGCGAACGATCTGCGGGTCGGCCATGACGGGCTCCGGGGGTGGGAGGAAGACTTCCCGCGGAGGTACTCTACAAAGTTTCGGAACGATCGTGGTGCCGTGAATCTCCGGCTTTGAAGATCAACGGTCCGCCGTATCGGCCCAAGCCGGCTCGGGGACGGCATGAGTTGCGTCGCTGGCGGCCGCACGCCACGCTCCGCATCCTCACGCCGATCCCCGCGCCTCCTCTACGAAGAAGAGCGGGAGATGGCGATCCCTGTGGCGGACACACCATGAACCGAACCGCGAGGCCTGCACCGCATGTGGCGTGACCGACGGGTGATCGTGACGGGGGGCACGGCCGGCTTCGGCCTCGTGCTCGCGCGGCATCTCGCGGCGGCGGGGGCCAAGGTGCTCGTCGTGGGCCGGTCGAGCGCGGGCGTGCGGCTGGCGCTGGCGGCCCTGGAGACGGCCGGCGCCAACGTGCGCGGCGTGGCGGCCGACCTCGCCCGGCCTGGCGAAGGGGGCCGCGTGGCCGGCGAGTGCCTGCGGATGTTCGGCGGCCTCGACGACCTGTTCTGCTGCGTGGGCCGCTCCGGCCGCGGCCTGATCCTGGAGACTCCCGAGGACGAACTGCGGGCGTATCTCGACGCCAACCTGTTCGCCGCCGCCGAGATCACGCGGGCCGCGGCCGACGACGTGGCCGCCGCGCGGGGGCATGTCGTGTACGTCGGTAGCCTCGCCGGCAAGCTCGTCGTGCCGTTCATGGGGGTCTACAGCGTGGCCAAGTCGGCGCTCGCCGCCTACGCCGACGCCGTCCGGCTGGAGCTCGCCCCGCGCGGGGCGCACGTGCTGCTCGTGTCGCCCGGACCGATCCGCCGCGCCGGCGACGACCCGGCCGCCGCCCGGGCCGCGGACCGCTACGCCGCCGACGTCGCCCGCGCCGGCCTGCCCGCGGAAGCCGCCGCCCCCGGGGCCACGTCGGCCCTGCGCCGGCTCGACCCCGACGACCTCGCCCGCCGCGTGCTCGACGCCTGCCGCCGACGCCGCAGTGAACTGACGGTGCCCGGATCGGCCCGGTTCCTGGCCGGCCTGATCGAATGGTTTCCCGAGGCCGGCCGCCGCTGGCTGGCGCGGATCGCCGCCCGCGGCCGATGACCGGCCGCCCGCCTGCGGCCCCGGAAAATCCCCGCGACAAACCTGCCGCCACCGGTTAAAACCTGCCTCGAAAGATCCGGTTTTCCATTCCCACGAATCGAGCAGGAGCAGCGATGGCAGGAGCACACGAGGCGTTCGCCGGAATCGGCAAGATCAAGTACGAGGGCCCGGCCGCGAAGAGCATGCTGGCCTTCCGCCACTACGATGCCGACGCGCTCGTGGAGGGCAAGCCGATGAAGGATCACCTCCGCTTCGCCGTCTCCTACTGGCACGCCTTCCGCGGCACCGGCGCCGACCCCTTCGGCCCCGGCACGATGCTCCGCCCCTGGGAAAACGAGGCCGACCCGCTGAAGATGGCCGTCAAGCGGGTGGAGGTGGCCTTCGAGTTCCTGGAAAAGCTCGGCGTCGGCTTCTACTGCTTCCATGATCGCGACGTGGCGCCCGAAGGGGCGACGCTCGCCGAGAGCAACAAGAACCTCGACGTCGTCGCCGACGCCCTGGAGAAGCACCAGCAGCGGACCGGCATCAAGCTGCTGTGGGGCACCGCGAACCTGTTCTCCAACCCGCGGTACGTGCACGGCGCCGCGACCAGCCCGAACGTCGAATCGTTCGCCTACGCCGCCGCCCAGGTGAAGAAGGCGATCGAGGTCACGCAGCGGCTCGGCGGCGCGGGCTACACCTTCTGGGGCGGCCGCGAAGGCTACCAGTGCCTGTGGAACACCGACATGAAGCGCGAGATGGACCACCTCGCGAAGTTCATGCACATGGCCGTGGACTACGCCAAGGAGATCGGCTTCACCGGCCAGTTCTACTTCGAGCCCAAGCCCCGCGAGCCGATGAAGCACCAGTACGACTTCGACGCCGCCACGTGCATCAATTTCCTGCGTGCCTACGGCCTCGAGAAGCACGTGAAGATGAACCTCGAGACCAACCACGCCACGCTCGCCGGCCACGAGATCCAGCACGAGCTGGAGTACGCCGGCATGCAGGGCTTCCTCGGCTCGGTCGATGCCAACACCGGCGACACGCTCGTCGGCTGGGACACCGACCAATTCCCCACCAGCGTCTACATGACGACGCAGATGATGTACTCGATCCTCAAGTACGGCGGCCTCGCGCCCGGCGGCATCAACTTCGACGCCAAGGTGCGGCGCGAGAGCTTCGAGCCGGTGGACCTGTTCCATGCCCACATCGGCGGCATGGACACGTTCGCCCGCGGTCTGAAGATCGCGGCGGCGATGCGGGCCGACGGCGCGATCCAGAAGCTCGTCGACGAGCGGTACGCCTCCTGGGCCGGCCCGCTGGGCAAGCGGATCGAGTCGGGCACGGAATCGTTCAAGTCGCTCGAGGCCGAGATGCTCAAGAAGGGCGAGGCGGAGCCATGCAAGAGCGGCCGGCAGGAGCTCTTCGAGAACGTCATCAATACCTATCTGTGATGAGCGCCTGCGGGGCCATCCATGGCCCCCGCAGGCTTGCGCCCGTCGCGGTCGCAGCCAAGGTGCGACCGGACGGGCCGCCGGCCTTCCGGGCCGGCGTTCGACTTGGAACGGCCTGCGGCATC
>JBIJCJ010000107.1:0-12181 GCA_044344765.1 Pirellulales bacterium | reverse complement strand
GACGCGGCGTCGATCCGAGCCGCGTTGGGGAGGAAGCCCGCGGCGCGGCCTGCGGCCGCTGCGTGCCGGATCTACCGATTGGCTGCCCGCCCGGAGGGCGGGCCTTCGTTGCCGGGAAGCCCGAAGCGCGAGCTGAGGGAATACGCGTTGCCACTCGTGAAGCGATCCGCATTCCCTCGGCTTATACGACTCACACGTGATCCTCGCGCACCGTCGACTTTGGCTCCGATGGTGGAACGGAAATCCGGAGTGCCGCGAATCAAGAAGCCTCCGGCGGGAGCCGGGGGGTGACGGGCTGCCACCGCGGATTCGGGGAACGCGGGAAGAAGATTCACAAGCCCACGGAGTGGACCGCGTCACCCCCGGGCTTCCGCCCGGGGCTTTTGGGGAAGAACTCGCGAGGATCAAGTGCGGGCCGTATTGCGCCTCGGGCTTCACGGGCGCCGCGGTTGCCAGGCAGCGGCGGCGATCAGGGCTCACGGTGATGGACCACGCATCGCGACGGTCAGAGGCGGGCGCGGCGGTCACGCGCCGAAGCCGGCGCCGATCCAGTCGGCCGTGGCACCGCGGACGTCGGCGAGCTTCTCGAGCCGGGCCACGAGCGGCTGCCAGAGCGGGGCGTCGCCCACCGGCTCGATCGGCTGCGGGAAATCGACGGGCAGGCCGGCGGCGTCAACTTGCGCGAAACCGAGCAGGCCGTCCATCCAGGGCAAGGTGTGGCCCGGCAGCGGCATGCCCACGACGCCCACCACGAGATACCCCTGCCGCACCTGGAGCACCGCACCCCGGATCTCCACGAGCGTGCCGACCGGCACCGCGCGGCGGCACTCGATCGCGAGCACCCGCCGCAGCATCAGATTGGCCCCCGGCCCGACGCCCCGACAGGCCGCGGCGTAGGCCGCCTCGAGCGCGTAGCGGAGCAGGCTCCCGGCGTAGAGCGTGCCGTGGTGGTTGGCGTCGGCGGGCAGGACGAGCCGATGGCTCGTGGTTTCCGGGGCGGGCATGCCGCGAGTTATAAGAGCCGTGGCCCGCGCCGCAAAGGCGGCGGCGGATCAGGCGACGCCGACGGGCCGCCGGGCCCGCTGCGGATCGATCTTCGCCAGCTCTTCCTGCATCGCCGCGACCGTGCGGCGGATCTGGTCGGGCGTGTGCCGTGAGGTGATGAAGAACCGCAGCCGCGCGGCCCGCTCCTCGACCGCCGGATAGAGGATCGGCTGCACGTTGATGCCCCGGGCGAAGAGCGCCCGCGAGAGCCGCAGGCTGTTCATCGAGTTGCCGAGGATGATCGGCACGATGGCCGAGCCCCCCGAGGGGCCGGTGTCGAGCCCCGCCTCGCGGGCCAGCTGGAGGAACAGGCGGGCGTTGGCATGGAGCTGCTCCACCCGCTGCGGCTCGCGTTCCAGCACCTCGAGGGCGCCGAACGCGGCGCCGGCCGCCGCCGGCGGCAGGCCGACCGAGTAGACGAAGCCCGGCACCGTGTACTTGAGCCAGCGGACGAGCGTGTGGGTGCCGGCGATGTAGCCGCCACAACTGCCGAGGGCCTTGGAGAGCGTGCCCATCCAAAGGTCGACGTCGGCGGGATTGACGCCGAAGTGCTCGCCGATGCCGTGGCCGCGACGCCCCATGACGCCGATCGAGTGGGCCTCGTCCACCATCAACAGCGCCTTGTGCCGCTTCGCCACACCGACGAACTTCGGCAGGTCGGCGAAGTCGCCGTCCATGCTGTAGATGCCCTCGATGACGATCAGCACACGGCGGTACTGACTCCGCATCTGGGAGAGCAGGGCCTCAGCGGCGGCGAAGTCGTTGTGCGGGAACGGGCGGCGGCGGGCCCCGGAGAGCACGGCGCCCTGGAGGAGGCTGTTGTGTGCCAGGGCGTCGTGGAGCACGAGGTCTCCCGGGCCGACGACGTGGCCGATGACCGTCTCGTTGGTCGCGTGGCCACCCACGAACGTGATCGCGTCCTCGGTGCCGACCACGCGGGCGATCGCGCGTTCCAGTTCGCGATGGATCGTCTTCTCGCCCGACACCAGCCGGCTCGCGGAGACGCTCGTGCCGAAGCGGTCGATCGCCTCCTTGGCGGCCGCCGTCACCTCGGGGTCACCCGACATGCCGAGGTAGTTGTAGGTGGCCCAGCTGATCATCTCCCGGCCGCCGATCACGGTCCGGTCGTTGGTCAGCCCCTCGTGGAGGCTGAAGTAGGGGTTCTCCAGGCCGGCGTCGCGGACCATGGTGAAGTTCTGCTCGAGCGCCCGCACCTCCGGGAACTGGTCGATCCGGTAGGCGTCGGGGGCGATCTCGGCGACGACGCGGGCCGCCTGCACGTTGGCCCGCCCCTCGATGGGCATGTGGTCGATGATCGCCTCGGTGACCTCGCGACAGGTCTCGATCTGCGGCAGCACCTGCTCCGGGAAGCGGGCGCCGAAGGCCTCCTCCAGGCTGGCGACGATCTCCATCCGCTCCAGGGAGTCGAGGCCAAGCTCGACGATGTTCGTGTCGAGCGCCAGGCTGCCCGCCCGCTCCTTGGCGATGCGGCGGACGTGCTCGAAGACCGTCTCCACGATCTCGGGCGGCAGTTCGCGGTCGGGGCGATGGGCCCGGGAGGCCTCGCCCACCGGCCGCTGACGGGCCAGCCGCGGCGCGTCGGAAGGAGCCGCAGGAGCCGCGGCGACGGGAGGAGCCAGCCAGCCGATGTGCTGCTCGACCACGTCGAGCGCGTTCTCGAGGAACTGCCGCTTGCTGGCGTGCCGCTGGATCTTGCCGCTGGAGGTTTTGGGGATGCTGTTGGGCCGCACCAGCACGATCGCCTCCGCGGCCACCTCGTGCTCGGTCGCCAGCCGCTTGCGGATCGCGTCGAAGGCCGCCGACACCTCGGTGGTGTCACGCCGGCCGCGCTCGACCTCCGCCACCACGACCACCCGCTCCCGCCCGCCGACGTCCACGGCGAAGGCCGCCACGCTGCCGGCACGGACCAGGCCGCTCGCCTCCTCGACGGAGTGCTCGAGATCCTGCGGATAGTGGTTGCGGCCGCGGATGATGATCAGGTCCTTGAGCCGCCCCGTGACGAACAGCTCGCCGTCATCGAAGAAGCCCAGGTCGCCCGTCCGCAGGTACGGCCCCGGGTTGGGCCGCCACTTCGCCACGCCCTGCGACGGAGCGGCGGGCGCCGGCTGGGCGAGCATCGCGCCGAAGGTCGCCTGCGATTCCTCGGGGCGGTTCCAGTAGCCCTGCGCCACGCTCGGCCCGCTCACCCAGATCTCGCCGACCCGGCCCGGCGGCAGGGCGTCGCAGGTCTGCGGATCGACGATCAGCACGTCCTGCCCGTCGAGCTCGCGGCCGCTGCCCACCAGCCGCCGGGCGCCGGTCGCGTTCGCGGGGCGGGCCACGGCGGCGCCGGTCTCGATCGAAGCGGCGTCGAAGGAGCGGAGCACGGGGGGCTCGAACTTCATGCCGCCGGTCACCATGAGCGTGCTCTCGGCGAGGCCGTAGCACGGATAGAAGGCCTGGCGGCGGAAGCCGGCCGGGGCGAACGCCTCGCAGAAGGCGTCGATCGTCTCGGCCCGCACCGGCTCGGCGCCGTTGAAGGCCAGCGACCAGCTGGAGAGGTCGAGCGCGGCCCGCTGCTCGGGCGTCGTCTTCCGCACACAGAGCTCGTAGGCGAAGTTCGGCCCGCCGCTGATCGTGGCCCGGTATTTCGAGATCGCCTGCAGCCAGCGAAGCGGCTTCTGCAGGAAGGCGACCGGCGACATGAGGACGTTGAACTTGCCGCCGTAGAGCGGCACGAGGATGCCGCCGATGAGCCCCATGTCGTGGAAGCTCGGCAGCCAGAACACGCCCGACTGGCTGCGGGTGATCTCGAAGGCCTGCATGATCCGCAGCGAGTTGTGGAGCAGGTTCTCGTGCGAGAGCATCACGCCCTTGGGCGTGCCGGTCGAGCCGCTGGTGTATTGCAGGAAGGCGAGCGTGTCGCCGTCGATATCGGGCCGCTCCCAGCGGTCGGCCCAGCGCGGCTCGAGCTCGGAGTCGACCTGCCAGATCAGGTGCTCGAGGCTCGGGGCGGCGGCCCGCAGGCCGTCGAACCGGTCGAGCACGTCGCGGGTCGTGAGGGCCACCGCGGCGTCGGCGTCGGCGGCGATGGCCTCGATGCGTTCGACGGACCGGTTCTTGCGGGGCGGGTAGGCGGGCACGGCGATCGCCCCGCCGTACAGGCAGCCCATGAAGGCGGCGATGAAGTCGAGGCCCGACGGGTAGAGGAGCAGCACCCGCTTGCCCACCATCCCCCGGTCCATGAGCCACGCCCCGACCGCCCGGGCCTTCCGGTCGAGCTCGGCGTAGGTGATGTTGAGTTCCTCGTTCTCTCCGTCGACGAGGAACGTGAACGCCCGGTCGTGGGGCCGGTAGGCGGCCCGCTGGCGGAGGAGATCGACGATCGTCGGGGCGAACGAGGCTTCGCTGGTGGGATTAGGGATCACTGCCGCAAACGCCTCCGCCCTCGCTTTCCTTGCCCAAGACCACCAAGGAGTTCGGCAGGAACCCCGGCGGGTGGCCACAGTTTACCCGGCGGCGCCAGACAACCGGAAGTTTCGGACCACCCTGCTGTTTCCGCGAATTTCCCGGGTGCAAGCAGGCTTTTGGGGGGAATGACCGGTTGCGAATGGTCCGGTCAGGGGGAGTTTGCGGCCGCCGCAGCGGCACCGGCGAAGGCCGCCTCGAGCCGCACGAAGTCGTCGGGCGGGATCTCTTCTGCCCTCACTTCGGGGGGCAGCGACAGGGCGGCGAAGACCTCCTCCACCACCCGCCGGCCCGCGTCCTTGTCGCGGCCCGCCGCCATCCGGGCGAGGACGCCGCGGAGCAGCTTGCGGCGGTGGCAGAACACGTCGCGGACGAACTCGTGGAACCGGTCCAGATCCGCGATCCGCGCCCGGCGTTCGGGCTCGAGGTCGAGTCGCACGATCGCCGACTCCACCTTCGGCCGCGGCCAGAAGACGCTCGGCGGCAGCACGCGGACGATCTCGCCGCGGCACTGGGCCCCGACCCACACCGAGAGTCCGTTGTAGGCGTGCGAACCGGCCGCGGCCGTCATCCGCTCCGCCATCTCGCGTTGCACCGTGACAACGGCCACGTCGAACGGCCGGGGCAGGGCGAGGAGGTTGGAGATCACGGGCGTCGCCACGCAGTACGGCAGATTGGCCACGAGCAGGAAGCGGCCGCCCGGCGCGGCGGCGAGCGCCGCGGCGACGGCCTCCAGCACCGCCGGGGCGAAGCGATGCTTGCCGGCCAGCGCGTCGCCCTCGACGAGCGTCACGTTCTCCCGCTCGATGAGCCGGTCGCGGGCGAGCTGCGCCAGGCGGGGATCGATCTCACAGGTCACGACCCGCGCGGCCGCCGCGGAGAGCCGCTCGGTGAGCACGCCGGTGCCGGTGCCGACCTCGAGCACGACGTCCTGCGGACGGATCTCGGCGGCCCGGACGGCGAGATCGACGAGGTTCAGGTCGACGAGGAAGTTCTGGCCGCGGCGGGCGTCGATCGTGAACCCGACCTGCACGAACAGTTTCTTGAGATACGCCGTCGTCTGCCGGGGGGGCGGCGCGACAGGCTGATCGAGCGGGGCGTCGCGCGTCATCGGTCGTCCGCCTCACCACGGGCGGCGATGAGCCGGGCCACGTATTTGAAGAGCAGGTCGGTCTCCAGGTTCACCGCGTCGCCGAACGCGAGGCCGCCGAGCGTGGTGCAGGCGAGCGTGTGCGGGATCAACGCCACGCTGAAGAACTCGGCCGTAGCCTCGACCACCGTGAGGCTCACGCCGTCCACCGCCACCGAGCCCTTGGCCGCCATCTGGCCGAGCAGGGCAGGGGGGGCCGAAAACCGGCAGGTCACCCAGTCTCCCTCCTGCAGCCGCGACGTGAGCCGCCCGACGCCGTCCACGTGGCCGGTGACGATGTGGCCGCCGAGCCGGTCGGAGAGCCGCAGCGACCGCTCCAGGTTGACCGCCGCGCCGGCGGCGAGGCCGCCGAGCGTGGTCCGCGAGAGCGTCTCGGGGCCAAGCTGAAAGTGCAGTGCGCCGTTCTCGTTCCGCACGACCGACAGGCAGCAGCCGCTCACGCAGATGCTGTCGCCGAGCCGCGCGCCGGCGGCGATCTCGGCCGCCTCGACGACGAGCCGCACGCCCGGCGGCTCGGCCACGACGGCGGCCACGCGGCCGAGCGACTCGACGAGTCCGGTGAACATGAAACAGCACGCCACGTGTGAATCGACTGAAACCGCCACCCGGCGGAACAGGCCTGCAGGATACCCCCAGTTTTCCAAGCGGCCATGCCCCGCCCAGGAAACCGTTCGTGCGTCAGGCGGTCACGTGAATCATTGGGCGGCCGAAAACCGGGTGCTCAGTGATCGAAACGGCGGCCGGGAGGGGGTGCCCTGCCCATGTCGTCGGGCTATGGGAGCAAGCGAAGGCAGGATGCCGGAGCGCCGCGGACATGCAGTGAACGCAGGCCCGGAGGGCCGGAGTGAACGTCCGGCGACGTGGGCAGGGCACCCCCGACCCCGGCAACCAAGACGAACCTCTCTTGCATACCGGCCCTCGACCGGCACAATTGCCGCCGGTTCCCCCCACCCGCACACCCCGAGGCTTTTTTCATGTCCACGATCGTCGACGTCCACGCCCGCCAGATCCTCGACAGCCGCGGCAATCCCACGATCGAGGTCGACGTGACGCTCGCCGACGGGGCCTTCGGCCGTGCGGCCGTGCCCTCGGGCGCCAGCACCGGCGCCCACGAGGCCTGGGAGAAGCGCGACGGTGACAAGGGCGTGTATCTCGGCAAGGGCGTGCTCGAAGCCGTCGAGAACGTCAACACCCGGATCGCCGAGGAGCTGGAGGGGATCGACGCCCTCGACCAGACAGCCGTGGACGAGCTGATGCTCGAGCTCGACGGCACGCCCAACAAGAAGGAACTCGGCGCCAACGCGATCCTCGGCGTCTCGATGGCCGTGGCCCATGCGGCCGCCGAGCACTGCGGCCTGCCGCTCTACCGCTACCTGGGCGGCGCCACGGCCCGCCTCCTGCCCGCGCCGATGATGAACATCATCAACGGCGGCGCCCACGCCGACAATCCGCTCGACGTGCAGGAGTTCATGGTCATGCCGCTGGGCTTCGAGACCTTCGACGAGGCCCTTCGCGCCGGCGTGGAGACCTTCCATGCCCTCAAGAAGGTGCTCAAGGACAAGAAGCTGGCCACGGCGGTCGGCGACGAAGGCGGCTTCGCCCCGCACATCGGCACCTGCGCCGAGGCGCTGGAGGTGATCCTGGCCGCGATCTCGAACGCCGGCTACAAGCCGGGCGAGCAGCTCGCGATCGCGCTCGACGTCGCCGCGACCGAGCTTTACGACGCGAAGAGCGGCACGTACACGATCGAAGGCAAGAAGCTCGACTCGGCCGGCATGGTTGACTTCTTCGCCGACCTGGCGGGCAAGTACCCGATCGTGTCGATCGAGGACGGCTGCTCCGAGGACGACTGGAAGGGCTGGAAGCTGATCAGCGAGAAGCTCGGCGGCCGGGTGCAGCTCGTCGGCGACGACCTGTTCGTGACCAATTCCGAGCGGCTCTCCCGCGGGATCGCCGAAGGGGTGGCCAACAGCATCCTCGTGAAGGTGAACCAGATCGGCACGCTCACCGAGACGATCGCCGCAGTGTCGCTCGCCCACCGCTCCGGCTACACCTCGATCGCCAGCCACCGCAGCGGGGAGACGGAAGACGCCACGATCGCCGACCTGGCCGTCGGCCTCTCGACGGGCCAGATCAAGACCGGCTCGGCGTCGCGGAGCGACCGGATCGCGAAGTACAACCAGCTCCTGCGGATCGCGGAGTCGCTGGGCGACGGTGCCGTGTACGCCGGTCGCGACGTCCAGGCCCGCTGGCCCGGCTGCGTGTGACTTTCCGGCGCCCGGCGCCGGCCGTGAAACACGTGCCGGCGACGGGCCCTGGCCACCCTGCCGATCCAGACGCCCGCAGCGGCCCATCCGCTGTGGGCACTTGCCGGCAGGATGGAGCCGCCACTGCCCGCTCACGGCAGGTGCATCCTGTACAATCCGCTCATGAGCCAGCGGATCCGATTTCCCGATACCGCAGCGGTGATCGCGGCGGAGTCTCGTCGCTACCAGCGGCTGCCGCCGGCCGACCGCTGGCGGGAGCTGTTCGCGCTGCGAGCTTTCGGCACGCGGCTGTTGGAATCGCCAGCCCAGCGCGCACGGATCGAGAAACTGCAGGCAGACGAGGAAGCACGTTGGCAGACCATCCAGCGGGATCTCTTCGAGCGTTATGTCCGCTGAAATCGATCGTCCGCACGACCCGCTTCAGGAAGCCCTCGAGGCCGTGGTCGATGTGCTCGTCCACAGTAACATCGCCTACTGCCTGATCGGCGGCTTGGCCACCGGTTTCCGTGCGCGGCCGCGGTATACGAAGGACATCGACCTGATGCTCGATATTCCGCAGATCGCCCTGCCCCACGTGCTGGACAGCCTTCACGATCGTGGCTTCGAGTTCGACACCCATGCGGTCATCGACGACTTCACCCGGCATCACCTGGCGGTGCTGTGGCGCAAGGGCGTGCGGCTCGATTGGTTGAAGCCGGTCCTGCCCGCCTATCGCCACGTGCTGGAACGGGCCGCGGAAGAACAGTCGCTTTCGTGCCCGATCCGCGTGGCGACGGCGGAGGGACTGGTGCTCCTCAAGCTGCTGGCCTTCCGGCTTCAGGATCAGACCGACGTCGAGGCCCTCGTGGCTGCCAACCGGGAGACCCTCGACGTGGCCTGGATCGCCGCCGAATGGGAGGCGATCTTCCCCCGCGAAGATCCGCGCATGCAATGGTTTATGAGCCTCGTGAACGACTCACGGTCGCCCCAGTGAGGACGACACTCCGCGCATGGCCGAACGCCCCCCGCCCGAGCTTCTTGGTCTCACCGACAGCCCCTGGTTCTGGGGCTTGGTATTTTCGCTCATGTCGCTGGCGGGCATCGGCCTGATCGCGCCGAAGTTCGACGTTCGCCAGCGTCAGGTCGAGGGCCGGTTCCTCGGCCGGCAGGCGGCGGCGGACGAGCGGGCGCGGCGATCGGCGGGCCTCGAGCCGGTCGATCTCGCCGACTCCGCCCGTGACCGCGAGGAGGCCCAGCCCGGCCGGATCGTGCCCCTGTGGACGCTCGCGCTCGGCTCGGCCGCAGCCGCGGCCGGCTGCGGGGCGATGCTGTGGCGGGAACGCCGCGGACATCCGTGCTCACCCGCACGACTATCTCCGTGACGCCCCCGGCATCCCGTGATGCTGATCAGTCCCACCACCAGCCTGCACCGTCGGGACGCGGCCCGACGGCCGACCGCTGATCCTCGAGAACGCCCGCCGGGGCGACGGAGACCCGCTCCGGGGCGATCAGTTCGTCGGGCACGATCGACACGCCGCCGGCAGGCGCCAGCAGCACCCGGCCCTTCCAGACGACGTTCGCGGCGCAGGGCATCCGCCGCGGCGGAGGCAGCGTCTCCGTGGCCACGATCCGCTCGTCGCGCAGGCCGCGGGCGTCCCAGGCAAGGGCGGTCTGCCAGCCCTCGCGGCGCATGAATGCCGCCAGCACGAGCAGGTCGATGCCGTGCCGCAACTGGGCGAACACGGGGCTCGCTTCGGCGATCTGCGGATACTTCGCCGTGAACGCCCCCGCGAAGGCCTGGGCCGCCCCACCGGCCTTGCCGCCGCGATCGACGAGCCGGCCGTCCGGCCCGATCGCGAGATCCTCGGTCGAGAGCCGCACGCTCCGGCCCAGCAGTTCGCAGGCCCGGCGATCCTCGGTCACCCGCAGGCAGCGGTCGTCCGGGCGAAACCACCAGCGTTGCAGCGTGTTCGGCGGCGCCGACTGCAGCGTTCCGAGGAACGTGCGGATCGGCACCGGGGGTGGCTCGAGGTCGATGGCGATGAGCTTCATGCGGTAGTCGGCCTCTACGAGCACGCGGGCGAAGTGCGTCGCGGCGGACACGCCGAACACCCGCACATTCGCGTCGCCGAGAGCCGTCGTGAGCCCCGCGTGGATCCCAGCGGCGACCGCGGGCCGCTCGTGGTCGGCCACGGCCTTCGGCACCGTGCGCTGGAACTGCCGAAGCCGCTCCAGCGACTCGGGTGCGGGATCGATCGAACAGCCGACGGAATGCGGGCCGCGTCCGCCTGGCCAGAAGGCCCGCAGGGCCACGCACAGGTCCTCGAGGAGGATCACGGGCTGCCCCGACCCGAGCGACACAGCCCGCCCGAACCCGTCCTGCCCCCAGCCCCCGGCCGGGCCGGCAATGACGATCTCGCCGCGGTCCGGATAAAGGAAGGCGTACTGCAGCCGCGTCAGACCGGCAAGGTGCCGCTGGATGGCATCGGGTCCGGTGCCGGCCGCCGCCTGACGCCGCAGCGCCGCGTCGAGGCCGACGAGCGAGATCTTCCGCAACTGGGACGGCCGCAGCACGTCGGCGGGCAACGCGGCCCGCGCGGCCGCTGCTCGTTCCGCGGCCAGCCGCCCACCGGGATCTTCGACCGCCCGCCGCGAGACCACGCCATCGGCGTCGATCGCCACGCCGAACTCCGGCTGTTGCACCGTGGTGGCCGCCTGCCCGCGGGCGTCACCGCCGGGCAGCCCCGCGAGGCCAAGGCAGCAGACAACTCGAGCGGACAGCATGGCCAGGGCACGCAGACCGTGGAGTGCAAACGACGTCATCGCACGGAGCCTTTCATTGCCGTCGCAGTAGGCTGTCGAGCCGGTGCCCGGCGAGTTTCCATTCGCCCGATTCCCCCTTTACGCGGCCGCCCGGCCCCGGATCCTCGCCGGTCTTGGCCGGCAACGGCGTAAGCTCCGCCGTCCAACGAAACGCGGGCCGGACACCGGCCGCCCGGCCCCAGTCCTCGAGCAGCCGTTGTGGCGCGCGGGCGTGTGTCGGGATGACGCGGTCGCCCTTCTGGATCACGAGCTCGTGCACGCCGGTCCAGCCGAACCACGGATAGCAGGCCGTGTGCGCGGGAATCCAGTGGCCGACACCGGCCTCGTCGACGAGGTGGAACTCGGCCCAGTTGTGGTTGGGCACCCAGACCAGCCGGGCGGGGATCCCGGCCCGCCGGCAGAGGGCCACGAACACGCCGGCCATCTCCTCGCAGTCGCCGACCCGATCGTCGATGGCCCGAGTCACGCTCGTGTATGGCCCGATCTGCGGCCGGATGTTTTCGCGCACCCAAGTCCAGCAACGCCGCGCCAGATCCCAGGGGTGCTCGCCGCCGGGGCCGCGGACGGTGGCGAGCAGTTTCCGAACCTGGGACGATCCGGTCTCGATGCCGGGGCTGTCGAGCAGGTAGCGGCCGCGAATCTCCGCCGCCGGCTTGGGCTGCACGCGTGGAAACCGGTCGCGATCGTGCCCGAAGTATTGCTTCGCCACCGTCAGCTGGAAGCGGGCAGTCGCCCGCAGGATCGCCCCGGTGCCGATCGCGGCCGCCGCCACGATCAGCTGGGCCGCGGCCTCGCCCACGGCCTGGATGCGGGCCTGGCAGCCCTCCGTCTCGATCTTCACGTCGCCGATCTTTTGTTCCGGATGCGGCAGCGGCACGGGCGTGACGGCCTGGATGTCGGTGCCGTTGCCGCGGCCGCGGATCTCGATGCCGACGGCGAGCTCGAACGGCCGCTCGTCGTAGTAGCCGAGCGACCCGCGGGGCGGCTCGACTTCGATCCAACGTCCGTCACCCACGACGGGCGTCACGGCCCACGCCGGGGGCTGGGAGGCGGCCGCGGTGCCGACGAGCGGCCGGCGACGTGAGGCCCAGAACACCCCGCCGGCCGCCGCACAACCCGCCGCGAAAAGAGCCCGTCTCCGCATGGGAAATCGCCGCCGTGTTAGTTGTGCACGGGTGCCGAGGGCTATTGCCGACGGCCTGCGCTGCGGAATGCATCCGCGGCCAACGATCTACTCTAACACACCGCCATCCAGGCCTCCCCCGGCCCCACCCCCCCTCGACGCCGCCAGACGGCCCCCGGGGCCACAGCCCGTCGGACTGCTATCGGGGCCGCTCCGCACGGCCGTCATTCCGCGTTTTTCCCGGAATTTCACGGCCATCGGATTTTGACTTGGCGGTTTTCCGGCGGTGCGGGCTAGAGTGCCGGCGGCTGAACGACCGCGGGCGCC
>JBIJCJ010000106.1:0-12251 GCA_044344765.1 Pirellulales bacterium | reverse complement strand
ATCCGCGGATGGCTGACGGCCTTCGAGCGGCGGGCCGACTGCATGCCGGCGGCGTCGATCCCGAAGGCCTTGCAGACGGCCTTCTCCACGTCGGCCAGCCGCACGGATCGGCCGCTCGACCGCACGAGGTCGGCCAGCGCCTCCTCGGCCATGCCGGCCGACACCGGAATCCCGAGCATCAGGCTCGCGGCCTCGAGGCGGTTGACCGCCCCGAAGAGCTCGCGGGCGTGGCGGGTCATGTGGGTGGCGACGTAATGGACGACGTCCTCGGGCACGGCCAGCTCGCGCTTCGCGCAGATTCGCTCCACGATACCGCGCCGCACCTCGTAGTCGGGAGGCAGCAGGCGGGCGTTCATGCCCCCACGGAGCCGCGTCACCAGGTCGGAGCCGAGGCCGGCCAGCGCGTCGAGCTCGCGGTCGCAGGCGAAGACCATCTGCCGCCCCTGCCGATGCAGGGCGTCGACGGTGTGCTGGAACTCGACGAGCGTGGCCCGCTTGCCCACGAAGAACTGGATGTCGTCCACCACGAGCAGGTCGGCCGACCGACAGGTGCGGCGAAAGCCGGGGAGCCCGGTGCCATGGAGGGCCTGCAGGAAGCCGGTCGTGAACTGCTCCGCCGAGAGCGACACGACGTTGACCCCGGGGTGGCACTGGCGAACGCGGCCGCAGATGCCCTCGAGGAGGTGCGTCTTGCCGACGCCGGTGGGCCCGTGGATGACCAGCGGCGACATCTCGCCGGGCCGCGAGGCAGCGATTTCGACGGCCCCGTAGGCCATGCGGTTGCTGGGCCCGACGACGAAGTCGGCCAGGTCGCTGAACGGGCGGCGGCCCGCGGCGGCCACGGGAACGGGGGGCGACTCCGGGGCGGCCGACCGCCGGGAACGCGGCGCCGGCTCCGGCCGCGGCTGCACGGCCGGCTGGGACACGCCCGGCCGCCATGCCACGCGGAGCTTGCGGCCGCAGGCCTCCATCAGCGCGGCCTCGAGGTCGGCCTGAAACGTCCGCCGCAGCCATTCCTGCTGGAATCCCGGCCCCGCCTCGACGGTCAGGACCTCGGCCGCGGCATCGAGGATGAAGCTGGCCGCGGGCCCGAACCAGACCGCGAACCGATCGTCACCAATCCGCCGCCGAAACGCCTCGCGGACGAGATTCGCGAGTTGGCCGATGTCGCGGCTGGTTGCACGGGCGCCGACATCGACTGCTTTGGCCATGGATCCGTCCGTTGTTCGCAGCTGGCGGTTCCCCGCAGCACCGCCGCCGGCACTCGCTGCATGCATCCTGTCGTTCACACGGTTTTTCGTGCGAACGCGGCGCGAGTATAGGAGTGCTGTCAGTGCTGTCAAACCACCTGCGCACGGCGCGGCGAAGACCATGATTCGCATCACGCGGCGTCACCGTGCGCCGCGCACGAGCCATGGCGAAAGGCCCGTGGAGCCGGCCGATGCGATCGCGACGAAGGCCGAAAATGCGTGGAAAACGCTGCTCCCTGCAGCCGGTTCCGCACGCGCGGCCTTGCTCTATACTGTTGCGGGTGTCGGTCGGACCGCCGCTCGGCGCCGCGAAGCGACACGGGCCGCGGGAGATGCATGATGCGCGACGCTCGATCACCGGCCTTGGTTCGCGGCCACGGGTGGGCTGGATGTTTTGCGCTGGTTGCTGCTCTGGTGGCCGGCAGGCCGCCGCACGCGGCCGATGACGCCGCACCGCCGGCGTTCGTGCCCGGTGACATCTCGATCGGTGAGCCGATCGTTCTCCCCCCGAGTCAGGCCCCGGCGGCCGCACCTGCCACGGGCGCGGCTCCGACCGTGCCGGCCGGCGCCGTGCCCGGCAACGGCTGGCTGGGCATCGTCGTGGACGAGTCCCGGACGCCCGGCCGCTGGGTCGTGGCCGAAGTCGCCCCCGGCAGCCCGGCGGCCACAGCGGGCATCCGTGCGGGCGACGACGTGCGGGCCATCAACGGCACGCTGCTGCGGAATGCCGACGATGTCGCGCAGTCGCTGACGGCGCTCGCGCCGGGCCAGTCCTGCAGCGTGGCGATCGCCCGCGACGAGGTGGTCACGGACGTGCGCATGACCGCCGCCGCCCGCCCTGCCCCGGCGGCAGTCCGCGCCTGGCAGGCGGCCCCCGTGGAGCCGCCGATCGCGACACCGGACCGCAGTCGCTTCGCGATGCCGGCATCACCCCCTGCGGCGACCGTCACGCCGCCGGCCGTCGCAGTTCCGGCCCCCGCATCCGCGGTGGCCTTGCCGACCCAGCCGGCACAGCCGGCCCCGTCGGTGCTTGTGCCTCAGTCGTTCCCCGCGCCGACCGCGACCGCCGTGCCCGAACGGCCCACCGCGCCCTCTGCGTTTGCTGCGGCGCCGGCCAGCGGATTCGGGCCGTCGACTGCCGTTGGTTCTCCCGCCGGCGCCAGTCTACCCCCGGCGGCACCGCGCGAGTTTCCCCCGGCCATACAACGCGAGTTTCCTCCGTCCACTCGCGCTCCCGTCGGCCGCGGCCGCACGGCGCTCGGAGTCCGCACGGTGCCGATCGATGCGGACACGCAGTCGCGGTTTCGCCTGCCGGCGCTCCGCGGCGCCTATGTGATCGGCGTCGTTCAGGATCTGCCCGCGGCCCGGGCCGGGGTGCCGCCCGGAAGCGTCATCGTGGCGCTCGATGCGCGGCCGGTGGGCTCGCCCGACGATCTCACCCGCATGGTGACGAGCGGCCCCGTCGGCAGGCCCGTATCGCTGGACTATGTGCTCCCCGGCGGCGAGGCCAAGAAGGCGGAGGTCGTCCTGCAGCCGCTGGAACTGCCGCTCGAACAGGCCCTCATCGGACCCGCCCCCACCGCGGCAGCCGGCGTGCCGACGTTGCTGCCGAGCCCCGCGCCGGGATCCGCGCCCCCGGCCGCAGAAGCCTTGCCCTATCGCGCTAATCGCCCTGCCGACGCCGCCGCGCTCGAGGCGGCCCGTGAGGAACTCCGCCAGCTGCGGGCGCGGCTTGACACGCTCGAACGCGAGCTGGGCCAGGCGCCGACGCGCCGGCTCTGAGCTTTCCGCAGACGCGGTCAGGCCGCGGACCGCCCGGCCCTGTCGATCGCTGCGAGGCCATGGACCTGCAGCTCCTCGTCGAGCGGCACGCCCGCGGGGCCGAGCAGCGCGGCGGCCTTCCGGGCCACCCGCGAGGGCTCCTTCCGCACGACCCGCTCTCCCGGCCGCCGACCGCCGCGCGTGGCCCAGTCCTCGGCGGCGTCGGAAAGCCGCACCAGCAGCCGCTCCACGCCCGCGCGATGCGCCTCGATCCCCTCGCGGTCGAGGTCCGGCGGAATCGCCAGCGGCCGACTGACGATGGCCCGGGCGCGGGAGAAGGGCCGCGGGATCGCGAACCGGTCCCAGGTGCCCAGCCGCCACGGCCGCTCGTAGCCGAGGCCCATGGCGACGAGCGGAATGCCGAGCGTGCTCGCCAGGAACACGCACCCTGCGGCGAGCTGCCGCCGCGGGCCGCGCGGCCCGTCGGGCGTGATCGTGAGGTTGCCTTCCGCCGCCCGGGCCACGAGCTCGCGGAGCGCCGCCGACCCGCCGTGGAACGTGCTGCCGCGGACGACGCCGAAGCCCATCATCCGGGCGACGCGGTCGAGGATGTTGGCGTCCTGGTGCCGCGACAGCAGCATCGAGATGTTGGAGTGCCCGCGGAGGTAGAGCGGAAGCAGGATGTTCTCGTGCCAGAAGACGTAGATCTTCGCGCCGCGGTAGGCGGGATGCACCGGATCGACGGTCGGATCGCCGAAGTCGGCCTTGTAGTCGAGCGTGCCCATCCAATGGCGGATGGCTGCCGTGGACACGAGTGACCAGGCACCGATCGCGAATGGAGACTTGATCTTCACGCTCGTCGTCCTTCCCTGGACCACCACCGGCTCGTCAGCCGTCGGGCCACGTGCCCTCGAAGACCTCCTCCGCCGGCCCCGTCATGAACACCGGGCCGGACCCGTCCCACGCCAGATCGAGCCGGCCTCCCGGGAGGTCGGCGGCGAGATGCTCGTCCGTGCGTCCGGTGAGCACGCCTGCCACGCAGACCGCCGACGCGCCGGTGCCGCAGGCCATCGTGATCCCGCTGCCGCGTTCCCAGGTCCGCATCCGCACGTGGCCGCGGGCCAGCACCTCCACGAAATGCACGTTCACGCGGCGCGGGAAGATGGCGTGGGTCTCGATCCGCGGCCCGACCGCCTCGAGCGGCACCCGAGCGACGTCGCGGCAATAGAAGACGACGTGCGGATTGCCCATCGACACGCAGGTCATCCGCGGATCGAGGCCGCATTCGTCCCACCAGGGCTCGTGCCCGCCGAGCGCCGGACAGGCCGCGTCGACGATCCGCCCCGAGCCGGCGACCGGGATCTCCGCCGCCTCCAGCAGGGGCTGGCCCATGTCCACGCGCACTCGGGAGGTTCGCGGTCCGGTTCGCTCCACGTCGAGCGTGAGCACGCCCCGGCCCGTCTCGATCGCCACCCGGCCCGCCGGCGCGTGGCCCCGCGCGACCACCAGATGGGCGACGCAGCGCACGCCGTTGCCGCACATCTCCGATTCGCTGCCGTCGGCGTTGAACATCCGCATCCGGGCCGCGGCCACCGCCGAGGGCTGGACGAGCACGAGGCCGTCGCCCCCTACGCCCCGATGCCGGTCGGCAATCCGCGGCGCCAGGCCGGCCGGATCGGATGGCGACTGCTCCTGAAAGCAGTCCACGTAGACGTAATCGTTGGCTGCCCCGTGCATCTTCACGAATCTCATCGGTCGATCGCTCCTGCCGCCCGTGCCGAATGCGGAATGCTCCGGCTCGAACGACCCAATTTACCAGGCTTCCGCGGCGTCGGGCATCACCGCGCCGGCTCCCACAGAGCCGCCGTCCGCTCCCCGCCCCGGGCGCGGCGCTGCGTCTGGAACTTCTGCAGCGCCGCGGCGAGCGTGGGAAAGGCCTCGGTCCGCGGCACCGGTTCCGCGAGCGTGCCGTCGACGTGCACGAGCATGAACTGGCCGCCGGCGCCGCCGAGCAGCCGCTTCATGGCCGGAAGCTGCGTCTCGCTGTCGCCCATGATCGGCCGGAACGTGAGGTTGATGTTGGAGTCGAAGTCGATCTCACCGGCACCGACGAGGCTGATGGCGTCGCCGGACAGTTCGATCGTGTCGAGGTAGGCCCGCGGGCCCTCGATGCGGAAGTCGACGAGGCTGGTGCTGAAGGCGTTGCGGTCGGGCGCCTTGACCCGCAGGATCTTGAGCAGGGCCACGACCACCGAGAGCTCGTAGATGTCCGCGTCGCGGAGCCGCAGCTGCCCGCGACCGGCGAGCGAATGCCGGCCGGCACGCGAGCCGGTGACCTCCACGCCGCCGAAGACGCGGCCGCGGTAACGGTTCGCCGCGCCGGTGATGTCGCCGGCGAGCCGACCAAGATCGGCGTCGCCGAGCGCCGCGGCGAGCGTGAACCCGCCCGGTGCCGCCGCGGACACGCTGCCGTCGAGCAGGAGAGTGCCCTCGGCGACGCGGGCCGAGAGCCGACGGCCGCCGGCCTGGCCGGGCACGGCCGCCATGGCGCCGAACCGCACGCCGGAGGCGTCCATCGTCAGCGGCCCCTGCACCTTCGTCAGCTGCACGCCCCGACAGATGGCGCTGTCGATGGCGATGTCGCCGCGTGTCTGCCAGCCCCGGCCGTCGCTCTGGCCACGGAGCCGGATGCCGCCGTGCACGTGCTCCATCGGGAGGCCGACGTCCAGCGACGCCTGCTCGACGTCGAGGTGGAGATCCCAGGCCGCGGCGGCCGGACCGGGGACCGACTCGGTGCGACCGTCGGACAGGACCGTGGCGACCGGGGCGGTGGAATAGATGTCGAGGGCTCCCGACAGCGAGAGCAGGCCCCGCAGGTCGACGCTCGAGACCGCCTGCCGCAAGCCGGCGGGCAGCGCCTGGAGCACGTCGTGATCCGCACGGAACCGATCGGCCGTGAGCTGCTCGAACGAAACCCGCCAGCCACCGTCGGGAGAAAACTGGCAGGTGCCGGCAGCGGCGACGGCCGTACGATCGTGGACGCCGCGGACGTCGTCGAACCGCAGTCGGCCGCCGGCCAGCGTGAGCCGGCCGCGGAGCCGCTCCAGGCGGTACGGAAACCAGGCCGGCTCGATGGAGACGGTGTCGCCCACCGGCGTCGCCGCGAGCTCGACATCCGTGCGGCGGGCCTTGACGCGGTGCCGGACCGTGGCGATGAACTCGGCGTTGCCGCGCGGATCGACGTCGTTCCAGATCCGCCGCATGCCCGGCGGCAGCGCGTCGCGCAGCTCCGGCTCGAGCACCACGCCGCGGCCCACGAGGTTGAGCGTCAGCTCGCCGTCGTCGGGCCCCATCGGCTCCAGAGTGCCCGTGCAGCGCACCACGCCGGTATCGTTGGAACCGACGACGTCCTGGATCGTCCACCGGCCGCGATGCATGCGGATCAGCCCCGAAACGTTCGTCAGCGGATAGGGGAATCCCGCGTAGCAGAGGCTGCACTGTTCGAGCCGGATGCCGAGCGAGTTCGCGTGGCCGCCCGGCAGCTGCGGCGACCGCTCGTGCCGGAACACGAAGCCGAAGTTGCCGGTGCCGCGAAGCATCCGCACGATGTCGGCGTACCGCGGCGCCATGGCGGCGAGCAACGCGTCGTCGATCTGCATCCGCTCGCCCCGCACCTCCACGAAGCCCGTCGCCCCGGCCGGCGTCCGCGCCAGCTGGCCATCGACCTGCACCGGATGACCGCCCGCCTGGCCTGTGAGGTGCAGGGCGAGGCCCCCGTCCTTGAAGAGCACGGTGCCGACGGTGCGGTCGAGCCGGTACGGAAACCGGTAGTGCGTGAGCGAGACGTTGCGGCAGCGGATGGCGACGTCGGGGGCGATGACACCATCCTGCCGGGTGACGCGGGCGGTCACGTCCACCTCGCCGGCCGGCAACAGCCGGCTCCAATGTGCGGACAGCGTCTCCGGCAGCAGCCCCTCCCAGTGCCGGCCGACGATCAGCCGCTCCGCCTCGACGGCGACCTCGAAGTCGGCCGCCTCGTTCCAGCCGTCAAGCCGGCCCGAGCCGCGGAGCAGCGTCGAGCCGGAATGTGCCTCCAGGCGTTCGCAGCGCACGCCCTGCCGGTCGGCGGTGAACTCCGCCGTCACGTCGCTGACGGCGAAGGGCAGCTGGGGATGTTCGAACCGCCCCGACTCCAGCCGGCCAGCGGCCTCGAAGGCGACCGCGTCGAGCGCGGCGACCGCGCCCGTGGCCTGCCAGCGGATGTCGAGGCGGCCCTCGAGACCCGCCAGCCATCGCCCCGGCCCCTGCGTCACGGGCCATGGCGCCGTGAGTCGCTTGGAGACCGCGATCGCATCGACCGTGCCGGAGAGGGCGAACGCCCCCGTCGCCGGGGTGAACTGGCCCGTGAAGCCCGCGCGGTCGAACCAGTCGCCCGTGCACGAGCCCCGCACCGCGCAGGCCGCCGTGCGACCGTCGGTGGGCGGATCGACGACGACCTCGATCTGCCGCAGCGCGGCCCGCGTCCGTAGCGCCTCGTCCTCGAGGAGCAGCGTCGCGTCCTCGACGGTCACGGGGACGACGGCGCCGTCCCTCGGCCGGCGGGCCAGCCGGTCCAGGTTCCAGCGGCCGTCGGCGGCCCGCCGCGCATGCACCACGGGCCGGCGAACGCGGACCGCGGTGATCCGCGGCTGGCCGCTCGTCAGCTCCGCCAGATCGGTACCGCAGGCGAGCGTCAGTTCGTCGATCCACACGAGCTGGCGGTGCTGGGGCGGCCGCGACGGATCGACCAAGGAAACGCCGCGGACGACGATCCCGGCGCCATCGACGATGCTCGCCGCCTGCACCTGCACGGTCACGCCCGGAAACTCCTGCCGCAGCCGGGCTTCGATCCGGTCGCGCACGACCTCGCCGAACCGGCCCGAGCCGATCGCGCCGGCGGCGATCACGCCGGCCACGGTCAGCGGCAGCGACCAGCGGACGAGGGTCCAGAGGAAGTCGGCGAGCGGTTTCACGAGCAGGCTCGAAGGACGCGCGGGCGCGCAGGGGCGCCGAAAGCCCGAACCGGGGCGCGGGAAAATAGGGCTGTGGCCGCGGGGGGTCAAGCCGCCACCGGCCCGCGCCGCCCCGGCCAAAACCCGCCGTTCCCCCAGTCTGCGGCCCTTGCTATAGTGCCCCCTTCGTCGCCGGTCGCTGTCGGGGGACTTGTCTTCGGGACTGTCCTCAGCCTGCACTGCCCGGCCTGCCCCGGTTTGGTCAATCAGGAGCCGATGCGCCATGAAGCGTGTTCACGATTCCTCTCCCGCCCCGCTCGAACGCCAGCAGTTCGTCTTCTGGGGCTGCTTCATCGCCCTGGTCACCACGTCCTTCGCATTCTTCACCCGCATGTACCTCTGCGACGTGCGGTTCGGCACGGACTTCGGCATCGACAAGGTCGGGATCGGCGCTCTCAAGGGCGCCGGCGTGTGGCCGTTCGCCATCTCAATCATTCTCTTCAGCCTGGTCATCGATCGGATCGGCTACAAGGTGGCGATGCTGTTTTCCTTCCTCTGCTACGTCGTCTACCTCGTGATGGCCTGGATGGCCTACGGCACCATTCAGGGCGTCGCGCCGGAGCAGCTGTCGGCCGCCCAGGCCCGCGGCTACCAGCTTCTTTATTGGGGCAGCATCGTGCTCGGGCTCGGCAACGGCACGGTCGAGGCCTTCATCAACCCCGTTGTGGCCACGATGTTCAATCGCGAAAAAACGAAATGGCTGAACATTCTTCACGCCGGCTGGCCGGGCGGCCTCGTGATCGCCGGCATCATCACGATCATGCTCGCGGAAACGGCTCGCAGCGGTGACTGGCGGATCGTGCTCGGCATCGTGGCGGTTCCCGCCGTGATCTACCTGCTCATGCTGGCGGGTGTCAGGTTCCCCCGCAGCGAGCGGGAGCAGGCGGGCGTGAGCTATCGAGAGATGCTGGCGGAGTTCGGGGCGTTCGGAGCCCTCGTGGGCTTCGGCCTGATCTTCCTGCAACTCGCGGAGGTGTTCCAATTCAACGTCTGGATCGCAGTCGCCCTGGCTGCGGCGGTGGCGGTGGCGTTCGGCATCTACACGGGCAGCTTCGGCCGTTCGATCCTGGCCCTGCTGATCGTCATCATGATGCCGCTGGCCACGACCGAGATCGGCACCGACGGCTGGATCAGCGGCCTCATGGAACGGCCGATGGAGGCGGCCGGATTCAATCCCGGCTGGGTTCTCGTCTACACGTCGGCGATCATGATGGTCCTCCGGTTCTTCGCCGGCCCCATCGTGCACAGCCTGTCTCCCATCGGCCTGCTCGTCGCCAGTTCGGTGATGGCGATCCTGGGCCTGCTCGCCCTGTCGAAGACAGGCAGCGCGGGGCTGGCGGCGATCTTCGGCGCGGCCACGCTCTACGGCATCGGCAAGACCTTTTTCTGGCCAACCATGCTGGGCGTGGCGGCGGAGCAGTGCCCCAAGGGTGGCGCCCTGACCCTGAACGCGATTTCCGGGATCGGCATGATCGCGGTGGGGGTGCTCGGATTCCCGCTCATCGGCGCCCTGCAGGAACGGACGGCCAGCGCCGAACTGCGGCGCACGTCTCCTGAGACCGCCGCCCAGGTGCTCGTCGAGAAGCCCTACATGGGCCTGACGTACGACGCCATCGACCCCCAGAAGGCCGAGGCCGTCGCGGCGGCCGACGCCAAGGCAGCGCTGGCCGCGGCCGGCAAGGCGGGCCAGTTCGACACGCTCGCCAAGATGGCCTGGTTTCCGGGATTCATGCTGGCCTGCTACGTGCTCCTGTGGGCGTATTTCCGCTCCCAGGGCGGCTACCGCGTGCAGGACTTGGGGACCGGCGGCCACTGACCGCCGCTTTCCCAGCTCGCGCTGGTGGCTTCAAACTGCGGAACCCGGCTCACACGTGATCCTCGCGTGTTCCTCTTCAAAAGCCCCGGGCGGAAAGCCCGGGGGGACGCGGTCGACTCCGTGGGCTTGTGGATCGGTTTCCGGTGAACCGACGCGTATTCCCTCAGCTTGCGCTTCGGGCTTCCCGGCAGCGGCCATGGCGTGGCCGCATCGATCGCCGTGCCGGTTCTCCAACGCCGAGAGAGAGCACCGGCGTCGCTTAGGCAGCGGATTCATCGCCGAGCCGGGGGCCTCAGGACCGCGGCTGTCGGTATACGGTGATCATCCCGGCACGCGGTTCCACCCGCACGCCCCCGGGGTAGTCGGTGATGCCGTCGGCCGCTGCGTCCGTCATGCCCATAAGCGCCGCCAGCCGCTCGTAATGCGCAGCGGTCATGTCGCGCCGCGGCCAGCCCTCCCGCTCCCAGAGGGCCGCGAACAGCTCGGCGAGGAGATACGGATCGAGTCCGACGAGGCCGCTCGTTCGCAGTTCGACCGTGCCGTCGGCGCGGCGGCGGGCGTGCGCGTCGAGAAGGTGCTCCGCGGCGCTCCGCAAGGCCGTCGCCAGCTGGCCCGCCTGTCGGCCGAGCCGCACGAGCGCCGGCACCGCCCCCGGATACGGGCCCGCCGTGCAGCGGGCGAGGATCTCGTGCCGCAGAAAGTTGCGGGCGAAGCGGACGTCGGAGTTCGACTCGTCCTCCCGCCAGGCCTCCGCCACGGCCACGAGAAACTCGCGCACGTCGCTCCTGTCCACCGCCAGCAGCGGTCGGAGGAGTGCGACACCGTCGCAGAGCTCACGGGCCGCGGCCATCCCAGCCAGGCCCGCGGGCCCGCTGCCGCGGAGGATGCGGTGCAGAATCGTCTCGGCCTGATCGTCGGCGGTGTGGGCGACGAGCACGTGCCGCGCCCCGTGCTCGCGGGCCACCTCCTCGAGAAACCGATATCGCAGCCGTCGCGCCCGGGCCTCGACGCCCTCGCCGGTGTGATCATCAGCGTCACGGACGGCCAGCCGCCGCCAGACACACGGCAGCCCGAGCCGGCCGGCGAGCAGCACGACGAATTCCCGATCGTTCCGCGCCATGTCGCGGAGGTCGTGCTCGGCATGAGCGACGACGATCCGGGCCTGCGGCGGCGCCAGGGCGACGAGGCCGAGCAGAAGCGCCGTGCTGTCGGCGCCCCCCGACACGGCCACGACTGTCGGCGCCGCCCAGATGCCCCGGACGGGCAGACCGGCGGCGAGGCCGGCGAGGAGCCGGTCGCGGGCGGGGGACGGTGGCGTGGCGGTCGAATCCATGGCTTCGCGATCCCCCCATTCTGCCAGCCCGGCCGCGCGGCGTCCTCCAGGCCGCCGGGCATCGCGCGGAAGCGGCATTGAGCCGGGCCCCGCCCCGCCCTACCCTTCCGGCGCCGTGGGACGCCCACGGCTGACCCGCAGCCGCGAGGAACCCGCCCCATGCTCCGCCGCACCGCGCTCGGCATCGCCCTGGCCCTGCCCCTGCTTTCGGGCTGCTCGACGCTGATTACGGCGGCCTATCTGCTGCAGCCCGCCGACGTGCCGGCCGAATACGCCGGCCTCAAGGGCAAGCACGTGGCCGTGGTCTGCAAGCCGATCGTGGAGCTGGAGTTCAGCGACGCCGGCTCGTCGCGGGAACTGGCGATGCTCGTCGGCGGCCAGATCCAGCAGGCCGTCCGGAAGGTGAAGATCATCGGCCAGCAGGAGGTGGCCCGCTGGATCGACGAGAACGCCTGGGTCGACTATCCGACGCTCGGCAAGGCGCTCGACGCCGACTACGTGGTGGGCCTCGACCTCGAGGGCTTCCGCCTCCACGAGGGGGCGACGCTGTACCGCGGGCGGGCCACGGTCCACGTGCGGGTGTTCGACGTCGACAAGAAGCAGGTCGTGTTCGAGAAGCGGCTCGACGATTACATGTTCCCCGCCGACAGCGCGATCCCGACCACCGACCGCAGCGAGGCTCAGTTCCGGGCGTTGTTCCTCCAGCAGCTCGCCCTCAAGATCTCGCGATCCTTCCATGCCTACGAGAGCCGCGACGTGTTCGCGAGCGACAATCACGCGCTGTGAGAATCGCCTGCGGGGCCATCCTTGGCCCCCTTGCTGGGAAGCCCGAAGCGCGAGCTGAGGGAATACGCGTCGTCTCGCCTGAAGCCCGGCCGCATTCCCTCGGCTCGCGCCTCCGGCTTCACGGCCACCGGCCACGGCATCCCAACACCGCCGTGGCCTTCCCCACCGCCATCCCACTCCAACAACGGCGTGCGATCGCGTCCGACATGCCATCGTTGCTGGGAAGCCCGAAGCGCGAGCTGAGGGAATACGCA
>JBIJCJ010000282.1:0-3367 GCA_044344765.1 Pirellulales bacterium | reverse complement strand
CGACCCGAGGGGCCTTGTCGCCTCTCCCTCGGGGAGAGGCCGGCCGCAGGCCGGGTGAGGGTGCTTTCGATGACGCAACGAAAAACACCCTCACCCCAGCCAGCACCCTCACCCCAGCCCTCTCCCAGAGGGAGAGGGAGAAGAGAGCACATGATGCCTGTCCTTTACCATTTGCCATTCGGGCAAGCCATGGGATCGGCGGTCAGAGACCGCCGCTGCAGACGGCATTTTCGCGGCATCAACCCATCGGGTTGCACGCAGCGCACCATCAAAAGGCGTGAGCCGAGGGAATCCGGAGCGGTTTCCGGTGCAGCGACGCGTATTCCCTCAGCTTGCGCTTCGGGCTTCCCGGCAGCGGCAATCGGGAACAGCGACGCTTCTCTAGCGACGAGAGGATCAGACACGACTTCACAGCATGCTGGCATGGGCCGGTGACGCTGGACAACCGGGGCATCGCGACAGCCGCAATGACGGCGTTTCGCGAGATTTGCGAGTTACGCCCTCACGAAACGGCCTTGAAGACGTCTTCGTCGGTGACGACGCCCTGTGCCTCGGCGAGTGGCATCGTCATCCTCCGCACCGCGGCGATCTGTTCGCTGGCGATGAGGCGGCGGAGTGACTCAAGCACGAGTTCGCTCGACGAACGGTGCGTGCGGCGACTCAGGGCGTCGAGTTGCCGCTCGAGGTCGGACGGAACCCGAATGATGAGCGTCGTTTCCATGAACGATATTGCATGACGGGATGCCGCGGTGGCGCGAATAGCCCGGCCCAGCGGCGGGGCACGACGGTCGGAGACCGCCGCTCCAGAAAGCACGACAAGGGGCGGCAGAAAGACTGTCAGCCGAGCACGTTCTCGAGCACCTCTTCCGACACGTAGATCGGCAGGTTGGGCTCGCAGGTGACGGCCACGGCGATCGCGTCGGAGGGGCGGGCGTCGATCTCGATCACGTCGCCGTCCTTGGCCACGCGGATCACGGCGTAGTAGGTGTGTTCCTTGATCTCCGAGATCACCACGTCCTGAAACTCGCCCCCCATCAGCTCCACCGCCGCCACGAGCAGGTCGTGCGTCAGCGGCCGCGGCGACTGGTGATGCTTCACGCGGCGGTCGATGCTCGTGGCCTCGAAGAGCCCGATCAGGATCGGGAACGTGCGGTCGCCGTCCACCTCCTTGAGGTAGACCACCTGCTGGTCGTTGATCTCGCTGATGATGATCCGCGAGAGCTCCATCTGCACGCTCATGATCGCCGCTCCACGAAGGTCAGCCGCCGCCGCGGCCATGTGACCGCGGGACCGCCCGATGGGATTCTACCCCGGAACGGAGCCCGGATCACCCGCGATCATCCGGGATCATCAGTCGCATCAGTCGGCCTGCGGCGGTCGGCTGCCGCGGAGCTCGGCGAGCGTCGCCCGTCCCTTGGCCAGCCGCTCCTCGAGTTCGGCCAGCTGGGCCCGCTCCTTGGCCACCACGGCCTCCGGAGCCCGGGCCGCGAACTTCTCGTCGGCGAGCTTGGCCTGCTTCGCCCGGATGAAGCCCTCGGTCTTTTCGTTTTCCTTGAGGAGCTTGGCGATCTCGGCCTCGACGTCGATCAGGCCGGCGAGATCGACGAACAGCTCGCAGCCCCCCGCCGTGGCCGTGGCCGCGGCCGGCGCCCCCGTGGCATCGGGGCCGACGGCGGTCAGCTCCGCCACCGCCATCGACTCCAGGGCCCCGTGGAGCGGCTGCAGCAGATCGGCCTGGTCGCGCGACGCCTTGATCGCCACCTTGACCCGCGTTCGCGGCGGCACGTTTTGCCGGGCGCGGATCTCGCGGATCGCGGCCACGAGCCCGAGAAACGAATCGAACTGGGCTTCCGTCCGCGGATCGATCCACGCGGCGGGCGGCTGCGGCCAGGGGGCGACCATGATCGATGCCGGTGGCGGGGCCGCGTCCCACGGCATGCGGCGGCCGGCGGCCGTCTCGCGGAGATGCTGCCAGATCTCCTCCGTCACGAACGGCATGATCGGGTGGAGGAGGCGGAGGATCGTGTCGAGGCCGAGCAGCAGCATGCCGCGGGCCCGGTCGCGGGTGGCCGGATCGGCGAGCCGCGGCTTGCAGAGCTCGAGATACGCACTGCAGAACTCGTCCCACGCGAAGGCGTAGAGCAGGCGGGCGGCCTCGGCGAACTTGTATTCGTCGATCGCCCGGGTGGCGTCGCGGGTCACGCTGGCCAGCCGGCTGGCGAGCCAGCGATCGGCGAGCTCCGCCGTGGCGGCGGCGCCGCCGAGATCCGCGGCGAGCGGCCCCGCCTCGAAGCCCTCCAGGTGCATGAGGACGAACCGCGTGGCGTTCCAGAGCTTGTTGGAGAAGTTGCGGCCCGATTCGAACCGCTCGCTGACGGCCGGCCCGCGGGGCAGGGCGAGGTCGGCCGCCGCCGCGGCCCACTGCGTGCGAAACGGCTGGCCACACTTGGGGCAGTCGATCCGCGGCTTGACGCGGTTTTGCACCGTCTGCTCGACGAGGCCGCCGCAGGCGGGGCACTGGAAGTCGACCGGCATCCGCACGTCCTGCGTCTCGGTCGCCATGCTCGCCAGTGCGAACCGCAGAGCGTCGGCCCCGAGCGTGTCGATCACGTCCACCGGATCGACGCCGTTCCCCTTGCTCTTGCTCATCGTCTCGCCGTAGCGGTCGAGGATCTTGGGGTGGATGTAGACCTCGTGGAACGGGATCTTCCCGGTGTCGAACAGGCCGAGGATCACCATCCGCGCGACCCACAGCGTGAGGATGTCGCGGCTGGTGACGAGCGTGCTCGTCGGATAGAAGCAGGCGAGCTCCGCGGTGGCCTGCGGCCAGCCGAGCGTGGAGTGGGGCCACAGCGCCGACGAGAACCAGGTGTCGAGGACGTCGGGATCGCGGACGAGCGGCTGACCGGCGACGGCCTCCACGGGCAGGCCCTCGTCGCTCGAGCAGACGAACCAGCCCCCCGCGCCGTCGGCCGTCCAGGCGACCGTGTCGCGGCCGCCGAGGGCGCCGGCGAGGTCCGGCTCCGTGACGCCCGCCACGTGCCAGATCGGGATCCGGTGCCCCCACCAGAGCTGCCGGCTCACCGGCCAGTCGCGTTTCTCGGACAGCCAGTCGAGGTAGGTCTTGGCGTAGCGCTCGGGCACGATCCGCACCCGGCCGCTGGTCACGGCGTCGAGCGCCGGCTGGGCCAGCTCGTCCATGCGGATGAACCACTGGTCGGCGAGGTAGGGCTCGATCGGTGTCTTCGAACGGTCGGAATGGGCGAGCTCGATGAGCCGATCCTCGACCTGCACGAGCTGGCCGGCGGCCTCCAGATCGGCCACCACCTTGGTCCGCGCCTTGGGGATCGTGAGCCCGGCGTACGGC
>JBIJCJ010000281.1:0-3387 GCA_044344765.1 Pirellulales bacterium | reverse complement strand
GTAACCATCAACCGGAGAGCCGTGTGCGGGAGACCCGCCAGCACGGTTCGGAGGGAGGGGGGCCCGGGCCAACCGGGCCTCCCTACCCCTATTTTGGGGCGCGGCCGCCCGCTCTGCGATGCGGGGCTTGGGATTGAGGTCGTCCGGTTTTCCGGAAGCCCCCGGCGGGAGCCGGGGGGTGACGCGTCCGATCGCGATGGACGTGGTGGCTGCAAAGGGCCGGTTGATGATGGCCCCGCGTCATCCCCTCGCTACCGCGAGGGGCTTTTGGGGCGCGGCCGCCCGCTCTGCGATGCTCGAGTGTGACCCGTCTCAGTCGGCCTTGCGGCAGCGGACGAGCGTGCGGACGGCGAACGCCGTGCCGTACTGGGTGTGGTAGTCGTAGAACGGATAGTCCCACCAGCAGCCGTCAGGCTCCTGAAGCGGGAGCAGGATCCGGGCCAGCTGATCCTGGAGCGGCGGCCGCAAGTCGGCCGGCAGCGACTCGATGCACTCGGCCGCGTAGAAGTGGCCGTAGAAGAAGAAGTAGCCGGCGACGGCGAACCACGATTCGTGCGGGATCGGCTTTTTGCGGCCGAGGTCGAGCCAGCCGTTGCGGGCGAAGAGCCGCTCCAGCCAGGCGACCGTCGCGGCGTCGGTGACGTCGGGCACGCCGAGCCGGCGGAGGCAGGCGTTGCAGGCCTGCGAGCGGCCGAGGCTGCCGCCGGGCCGATTCACGGGATGCTGCGGCCTGTAGCGATGGTGTTCCCCGTAGAGATAGCTGCGGTCGGGCTTCATCTGCCGGCGCATCGTGGCCAGACCCCGGTCGATGAGCTTCTGCGGCACCTCGATGCCGAGGTCGCGGGCGTCTGCCAACGCCAAGAGGACCGTCGCCGTGGTGAAACTGTTGGGGCTGCCGGCCGGCTTCTGGGAGCCGACGTCGAAGTCGTAGTAGCCCCAGCCGCCGTTGACCGTCTCGTAGCGATCGAGCAACTCCACCTGGCCGCGGATGCACTCGCGAATTCGGCCGCGGGTGGCCTCGTCAGCCGCTGGTCTGCGATCCAGGAGCACGAGCGCCTCGATGCCGTAGGCATGGCCCCAGACGTTGTACAGCGCGTCGGGCGTGGCCCGGCGGAGTTTCGGGAGCCGATCGAGCAGCCACGCCTGGCCGCGGTCGATCGCCTGGCCCGTGGCCGCGTCGTCGCGGCTGCTCTCGACGAGCGCGGAGACGCACAGCGCCGTGACCCCGGCCCGGAAGGCATGATGGCCCCCCGGCGGGGGCGCGTAGATGTCGATGCCCCCCTTCGTGTTGTCGGCCGAGCCCCAGGAGCCGTCCTCGCGCTGGCGCTCCAGGATGAACTTCACGCCACGGCCGATCGCGGCCTCGAGCTCCGCATTCGGCACGGGCTCGACGGCCGCCGGCTTCGGCCCCACCTCGGCCTGTGAAACAGGCGGCTCTTCCGCCGAGACAGGCGTGCGGACGCCGGCCACGAGGGCGGCGGCGAGCGCCAGGACGCATGCGGACGGGCGGGCGACGGTAGTCACTTGCTCGGTGCGGCCGGGGTGGTGGAGGCGGGCGTGTTGGCGGCGGCGGGCGCCTTGTCGGCGTCCGGCTTGGCGGTGCCGTCAGCCTTGGCGGCAGGTGCGGACTCGACCTTGGCTGCCGTTTCCTTCCGGGCCGGCCCCGGCTTCTCCAGCAGAATCTCTTCGCCCACGGCGAGGCCGGCCGTGATCTCCGTGAGCTCATCGGTGGAGCGTCCCACGGCCACGGTCCGCTTCGCCGGATCCTTGCCCGTCTCCGCGACCACGAGCACGTATCGCTTGGCGTCGTCGAGGTCATCGACGAACACCGCCTTCCGCGGCACGGCGAGCACATCCGGCCGGAAGTCGGCGATCACGCGGACGTCGGCCTCCATGCCCGCGACGAGCTGCGGCCGCTCCGCGCCGAGGTCGATCACGGCCTCGAACCGGCCGGGTGCGATCGGGATGGGCGAGACACTGCGCACCTGGCCCGCGAGCGGCGGTTCGGGAAACGCCCGCGGCGCGATCTTCGCGGCGGCATTCACGGGCACGCGGCCCAGGTCCTTCTCCGCCACGCTCGACCGCAGGTGGAGCCGACCGCCGCCGACGATCGTGATCGACGTATCCCGCGGGTCGAACTGGCCGCCCGGCCGCAGCCGTAGGGCCGCCGCCTCGCCTTCAACCCATTTTCCCTGCCGCAGACGGCCGTAGTAGACGATGCCGTCGGTCGGGGCGGTGATCGGCAGCGTGCGCCGGTCGGCCTTCAGGTCGGCCAGCTGGGCGGCTGCCTTGCGCCGATCATGCGCCGACTTCTCCACCTCCAGCCGCAGCTTGTCGAGCGCCAGCGGCAGCGTCGCCGCGGCGTGTTCCTGATCGAGGGCCGCGGCCTCCGCGGCCTTGCGGATCGACTCCAGCCGGCGCGGCAGGCCGAGTGCCACCGCCCGCTCGTGGTTGTCGCGGGCGAACTTCTCGTACAGTCGGGCGATCTCGGCCTGGAAGCGGGCCCGCTTGAGCACGATCGCCTCGGTCTCTTCGGTGAGGTCGTCCTGCTCGTACATCTTTTCCAACTGGCCGAGCTCCTCCTCGGCATTCTCGCGGGAGAACGTGGACATCTTCAGGCTGGCGTCGTTCGCCGCCTCGGTGAGCTGCCGTTCCTTCTCCTCGTAACGCTTCAGATCCTCGGCCGCGATCCGCCGGGCGCGGCTGGCGAACTCGAGCTGCCGCGGGGTCGCCTTCTCCAGCCACGTGAGCTCCCGTTCGAGCAGGGCGTGGGACAGGTCGGCGAGCCGGCCGCCGATCTCGAGGTCGCGGATCGCGTCGTCGAGCTTGTCGGTCTCCACCCTGACGAGCACGTCTCCCTTGCCCACCCGGGTGCCGTGCGGCACCGCCTGCTCGACGACCAATTGCGTCCAGCGCTTGGGGGCGATTCGCACCTCGACCATCGTCGGCGACTCGAACACGCCCTCGAGCCGGGCCTCGATCCGAAAGGGCACGAGCCCGACCCGATGGGTGGACGCGGCGGGCTTGGCCGGCGGATCGGCGGCGAACACCGTCGGCGGCACGGCGGCGAGCAGGCAGAGGGCGAGGGCGGCGGTGCGGCGAAGCATGATGCTGTTCCGGGGCGATAGGAGTGCGCGGCAGGGACGCGATGCCAGCAGGTGCCAGATCGCATCCGAAGGTGGTGGATCACCGGCTCGGGGGCGGCAAAAGTCGCCTCGCTGTGGCCGCGGCGGCCACACGCTCGTCGAGCGTTCGCCGACCCCCTCACCTCCGTCATCTGGTTGTCCAGCTGACGCTTTCCGTTGGTCGGATTGGCTTCAACGCTACCCACGCGCCCGGCGCGGGTCAAACGGCCGCGGGCGGTCCGGCCGGCGTCACGGCGCCGCG
>JBIJCJ010000105.1:0-12736 GCA_044344765.1 Pirellulales bacterium | reverse complement strand
CTGGAGCCATGTGATGTCGTCCCCGACCCTCGAAAACCTCGTCATCATCGGCAGCGGCCCGGCCGGCTGGTCGGCCGCCACCTACGCCGCCCGGGCGCAACTCCAGCCGCTCGTCTACGAGGGGGCGATCACCGAGAAGAACCGGATGGCGGGCACGCTGCCGCTCGGGCAGCTCGCACTCACGAGCGAGGTCGAGAACTACGCCGGCTTTCCGCATGGCGACCTCGGCGGCTTTCTCGACTCGGCCCTTCCCAAGGAGCGGCGGATGATGATGGCCCCGCACGAGGGGAAGGGCGTCACCGGCCCCGAGCTCATGGAGCTGATGCGGCAGCAGGCCCTGAACTTCGGCACGCGGATCGTCACCGACGACATCGCGAAGGTCGACTTCTCGCGGCGGCCCTTCCGGCTGTTCCCGTCCGAGGGGGGCGAGGTGCATGCCAAGTGCGTGATCGTGGCCACCGGGGCCAGCGCCAACTGGCTCGGCCTGCCGAGCGAGGAGAAGTTCAAAAACCGGGGCGTGAGCGCCTGCGCCGTCTGCGACGGCGCCCTGCCGCGGTTCCGCAACAAGCCGCTGGTGGTCGTGGGGGGCGGCGACTCGGCCGTCGAGGAGGCGACCTACCTCTCGAAGTTCGCCGGCCGGGTGCATCTCGTGCACCGCCGCGACGCGCTGCGGGCGAGCAAGATCATGGCCCAGCGGGCCTTCGACAACCCGAAGATCGAGATCCACTTCAACACGGCCCTGGCCGAGGTGCTCGGCGACGACACCGCCGGCGTGACCGGCGTGCGGCTGGAGAGCACGACGGAGCCCGGCAGGCAGACGACGCTCGACGTCGCCGGCGTGTTCCTCGCCATCGGCCACACGCCCAACACCGCCTTCCTCGACGGGCAGCTCGAGCTCACGCCCAAGAAGTACATCGTGTGGAAGAAGCACTTCCGCACGGCGACGAGCGTGGAGGGCGTGTTCGCGGCCGGCGACGTGGCCGACGACTACTACCGCCAGGCGATCTCGGCCGCCGGCACCGGCTGCATGTCGGCGCTCGACGCCGAACGGTGGCTGGCCCACGGCTGATGCGGGGGTTCGAGCCGGGGTTCGAGCCTGGCCCGCAACCACCGTGGCGTTCGAGCCCAGCCTCGGATTCGGTTCCGACCGCTCCAGGCGTTTTTTATTGACTGGCCCCAGTTTGACCGATAAACCTTCCTTTTAGAGACGCGGTCCTCCAAGGACCGCGTCTTGTGATGCCTGTTCCGAACCGTCCGCAGGAGGTCGTCATGGCCGCATTTTTCGACCGTGGACTCGAAAAGGTCTCGTCCCGCCGACGAAAAGCCGGGCCCGGCTTCCCGGCGTGCGTCGTTGAGCAGCTCGAACCGCGGGGCATGCTCAGCGGCGTCAGCGTCGCCGTGCTGCCGCCAGTCGCTCCCCTGTCCACCGAGTCGCCGATCGTGATCGCCCCGCCGCTGGCGACCGCGGCGCGCAACGCATCGGCGCCGGTGGTCCTGCCGGTGGTGCGCGAAACGCTGCGGATCTTGATGCCGCCTCAGGTGCGGGCTGGGGTGCCGATCAACGTCACGGCCGTCGCGGTCGATGCCGCCGGAAAACAACTGCGGTCGTTCAACGGATCGGCTACGGTCACCAGCAGCGATCCCGCGGCCGACCTGCCGATGATCGAGGTCACGTTCCGCAACGGACGGGCGTCGTTCCAGGTGCGTCTGGAGACTGCGGGCCAGCAGTCGGTCACCGTGAGGTCGCTGAGCGAAACGCCGGTGTCGGGGACTGCGAGCACCCGTGTTGCCGCCCAGCCGACCGTGGCTTCGTTCCTGGTCGGGCTGCCCCGACGGGTGGTCGCGGGCACGCCGGTCAATGTCGGCATCGTCGCGCTGGATGCGGCCAGGCGGCCGATTCCCGGCTACTCCGGCACCGCGACCCTCTCCAGCAACGATCCGGCGGCGACGTTGCCGGAGAGCGTGACCTTCATCAATGGCCGGGCATCCGCCCGCGTGACATTCGCCACCGCGGGCAGTCAGAGCCTTTCCGTGCGGGGCGGCGCCGCCGGCGATATCACCGGAACCGTGACGACCACGGTCACGGCCGCCCCGGTGGTGACGCGGTTCGCCGTCATGCTCCCGCGGGCCGTCCCCGTGGGCGTGCCCGTCACGGTGACGCTTCTGGCACTCGATGCCCAGGGGAGGCCCGTGCCTTCCCATGGCGGCACCGCCACGCTGACTTCGACCGATGCAGCGGCCACGCTTCCCGCGACCATCACGTTCGTCAACGGTAGGGCCACGGCACGGGTGGTGTTTGCGACCCTTGGCCAACAGACGCTTTCGGCGAGCCAGCAGACGCCCTCGGCACCGAGCGGCGCGATCGTGGGCAGCGGCACGACCGAGGTGGGTGAGGTCACGATCCAATCGCGGCTCTGACCGCCATGCGAGCCATTCCCGCCGTCGTCGCCGCCGCACTGTGCCTGCCATTCGCGGCGGCCCACGGCGTCGCCGCCGATCCGTCGGCCGTCGCGCCGCTGTCGGTCGAGGAGATCGCGAAGCGGTCCAAGGGTTCCGTCGTCACGATCCGCTTCCAGGGGCGGCGCGAGTCCGATGCGGGACTGGGCACGGGCTTCGTCGTCGGCGACGGCCTCGTCGCCACCAACCTGCACGTCATCGGCGAGGCCCGCCCGATCACGGTCGAACTCGCCGACGGCTCGTCCCACGAGGCCACCGCGGTGCATGCGACCGACCGCGACGGCGACCTGGCGGTCGTGCGAATCGCCGCCCCGGGGCTCATCCCCCTGCCGCTCGCCGCGGCGGGCACGCTCGTCGACGGCCAGGAGGTGGTCGCGGTCGGCAACCCGCACGGCCTGAACCGCAGCGTCGTGGCCGGCCGCGTCTCCGCCCTGCGGGAGATGAACGGGATCGAGATGATCCAGCTGGCGCTCCCGGTCGAGCCGGGCAACAGCGGCGGACCGCTGCTCGACCTCGAAGGCCGCGTGCACGGCATCGTGTCGATGAAGTCGCTCGTCACGCCGAACCTCGGATTTGCGGTGTCGGTCGCAAGGCTCCGCTCGCTGCTCGACCGGCCCAATCCCGTGTCGATGGACCGCTGGCTCACGATCGGCGCGATCGACCCCGCGCAGTGGACGCCCATCGGCGGCGCGCGGTGGCGGCAGCGGGCCGGCCGGATCTCCGTGGGCGGGGCTGGAAACGGCTTCGGAGGCCGCTCGCTCTGCCTGGCCGTGGCACAGCCGCCGGAGCCGCCCTACGAACTGGCAGCGTGGGTCAAGCTCGACGACGAGGCCGGGGCGGCCGGCCTCGCGTTCGCGGCCGACGGCGGCGACCGCCACTATGGCTTCTACCCGACCGCGGGCCGGCTGCGGCTGACGCGGTTCGACGGCCCCGACGTGCTCTCTTGGAAGATCCTCGACGAGAAGCCCGCGCCCGACTATCGGCCCGGCGAGTGGAACCATCTGCGGGTCCGCGTCGAGGCGGACAAGACCTCGTGCTTCGTCAACGACGCGTTGATCTTCACGGCGGCCGCCCCGGCGCTCGCCGGAGGACGCGTGGGGCTCGCGAAGTTCCGCGACACGGAGGCGGAGTTTCGCGGCTTCGCTGTCGGTCGGGACCTGCCGCGGGCCGCACCGCCGGCGGACGTGATGGCCCGCATCGAGGCCGCCACGGCGGCCCTGTCCCGGGACGACGGCCGCGTGGCCGACGAGTCGGTTCGGGAGCAGATCGTGCGGAAGCTCCTGCCCGACGGCCCGCTCGCAGGGGCCGGCCTGCTGCGGCAGGCGGCGGAACTCCGGCAGCGGGCAGAGCGGCTCGAGGCGGTCGCGTCGAGCGTGCACGAGCGGCGGACGCTCGACGAGCTCGGCCGGCTGGTGGGGGCCGCCGACACCGAGATCGACCTCTTTCACGCGGCGCTCGTGATCGCGAAGCTCGACAATCCCGACCTCGACGTCGCCGCCTCGCGCCGGGAACTCGACCGGCTCGCCGCCGACGTGGCCCGGGCGGTGCCCGCGAAGGCCAACGAGGCGGTGAGGCTCGCCACGCTCAACCGCGTGCTGTTCGACGAGCTCGGCTTCCACGGCAGCCGCAGCGACTACTACAACCGCTCCAACAGCTACGTCAATGAGGTCCTCGACGACCGCGAGGGCATCCCGATCACGCTCGCGATCGTCTACATGACGCTGGCCCGGCGGCTCGGGCTGGCGGTCGAGGGCGTCGGGTTCCCCGGTCACTTCCTCGTGCGGTACGAGCCCGCCGGGGGCGAGCCGCGGTGGCTCGACGTGTTCGAGCGGGCGGCCGAGCGGACCCGCGATGATCTGGCGGCCCGGCGACGCGACGAGGCCGGCACGGAGATCACCGACGACGACCTGGCGGCGGCCGCCCCGAAGGCGATCCTCGCGCGGATGGTCAACAATCTGCTCGGCATCGCGGTCCGCGATGGCGACCAGGCCGACGTGCTCCGCTACCTCGACGCCATGCTCGTGATCAACCCCGACTCCGCCCGCGATCGGGTGATGCGGATGGTCACGGCCGCGCGGCTCGGCCGCCGCGAGGCCGCGGTCGCCGACGCCCGCTGGCTGCTCGACCGGATGCCGCCGGAGATCGACCTCGAGCAGGTCCGCGGGCTCCTCGACCGTCTCGAGCGCGACCGCCCCGAGACGGTTCGAGCCGACGCCGATCGGCCGGGCGACCGGCGTTGACGCCGCGGCCCGCCGCCGTCCGCGTGGACGACAAAAACCAGCGTGACGCAAAGGATCACCCGCTCGACCACTGGAAGCAGCGGGTCGATCCCGCCTTCGGCCCGGCCTGGGCCACGACCGTCCGCCTGACGATCGAGGGCCCCGAGGGCTGGGTGCTCAACGGTTGCCGGGCGAAAACGCACCGCCACGACGCTTGCGTCGCCGTGACGAGGGCCACGCGGGTTTTCGGGCTCCGGCACCGACTTTATACTCTGGTGATCACGGTTCGCTCCCCTTCGTGGACTCTCTGGTCATGCGTGGGTTTACCTGTCCGCCCCTGACCGGCGCGCCCCTGACCGGCGGGCTGTGCCTGGCGATCGGTGCGGCGTGCTGCCTTGCGCAGCAGCCTGCGGTGGGGACGCCCCGGCAGCCGCTCCCTGATTCGGCCTCCATCACGGCGGCCCAGAATCTCGTTCGGCAGGCCTACGCGGACGAGATCGAGAGTGCCGCAAGGGATCCGGAACCATTGATCCAGAAACTTCTCGCGTCCGCCGAGGAGACTCAGGACCCGGCATCCGACTATGCGCTGTTTCTCGAGGCCGAGAAGGCCGCGGTCGCCGGCGGTGCGGTCGGCCGGGCGATGGAGGTGGTCGATGCCCGCGCGAACCAGTTCGAGATCGACGGCCTGCAGACCCGGGTCGAGCGGATCGCGGACTGCCTGACGCCGAAGGCCCGCGCCGACGTCGGCCTGCTCAAGGTCCTGTGGCAACACGCGGTCGAGACGGCTGAACGCGGTCTGGAGGAAGAGGCCTTCCCACAGGCTAGGAAGGCGGTGGAGGCCTCCGGAAACGTGGCCAAGGCGATCGCCGCAGTCGGCCGAACGCGGAAGGACGAGGCGTTGGTCGCGGACGCAGAGGAGAAGCAGTCGCAGGCCCGGGAGCTCCTCAAGACGATCGGCAGGCGGTCGAGCCTGATCGCAGAATACCGTAGGGCGGTGGAGAAACTGGCGAGCGATGCGGAAGACGCGAAGGCCAACGGCATCGTCGGCCGCTACCTGTGCTTCGAACGCGACGCCTGGGCGGAGGGCCTCCCAGCCCTTGCCAAAGGCGACCAGCAGAACCTGGCCGCCGCCGCGGCCCGCGAGATCGCGCTGTTTTCCAGGGCGGCCGAGCAGCGGGATGCCCGCGAGCTCCTCGCCGTCGCCGACGAGTGGTGGCAGGTGTCGGATGCGGCCGGGGCCAGGCGGCACGCCGCCGCGCTCTACGAGCGGGCACTCCCGGACATCGGCGACCCCACCAAGCGGGCGCTCGTGACCAAGCGAATCGCGGCCGCGAATCCCGAGGCCGAGCCGGAGCGGCCGCCCGCGAAGGGGCCGGTGGTCACGAAGAAGCCGGCCGGGGGGCGGCGACCCGCGGCCCTTGCCGTTCCCACCTCGACCGTGCTTCCCGTCCCTGCGCAACTTTCCGCGGATCTCGTGCGGCTGCTGCTGACGGCGGACGAGGTGCAGAAACTGCAGAACCGGCTCAACGTGACGGATGACGAATTGACGGCCTTGCGGGCCGAGCTGTGGCGCCGGATCCACTCGGGACACGGCATCGGCAAGTGGACGACGGTCGACACGTTGTATCTCATCGAATTGAACGACAGGCTGAGCGGGATACTGGGCCGACACGAGTGGCGCACGTCCACGGGCCGAGCCATCGGCGGGAACGACCTGCCCAAGACCCGCGACGAGTGCAAAACGGCGCTCGCCGTGGACTGGATCCTGGCAGCGCAGACCGAGGCGGAGTTTCTGGCCCGCGTGCGGGCGTTGCCGGCCGGCGTTCTGGATCGGCAGTTCGTCGAGCAATATCTCAACGAAAGCGTGATCAAGCGCTGGCTCGTCGAGCTCGGAGAGGCCTACGCCCCGCTGTCCCGCAAGGCGCAGGCCCTCGACACGCTCATCCAGGCGGGCCTCGCGACCCCGGGCATGCTTCGCTACCGCGAGGAACTCGGCCAGGCCGTGGCCACGGGCCAGCGCTGACGTCCTGCTCGGGCCCGCACCGAGCCGCTGCGCCGGCGGAGGATCCCGACGCCGCAGGCGACGATTCCGAGCGCCGCGATCACGAACGCCGACGGCTCCGGCACCGAGATGATGCAGTCGGGGCTCGAGCCGAACCCGAACACGACGTGCGGACTCACCTGCGCGAGGCCGAAGCTGCCGACCCCGGCGAACTCGAAGAGGGCCGAGTTCTTGACGAGCAGCGTGTTGTCGAGGTTCTGCGTCCCCACGTCTCCGGTGTAGATCCCGAAGTCGAATCCGCCGACGATGTTGCCCTGGAAGTTGTTGGGCGTGAGCGAAGAGTTGCCCACGGTGCCGACACCGAACTTCAGCGGCGGAACGGTGGTCACAAGGCTGAACACGTTTCGGAACTGCCAGGTGTCGTCGCCGCGATTGACCGCCATGAGGTTCGAGGGCGGAATGGGCAACGGCGAAAAACTTACGCTCCCCTTCGTGCTCGGCGGAGTCGGGGGGGTGTAGAGCGCCGCGCGGTCGGCGGAACCACTGACCGCCAGGAACACGTTACCGCTCGCACTCTTGTACGTCAGGGGCGCCGGCGTGCCCGTCGTCGTGCCGGAGAGCACGTTGAAGTACACGCTCGTGAGCAGTTCGGACGGGGCCATGGTCGTCCTCGAAGTCGTGTTTTCGAGGAGGAGCCGGAGCACGTTCGAGTTCATGGGGTCGACGGTGAACGTCGCCCGCGCCGACAGCCCGGCCATGTTCGACCCGCTGAACACGACGCTCGACCCGGTGTAGATGACGTCGCCGAACGACGGCGCCGCGAGCAGCAGGGCGGCTGCCGCGCAGCCGGCCCGTTTCAGGAACCTGAAGACCGCGAACAAGGAAAGGGCGGTGACCATGGAAAAACTCCGCTGGAGACACGGGGAATCCGGCGGCGTCCGCTGCACGTTTCAAAGCCGCCGACATGCCTGGATCGGCGCCACGCAAAGAGGGGCCGTCGCGAACGAACGCCGGGGCGTTCACACGCGTCGGCCTACGCGGCGCCGCGGATCCGCGACAGACGCGGAACCAGGCGACTCGTCTTCCGAGCCACTGTCACCGAGACGTTCGTGCGAGCTGCTGGCTCTCACGGCCGTCCCGAAGCGGCCCAACCTTTCGGGGGCCGGTTCCGCGAAGGCAAGTGCGGCGCGCCCAGATCGCCGCCGGACCGCGGATTTCCGCCGAAAACCCGCCCGGACACCCGGGGGCGACCGCGTCGTCAGACGCCGCAGACCTCGAGCACCGTCCGCCCCCCGAGCCCGATCTCGGCGGCCCGGGCGGAGAGCGTCGCGAGGGCGTGCCGTCCGGTCGGGCCGAGGTCGAGCGTCCATTCGTTGACGTACAGATCGACGTGCCGCATGAGCACGTCGTCGGCGAACTCCTGGGCATGGGCCCGCATCGTGGGCAGGGCCGCGGCGCGGTCGGCCAGCGAAAACGCCAGCGAGTCGTGGATCACGCCCTGCACCGCCGCGATCACGCTTCCGGGGAGCCTCCGGTCGGCCACGATGCCGCCGAGCGGCAGCGGCGCGGCCGTGTCGGTCTCCCAGCGGCTGCCGAGATCCTCGACCAGATGCAGCCCGTGCGCCTGCCAGGTGAATCGCCCTTCGTGGATGCAGACGCCGAAGTCGGCCGTGCCCGCCACGAGCCGGGGCATGATCGCGGAGAAGACCGCCTGCTCCACGCGGGTCGTGCCCGCATGAAACAGGTCGAAGAGCAACGCCGCGGTCGTGCGCGAGCCAGGACAGAGGGTGAGCTGGGTGGCATCGGTGGGCCGAGCACCCGGCCGCGCCGCCAGCAGCAGCGGCCCGACGCCGAAGCCGAGGGCCGAGCCACTCGGGAGCACGACGACCCGCGCGGCCATATCGAGCGCCGCGGCGAAGCTCACTTTGCAGACGTCGAAGTCACCCCGCAGCATCCGCTCGTTGAGCTGCTCGATGTCGAGAAGCTCGACCGCGAAGTCGAGGCCGCGCCAGTCCACGGCGCGGTTGAGCAGGCCGTGGAAGGCGAAGGTGTCGTTCGGGCAGGTGGAAATGCCGAGGCGGATCGGACGGCTCACCGCGGCTCCTCCAGCGGCCCGTTGGAACGGGCATCCATGAACTGTTCCCGCTCGATCGACCGCAGGATCCGCAGCGCGAGCCCGGCGGCCGCGGCGAGCGCCTCCGGCACCCGCCACCGGGCATGATCGCGGTCGCCGGCCGTGTTCGAGATGCCGCGGATGATCGTCAGGGGCACGCCCGCCAGTCGGCAGGCGAGGGCCACGCCGAAGCCCTCCATGTCTTCGGCCACCGCGGCGGGAAAGAGTGTCGTGCGCCGGGCCACGTCGTCCGCGGTCGCGGAGGCGGCGCACGCCGTGAGCAGAAGTCCGCTCGGGCCGCCGGCCGCCGCGGCCTCCGCACCGCAATCGATCACGTCGCCGACGGCCGCCTCCGGATCGGGCGGATCGCCGGGCCACTGGCTCCAGCCGAGTGCCGCGGCGGGAATGAAACCGTCGCCCGACCCGGCTCCGACGCCGTAGCACGCGACACGGTCGAACCGATATGCCGCCCCGATCTCGAGCCGGGCGTCGAGCCGTCCGGCGATGCCGATAAGCATCACCCGCTGCGGCGCATGCTTAGTAATCAGCGCCGCGGCGCGGGCGGCCGCCGCCACCGGGCCGAAGCCGCAGAGTTCGATCCGGGGGGCAGGATCGAGTCCGGCGGCGAGGGCCGGAGCCAGTTGCCGACGCTCCGGTTCGGTCGGCACGAGAAACAGCGTGTGAGACATGAAACAGCCACGACCGTCCGCCAGCCGGCGGCGAATCCCGCCGGAACCACACTGCTCTGATCATAGCCGGACCGGTGCTCCGGACGATGGAACCGCATGGATGCGTGCACCTTCTCCATCTCCCTCCGCTCAAGTCCTCACCTCCCTCCTTCTCCCTCTCCCTCTGGGAGAGCCCTCATACCCTTCTCCCTCTCCCTCTGGGAGAGGGCCGGGGTGAGGGTGCCTTCGACACCCAAGCGAACGCCCCTGAAGGGAGTCAGCGTCGCAGCGTCGCGGCCTTGCGGACGAGGTCGAGAAACTCGGCCCGATAGCCGCCGGGGTCCGACCCCATGGCGGTGCCGGCGATCTCCTCCACACGTTCGAGCGACGCCGTGCCCTTGTGCTCGCTGTCGCGGAGGATCATCCCGAAGGCCGCCACCGCCGCGGCGAACCGCAGGTCGGCCGAGGCTGCCTCGAAGCCGGCGCCGGCGTCGGCCAGCGGCACCTCCGTGAGGGCGCTGGTGTCGCCCTCCGGCCGCTTGGCCCGGAGCTTCACCGTGAGCAGCTCGCGGCCCGCCGGCCCGTCGACCGCGGGCTTCGGCGCCGCGGCCTCCGGGGTGGAGGCCGGCTGATACTTGAGCGGCTCGGCCCCGCGGCCGGGCTCCGCGGCAGCCGCCGTGCCGACCGGCACGATCTCGTAGAGCGCGGTCACCGCGTGCCCGGCGCCGATCTCGCCGGCGTCCTTCTTGTCGTCGCGGAAATCCTCGGCGGCGAGGAGCCGATTCTCATAGCCGAGCAGCCGGTACGACGCGACCTGCGCGGGATTGAACTCCACCTGGATCTTCACGTCCTTGGCGATCGTGATCGTGGAGCCGGTGAGCTGCTCGACGAGCACCTTCCGCGCCTCGCGAACGCCGTCGATGTAGGCGTAGACGCCGTTGCCGTTGTCGGCGAGCTTCTCCATCTTCTCGTCCTGCAGGTTCCCTTCGCCGAATCCGAGTACGGTGAGGAACGTGCCCCCCTTCGCCTTCTGCGTGATCAGCTCGACGAGGGCCTCGTCGCTGGTGACGCCGACGTTCAGATCCCCGTCGGTGCAGAGGATCACGCGGTTGGCACCGCCTGGAATGAACCGCTCCGCGGCCTGCTCGTAGGCGAGGTTGATCCCGGCGCTGCCGTGCGTCGAGCCGCCCGCCTCGAGGGCGTCGATCGCGGCCCGGATTTTTTTCTTTTGATCGCCGCTGGTGGAGGGCAGTACGAGCCCGGCGTTGCCGGCGTAGGCGACGATCGCCACGCGGTCGTTCTCGGTGAGTTCGTCGACGAGCATGCCCAGGGCCCGCTTCACGAGCGGGAGCTTGTTTGGCTCGTCCATCGAGCCCGACACGTCCACGAGGAACACGAGGTTGCCCGCGGGCCGGGCGTCGCGGCGGACGTCGCGGCCCTGGATGCCGACGCGGACGATCCGGTGGCCGGCCCGCCATGGGCAGGCGGCCGCCTCGACGGTGACCGAGAACGGATCGTCACCTGCCGGCTGCGGGTAGGCGTAGCGGAAATAGTTGACGAGCTCCTCGATCCGCACGGCATCCCGCGGAGGCCGCTGGCCGGCCGTGAGGAGGCGGCGGACGTTGGCATAGGAGGCGGTGTCGACGTCGATCGAGAACGTGGAGAGCGGCTGCTCGGCGACGGCGCGAAACCGATTGTCAGCGAAGCGGTTGTAGCGCTCGCCGGCGGTGCTCCCGGGGGAGGCACCTGCTTGGAGGCCTGGCACCACACGCTTACCGAAGCCGCCACCGCCGCCAACAACGACAGGGCCCACGACGAACAGTTCGACCGGTGCTTCGTCGAACTCCTCCTCGAACGACTCCGTCAGAGCGTCCTCCCCGTCGAAAACCTGACCCTGCCGCTGCGTGACTGGCATCCGAACCGCATGGCCGTCACCCGCAGCCACGCCGCTTGCTGCAATGCCACGGTCCTTCACGAGCGCCACCTGCCGACGAGTGGCCTCCCGTGGTGAATTGATGGCCGGCAGCATCAGCCCGGCGGCCAGCAGGCAGACGGCGGCACAGGAGCCAATCGCCAACACCCACCTCCCGAGGCCGCCGCGACCGCGGGTCTTGGCCGGCTTCGCCGGCGCCACGTCTCCCCGGCCGGCTGCGGCGGCGAGCACGGCCCGCCGCAGGTCGGGCGACCGCGCGGGCATGTCCGCATCGCGACTGGTCCGCAGGGACGCGGCCGTGGCCCGAACCTCGGCCACATGCGCCCTGGCGGCGGCGTTCGCCGGGTCGGCGAGCAGCCGCTCGACGGCGGCCCGCTCCTCGGGCGTCACCGCATCGAGCGCGTAGGCGGTGAGCAGGGCGTCGCGCCGCTCGCGATCGGGATCGTGGTCGTGCGTCATGGCTTCGGTCTCCTCGGGGATCGGGTGTGGAGTGCGGGAAGGGTGCGGTCAGGCGGTGCCGGCCGCGGAGGGCGTGGCCGCGGACAGCAGTCCGCGGATCGACGGATGGCCGCGAAGCGCAGCGAGGCCACGGTGCGTGAGCACGCGAACGTGCCCCTCGGTGCGGCCGGTGATCGAGGCGATCTCTTTCGCCGTAAAACCCTCGCACCACAGGTCGATCGCCTCCCGCTGCGGAGGCGGCAAGTCACGGAGCAGGTCGCGCAGCCGGGAGGAGAGTTCGCGGCTCTCGGCCGCCGCGGCGGGATCGGCCGTGCGATCGGCCGGTGGACTCACACCGCTCTCCGCGACTCCGCTTGGTGCGGCGTCGAGGAGCGGCTGCTCGCGGCCCGCCCGCCGCAGGTGATCGAGCGCCTTGTTGCGGCAGACGCGAAACAGCCACGGTGCGAGGTGCGTGCCGACGGCGGCCCGCGACTCGCCACACAGCTGCACGAACGCGTGCTGCACGGCATCGGCCGCGAGATCGACGTCGCCCAGCAGCCGGCGGGCGTAGCGCACCAGCGGCAGTTCGTAGGTATCCACGGCCGCCAGGATCCATCCGTGGCCGTCGTCGGTCGCTTCCATCGGTACGCTCCTGCGGATCACCGGGGGCCGCGGCGGGCCTGCCGCGGCGCCGCCGACATGATGACGGCATGGCGGCCGATTCGTTACAGACCGGCGCCCGGAACGTGCCGGAAGGCTTCCGGAGAACCGTGCAACGCAAGGACCGTGTGACCACAATCTGAAATAGGGGTAGGGAGGCCCGGTTGGCCCGGGCCCCCCTCCCTCCGAACCGTGCTGGCGGGTCTCCCGCACACGGCTCTCCGGTTGATGGTTACCTGAGACAGG
>JBIJCJ010000280.1:0-3429 GCA_044344765.1 Pirellulales bacterium | reverse complement strand
AACCCCAGCCGGAACATGATCGTGCTGGGGAGATCCTGGTATTGCGGTGGGCCGTCCACGTAAAAGAGCTGGCGGTAGAAGACGTAGCCGATCTCCATGTTGCCCGCGAGGCCGGTCGCCGTCAGCGGCACGAACTCCGTCCCCAGGGCGACGCGGATGTCGTTGTAGTCAAAGGGCGAGATGCCGTCGTAGCCCGGCGAGTTGCGGCGGAAGGTCCAGGCGCCGCCGCCGTATTCGCCGGAGACGTAGCCCCACCAGGCGTGCCGGCCGGTGTTGGTGAACCGCTTCGCCGCCTTCGGCGCCGGGAAGAAGATGTCGTAGCGCGAGTTCGCGTCGGGCGTCCAGGTCAGGCCGACGGCCGGGAGGAGCTTCACGAGGTTGCGGTCGAGGTACACGATGCCCGCCTTGCCCTGCATCGTGGGCGTGAGCTGGAGCGTGCCGATGGCCCGGCCCATGATCCGCCAGCTCTGCCACACGAACACGTCCCAGTTGGTGTAGATGCCGACCCGCAGGCCGAGCTCGGCGCCGAACAGCGGCGTGAACTGCGGGTTCCAGGCGCCGTCGAGGAACACGTCGTAGGTGTTGGGCGGCAGGTCAGCGAGCATCGTGGCGGTCGTCTCCGGGCCGTCCCAGAGCTGGAGGCCGAAGCCGGGGGTGATGAGCAGCGGCGCGTGGTTGAGGTTGGCCGGCGAGTTGTGGAAGAACGGCAGTGCGAAGGTGACGGTCGTGTCGAGCTCGTTGACGCCGACCCGCGTGCCCTGCCCGTCGCCGAGCAGGTAGGCCCAGCTGCCACGGGCGCCCTGATAGACGTGCATCGTCTGCTGGTAGGACTGCTGGAACGACGACCCCTGGGCGGGATAGCCCGCCGGGAAGAGCGATGTGGGCTGGCCCGGCGGCTGGCCCGGCGGCGCCATCAGCGAGGGCGCGGCGGTTGAGTAGCCCGGATACCCCGGCTGGCCGCTGATCGCGGAGGGCGCCCAGGTGGAAGGGGGCGGACTTGCCGGGAAGACCTGCGAGCCGGGCGGCGCGTAGGCGTCCCAGGTCGGCGGTGGCGGGGAGAGCGAGCCAGCCTGGGCGAGTCGGTCGAGCGACGAGGCCGCCGGTGGTGGCAGCTGCACCGTCTGCGCAGCGGCCCACGGGGCGCACCAGAGGAGCGCGGCTAGAACCGGCGCGGACGCCGCGATGTGCCGCATGGAGGTCACCTGTCGTTTACCGACCGCAAGAGCGGGAGGGGGTACCGCGCAGCGGAGAGCCCGGTCAAGGGAACATGGGGCCGCACATGCCGGGGGACCGGGCGAGGTGGGCAGGTTCGTCAAGCCGGGCGGGGGCGGTGGTGGCCGTTGCGTGATCGGAGGCACCCTCACCCGGCCTGCGGCCGGCCTCTCCCAGAGGGAGAGGCGAAAGGTCGCATCAGGGCGCTCGTGCGATGTCAACGAGTGAATGCATGCACTCACTCCCTCTCCCTCAGGGAGAGGGCCGGGGTGAGGGTGCCCGCACGGTGTCAACGATTGGATGCTCCCGGTAGTATCTACCGCATTTGGTGCACCTCATGGCGAGCGGCTTCTCGAACGATCCCGTTGATCCGGCCGGGCTGCGGGCCGCAGGATGCGCGACCGTCGAACTGCTGGCCGAGACGGAATCGACGATGCTGCGGGCGCGGGCCTTGGCGGCCGATGCCGCCGCGCGGATGCCGGCGATCGTGATCGCGGACCGGCAGACGCAGGGGCAAGGCCGGCGCGGAGCTCGCTGGTGGCAGCCGCCGGGGAGCCTGGCGACGAGCATCGTGCTCGAGGCCACGGCGGGGCCGGCACCGGCCTGGTCGCTCGCCTGCGGCGTCGCCCTTGCCGAAACCCTGCGGGCGCTGGAGCCGGCGGTCGCCGCCGTCGTCCGCTGGCCGAACGACATCGAGGTCGGGGGCCGCAAGCTGGCGGGCATTCTCGTCGAGACCGTCACGGCGGGCCGTGTCATCTTCGGCATCGGCGTCAACACGACCGGCACGGCTACCGCCGCGCCCGCTGGCCTCGCCGCGCGGGTGGCGACGCTGCCCGATGTGGTCGGCACCATGCTGCCTCGGGAGCGGCTGCTGGTGGCGTTCCTGCCGCGGTTCTTCCGGCTCCTCGCGGACCTGGCGGCCGATCCGGCGCTGTTGGCGGATCGCTATCATCCGCTGTGCGGGCTTCGCGACGAGCCCGTGACGATCCACGTCGGCACCGAGCGGCATCACGGCATCTGTCGGGGCATCGCCGCCGATGGTGCCCTCGTGCTCGACACGGCGGCCGGGAGGATGCGGTTCGCCTCCGGCAGCCTCACCGATCCGGCCGCCGTGTGGCGCGGGGACGGCTGACGCCGCGGCCGGCCCGGGTGGCATAGCAGCAGACCTCGCGGCCGCCGGTCGACAGCTGTCGCACCTGTGGAACGTAGCCCCAGTCCCGAAACGTCGTCAGCCAATCGGGCAGGGCCTCGGCCCGCGACCAGGTGGGCAGCTTGAGCGTGGCCACGATCCCCCGCGGCCGCGCGGCCGCGGCGGCGACGATCCGCCCGATCGACTCCAGCGTGCTCACGGGGTCGATGTTCATGTCGGAGACGACCCAGTCGAAGCCGCGAAACTCGCGGAGCTTCACGTCCCGCGACCGCTTCCGCCAGTGCGTGAACCGCGGGTGGCCCGCGACCCGCGGATCGATGACCGCCGGGTCGATACCGACCACGTCGAGGCCGGCCTCGAGGAGCCGCTGGCACGAGCCGCCGGGCGCCGCACCGAGCTCGCAGGCCCGCTGGCCCGGCGCGAAGGGAATGGCGAAGGTCGCGATCGCCTCGTCGAGCTTGAGCCAGGCCCGCGACACCTTGTCGGCCGGCAGCGCGCCGGGATAGATCCCGCCCGGCCAGCAGCTCGCCGGCGACGCGGCGCGATGCCAGCCGACCCACCAGCGATCGGCGGTGTCGATCACGCAGTCGAGCACGAGGTCGCCGGGCGTGGCGCACGCGGCGGTGTCGGCGGTCATGCCGAGCGCCGCGAGCAACGCCGCGCGGATCTCGGTCGCGGCGGCTGCGTCCTGGAGGTCGCGGGACCAGACGTGCACGTTCCGCCAGGCGGCCGGCCCGACGCGGGCCAGCGCCGCGGCGACGAGGTCCGCAGGCGTGGCCGCCGTGACCTGACCGAGCGAGCGGACGACGGTGCGGGCGAACACCAGGTCGGGAAAAAAATCGTCGGGCGGGTCGTCGCCTTCGGGGAATCGAAACGTCACGGCGCCGGGCCGCCACGCGCCGCGGCGCAGCGCGGGCAACAGTTCCGCCTGCCGTCGGCAGAGTTCCGCTTCGGCGCCGCGATGGCAGGCGGCCAGGATGAAGCCGCCCCGGTCCACGGGGGCGCCGGGCACCGGCGTGGCGGCGCGGGCGAAAGCGGCAATCGCAGGCGGGTGGGTGTCGGGCATG
>JBIJCJ010000104.1:0-12786 GCA_044344765.1 Pirellulales bacterium | reverse complement strand
CGTCGTGGCGCCGGCGTCGTGGTAGATCAGTTCGTGCCGGACCGTGCCGTCGATGTCGTCGGCGCCATAGGCGAGGGCCGCCTGGGCCGTGCCGATCCCGAGCATGATCCAGTAGGCCTTCATGTGATCGAAGTTGTCGAGCACCAGCCGGCTGATCGCCATCGTTCGCAGGCTGAAGGCGGCCGACGGCTTGGGGATGTGGGCGAGGCGGGTGTTCTCGGGATGGAAGGCCAGGGGGATGAACGTCTGGAACCCGCCCGTCTCGTCCTGCAGTTCACGGAGCCGGAGGAGGTGGTCGGTGCGGTGGAAGGCGTTTTCGATGTGGCCGTAGAGCATCGTGGCGTTGCTCCGCAGGCCGAGTTCGTGGGCCGTGCGGTGGATCGCGAACCATTCCTTCGTGTCGGCCTTGTGCTCGCAGATCTTGTCCCGGACCTCGGGGTGGAAGATCTCGGCTCCGCCCCCGGGCAGGCTCCCGAGGCCGGCGTCCCTCATCTCCATGAGGATGTCGCGGATCGACCGCTTCGTGAGGTGGGCGAACCAGTTGATCTCGACCGGTGTCCAGGCCTTGAGGTGCAGGGTGGGGTAGGCGTCGTGGAGGAGTCGGACGACGTTCAGGTACCAGTCGTAGTCCTTCTGGTGGTGCAGGCCGCCGACGATGTGCATCTCCGTCGATCCGGCATCGACCGCCTCGCGGCCGCGGGCCAGGATCTGCTCGTCGCTCATCACGTAGCCCCGGGCCTCGCGGAGGTCGGCCCGGAACGCGCAGAACGTGCATCGGTAGACGCAGACGTTCGTGGGGTTGAGGTGCGTGTTGATGTTGTAGTAGCCGAAGTTGCCGTTCTTCCGCTCGCGGACGAGGTTGGCGAGCTCACCGAGTTCGTGGATGGAGATCCGCTCGTCCCACAGCGACTCCGCCTCGGCGGCATCGAGCCGCACTCCCGCCTCAACTTTCTCGCGGATGGCTTCGAGCGACGGGACGACGGCACGGATCATGATTTTGACTCTGCTGGGTTTGGCCGCTGATCGCGGGTGGCGGTTGTGGACACCAGAGAAACCGCAGCCGGCCGATTTTCGCAACCCGACGCCCGTCAGGCCCACAAATCCGCGGCGATCGCGGCCAAGAGCACCATCCCGATCGCCGCGTTGGCCGTGAAAAACGCCTGGTTGACCCGCGACAGGTCGTCGGGCTTCACGAGGGCGTGTTCCCAGACGAGCAGCCCCGCGATCGCGGCCCAGGCCGTCCAATAGATCCAGCCGAGTTCCGGCACGACGGATGGCAGGGCGGCGAGCACGAGGAGCGTGGCGACGTGCAGCCACTTGGCCAGGACCAGGGCCCGCGGCACGCCGAGCCGGGCCGGGATGCTCCGCAGGCCGTTGGCCGCGTCGAACGCGGCGTCCTGGCAGGCGTAGATGATGTCGAACCCGGCCACCCAGAGCGTCACGGCGGCGCCGAGGAGCGCGGCGGGGAGCACGTCGATCGGGCCGGCTAGCACCGTCTGGCCGCGGAGGGCGATCCAGGCGGCCACGGGGGCGAACCCGAGGGCGGCGCCGAGCCAGAGGTGGGCTAGGGCCGTGAACCGCTTCGCGTAACTGTAGCCGAGGAGCCAGGCGAGCACGGGCACCGAGAGCACCAGCGGCAGCCAGTTGGGGAGGAAGAGGAGCGTGGCGGCGATGAATGCCGCGGACGATGCCACGACCAGGGCGAGCACCTCGGCCACGCCCACGTCGCCCCGGGGCAGGTGGCGGGAGGCCGTCCGCGGGTTGGCGGCGTCGATCGTCCGATCCACGAGCCGGTTGAACGCCATCGCCGCCGTCCGCGCGGCGACCATGCAGAGGAGGATGCCCGCCGCCGGCCGCAGCCAGCCGAGCACGCCCGCCGTGAGCCCGGGATCGATGCCCCGGCGGGCGGCGAGCAGGGCGGCGATCACCGCGAAGGGCAGGGCGAAGACCGTGTGGCTGAACCGCACCAGTTCGAGGTAGGTGCGGAGCCGAGACACGCCCGTCGTGGGCCGCGATGCGTCGCCGGAGGTGATGGTGGCCATCAGGTCGCCTCTCCCCAGCGCCGCATGAGCGTATGGGCGACGCCCAGCTGGTCGCAGATCCGGGCCACGACGAAGTCCACGAGGTCGGCCACGGTCTCGGCGCCGTGATAGAAGCCGGGGGCGGCCGGCAGCACGACGGCCCCCGCCTCGTGGAGCGCCTGCATGTTCTTGAGCTGCGGCAGCGAGAGCGGCGTCTCGCGGGGCACGACCACGAGCTTGCGCCGCTCCTTGAGGTGCACCTCGGCCGCGCGGTGGATCAGGTTCTCGCCCATCGCATGCGTTACGGCGGCGAGCGTGCTGCCGCTGCACGGGCAGATCGCCATCGCCGCGGTCAGAAACGACCCGCTGGCGATCGGGGCCATGAGGTTCTTGTAGTGGTGGTAGGTGCAGCGGCCAGTGGTTGGCGGGGCCTTGCCGAGCAGGGCGGCGAGGTCGAACCGGTCGAGGTCGAGCCGGCGGTCGGTTTCCGTGGCGAACACCGCCTGCCCGGAAGGGCTGACCGTGAGGTGGATCTCGCGGCCTGCGGCCAGCAGCACCTCGACGAGGCGGATGCCGTACGCCGCCCCGGACGCGCCGGTAATCGCGACGACGATCGGGAGGTCGGCCATGCTCAGGCCGCCTTTCCGGCCGACCGCGTGGCGATCGAGAGCGTGGCGATGCCGAACGTCAGCGGCACCATCGTCACGCGGTCGAAGCCGGCGGCGCCGATCAGGGCCGCCAGCCGCTCGCCCGCCGGAAACTCCTCGACGCTCTTGTTGAGGTAGGTGTAGGCGTCGGAGCGGTTGCGGGCGACGGCGTTGCCGAGGAAGGGGAGCACGCGGCGAAAGTACCAGAGGTAGAAGCCGCGGACGAGCGGATTCGTCGGCAGCGAAAACTCGAGGATCGCCAGCCGGCCTCCCGGCCTGAGCACGCGGGCCATCTCGGCGAGGCCGCGGGTGGTGTCGGCGATGTTCCGCAGGCCGAAGGCCACCGTCACCAGATCGAAGGCTGCGGCGGGGAAGGGGAGGTCCATGGCGTCGGCCTCCACCCACTCGACGTTCGCCCCCGTCTTGCGGGACTTCTCGCGGCCGCGGTCGAGCATCGGCCCGCAGAAGTCGCTGGCCACGATCCGCACACCCGGGCCGGCCGCCCGGGCGTAGGCCAGCGCCAGGTCGCCGGTTCCGGTGCAGACGTCGAGGATCGCCCCAGTCGGCGGCGGCGGGGCCCGGCGGACCGTGACGTGTCGCCACCAGACGTCGATCCCGCCCGAGAGCATGCGGTTGACGAGGTCGTACCGCGGGGCGATCTCGGCGAACATGCCCCGCACCTTGGCGCCGCTCTTGTCGACCGCGTTGTGCGCGGGGGCCGGCTGGCCTATGGTGGCGGTCGGTTCGGCGATCACGCGTTCACTCCCGGGAATCCTGCCGTGCGGTGGCATTGCCACGAACTCTTTCATCGTATGCCGGAGGCCGCCGTCGCGGGAGGGATCGCCGTGGTGATCGACGTCCTGCGGGCCTCGACCACCATGATCACGGCCCTCGCCAACGGGGCGTCCCGCCTGCGGCCCGTGCCCGACGTTGCCGCGGCGCGGGCCGCGGCCCTCGGGCCCGCCGCGCTGCTCGGCGGCGAGCGGGGCGGCGTACGGATCGACGGCTTCGATCTGGGCAACTCGCCGGCCGAGTACGGACGCGACCGGGTCGCCGGCCGCGCGATCGTGATCACGACCACCAACGGCACCGCCGCCCTGGCCGCCTGCCGCGACGCCCGCGAGATCCTGGTGGGGGCGATGGTGAACCGCTCGGCCGTAGCGGCCGCCGCGCGGCGGCTGGCGACGGCGGCGCGGGATGCTGACGTGCATCTCGTGTGCGCCGGCACCGACGGTGCGGTCACGGCCGAAGACATTCTCGCCGCCGGCGCGATCCTCGACGCGGCCCTGCGCGACGCCCCGGCCGACGCGCTCGACGGCGCCGCGGCCGCGGCCCGGGAGGCCTTTCGGCGGCTCGTCGGGGAGCTCGATCCGCAGGCGGCACTGGTCGCGGAGTTTCGCCGCGCGCCGGGCGGCGCGAACCTCGTCGCCCTGGGCATGGAGGCCGACCTGCCGGCCTGTGCGGCGCTCGACACGACCGCCGTCGTGCCCCGGCTCGACCGGGCGACGGGCTGGCTGACTGAAATGGTGCCCGCCACCGAATCCGGGTAAGGTATCGCCTTTCCCAGGCCTCCCAGATTTGGTGGCTGGCACCTTTTTCGAGAGCGTCATGCAGAACCAGAACGACCAGTCGCGGATGGACAAGATCGTGTCGCTCGCCAAGCGGCGCGGCTTCATCTTCCAGTCGAGCGAGATCTACGGCGGCCTGAACGGCTTCTGGGACTACGGGCCCTTGGGCGTGGCGCTGAAGCGCAACCTCAAGGATGCCTGGTGGCACGACATGGTCTCCGGCCACGACGAACTGGCCACGCTCGCGGGCGCTCCGACGCCCTACGAAATGACGGGCCTCGACTGCACGATCATCATGCACCCGCAGGTCTGGAAGTGCTCGGGCCACTTCGATCTGTTCCACGACTGGATGATCGACTGCCGCGAATCGAAGCGCCGCTACCGCTACGACCACCTCCACGGCCGCTGGGCCGCCCACCGGGGCAAGAAGGTGTTCGTGACCACCGACGCCTCGGGCGACGAGGCGGCGCCCGAGACCGTCGCCCGGGCCCAGAAGTTCTTCGGGCTGCGGGCCAAGCAGGTGGACGAGATCGAGTGGGGCGGGGGCCTGGAGTCGCTGCAGCAGGCGATCGCGGCGGGCGCGGCGACTCTCGCCGACACGCTCGGCCCCGACGCCACGGCCCCCGGCACGCTCACCGAGCCCCGCGAGTTCAACCTCATGTTCGAGACGCGGATCGGGGCCCTCGCGGGGGACGACGACGACCGGGCCTTCCTCCGCCCCGAGACGGCCCAGGGGATCTTCGTGAACTTCAAGAACGTGCTCGACACGTCGCGGGTCCGCGTGCCCTTCGGGATCGCCCAGGTCGGCAAGAGCTTCCGCAACGAGATCACGCCGCGGAACTTCACGTTCCGCTCCCGCGAGTTCGAGCAGATGGAGATCGAGTTCTTCTGCCCGCCGGCCGCGTCGGCGGAGTGGTACCGCTACTGGCGCGACCGCCGCTGGAGGTGGTATCTCGATCTCGGACTCACGGAGGGCAAGCTCCAGCTCCGCGAGCACGCCGCCGACGAGCTCTCCCATTACTCGGTGGGCACGGCCGACATCGAATACGCCTTTCCGTTCCTCGGTCCCGGCGAGTTCGGCGAGCTGGAGGGGATCGCCCATCGCGGCGACTTCGATCTCCGCAGCCACATGGAGGGCAAGCTGGTCCGCAAGGACGGTGCGCTGGTGCTGGAAACCGGCGCCGATGGAAAGCCGCGGCACAAGGGCAGCGGCAAGGACCTTTCCTACTTCGACGACATCACGCGGGAGCGGTACGTGCCGCACGTCATCGAGCCCTCGGCCGGCGCCGACCGGGCCACGCTCGCCTTCCTCTGCGACGCCTACCACGAGGACGAGGTGCCCGACGAGGACGGCAAGCCGCGGAGCCGGACCGTGATGAAGCTCCATCCGCGGCTAGCGCCGGTGAAGGCGGCGATCCTGCCGCTGGTGAAGAAGGACGGCATGCCGGAGGTGGCCATCGACCTCTATCGGAAGCTCAAGCCGCACATGGCCTGCCAGTACGACGAGAAAGGTTCCGTGGGCCGGCGGTATGCCCGGCAGGACGAGGCGGGCACGCCCTGGTGCCTGACGATCGACGGCCAGACGCTCGCCGACCGGACCGTCACACTCCGCGACCGCGACTCGCTGGTCCAGGAGCGGCTGCCGCTCGACGAGGTCGTGGACATGCTCCGGGATCGGCTGCGGTGATCGCTGCGCTGTCCACCGTGTGCAGTCTGCAGGCGCCGCTGGCGGCGATCCTGGAGGACTACGCCGCCGGCCACGTGGCCGCGATCGACCTCTGGCTCGGCCATGCCGAGGCGTTCGTGGCGGAGCACGGCGTGGCCGCCCTGCGGGAGCGGCTCGATGCCCACGGCATCGCGGCGGTGGCCGCGAGCTTTCAGGGCGGACTGCTCACGAGCCAGGGGGACGCCCGCCGCGAGCACTGGCGGCACTTCGACGAACGGCTCGTCCTGTGCCGCGAGCTCGCGATCCCGGTGCTCGTGGTCGCCGGCGACGCCTTCGGGCCGCTGGCCGCCGAGGATCTCGGCCGGCTGACGACGAGCCTCGCCGAGGCGGCGAAGCGGGCGGCCGACGCCGGCATTCGCGTGGCGCTCGAGTTCGACGCCCGGGCGAGCTTTCCGAACAACCTGCAGTCGGCCGTGGCGCTGGTCGAGGACGTCGGCTCGCCGGCCCTCGGCGTGTGCCTCGACTGGTTCCACTGGACGGTCGGCCCGAGCAAGCCGCTCGACCTCGGGCTCCTGACGCGGGCGAACCTCGCCCACGTGCAGCTTTCCGACATCGCCGACGTGCCGCGCGAGATGGCCGCCGACGCGGACCGGATCCTGCCCGGCGAGGGGGCTTCGCCGTGCGACGATCTTGTCCAGCGGCTGCGCGAGATCGGCTACGCGGGAGCGGTCGCCGTCGAAACGCCGAACCCGCGGCTGTGGAGCATCCCGCCGCGCCAGTTCGGCGAGGTCGCGTTCACGGCCCTGCGGCGCTTGCTCGGCCAGGCGGCCGGTTGATACGGATCGCACTTGATCCGCACGTGATGCACCGGGCGGTGGGTGCTGGCGACGCGTCACCCCCTCGCTTCCGCGAGGGGCTTTTGGGGCGTGGTCGCGTGTTTTTCGGAAGCCCCCGGCGGGAGCCGGGGGGTGACGCGTTGGATCGAGATGGATGCGGTTGATGCAATGCGCGGTGGGTGCTGGCAGCGTGTCACCCCCTCGCTTCCGCGAGGGGCTTTTGAGGCGTGGTCGCGTGGTTTTCGGAAGCCCCCGGCGGGAGCCGGGGGGTGACGCGTTGGATCGAGATGGATGCGGTTGATTCAATGCGCGGTGGGTGCTGGCAGCGTGTCACCCCCTCGCTTCCGCGAGGGGCTTTTGGGGCGTGGTCGCGGAACGTAAAGGGTGCGGCGTATGACCCGCTCAGGGATAGTCCTTGAGCAGATTGCTGCGGGCCTCGATCTCGTCGATCGGCCGTAAGGCGTGCTTCATGCCGGGCGGCAGGATCGAGAAGTGGCGGGAGCCGGTGAGGGCGTCCACCATCTCGTGGCAGAAGCCGGGATGCGTGACCCAGTTCGCCGGATCGTGCCGCCGCAGATCGACGGCGATGGAGTAGGTACGGAGCGTCTTGCGACGAAGCTTCACGTACTGCGGAAAGAACGAGATCGCCAGTTCCCGCAGCGTGCGATGGATCGGGTCGCGATACCGGAGGAACGGGCTGTTGCTCTTGGAGATCGCGCCCCAGTGGCCGCCGCGGCGAAACAGGGCGACGACGTGGTCGACGTCGCCGCGGGCGGCGCCCAGGTCCATCAGCAGCGGCGGCTCGCCGGCGAGCCACAGTGCACACCCCGCCACGAACGCTGCCTCGACGCAATGAGCCCGGCCCGCCCGGAGCGTCTCCACGACGGAGCGGGCCGTCGGACCGTCGGTCTCGTGGTTCCAGGGAATCGCGTTGACGAAGTCCTGGATGCGGTGCGGCGTGCGCAGGGCGGCGAGCCGGGCCGCGAATGTCCGCGGCAGGCCGAGATCGAGCCCGAGCTGAACGCCGGTTGACCGAGTCATCGAAGTGCGCGTGAGGAGGGGGCAAAGGGGCGAGCGTACCACCCCGGCAAGACTGGTGTTTGCGAGCGTGGTGCCGTGTTGTTCTCGCCTCTCCCTTTGGGAGAGGCCGGCCGCAGGCCGGGTGAGGGTGCTTGGCGTGGTACGCCGATGCCCTGCCCCCTCACCCCGACCTCTCCCAGAGGGAGAGGTCGGATGGAGCATGCACTGCTGGCACGGCCCCTCCGGCCCTGCGGCCGCGTGCGCGGGCCGCCGTGCCGAAATGTAGCCTTCCCGGAACACGCCCTGATAGAATCAGGATGGTGTCGGTTCGGTCGTCCTGGAGTGCTTCCGCCATGAGAAGGTTCCGGTTCACCGTCGCGATCGGTCTCGCTCTTCTCGCTTCCTGTTTCGCCGCCGAGGCCCAGGCGGGCAGGTTCTGGTGCCGCGGCCCGTACGTCGCTCCCACGTTCGCCTACGGCAACGTCGGCTACGCGGCTGGATACAGCACGGCCGTCACCCGCTGGGGCTGGGGTGGCTGGTGCGGTCCGCGCTGGGGTGGCTGGTGTGCGCCCCGCTCGAACTGGTGCGCACCCCGTTGGGGCTGGGGCTATAGGCCGTGGGGCTGGGGCTGCGCACCGTGGTACGGTGCGACGACGTGGGGCTGCACCGACTCCGTCTATCTCTCCGTCACGGCCGGCGGCGGCGCGACATTCTTCTCCGGATCGCTCGTGCCGTATCCGGTGTATGGCGGCTGGGGCTATCCCGCCACGTGGCTGCCGGGTGGCTACGGATGGTACGGCTATCCGTATGGCACGGCGCTGCCCGGCGGATGCGCACCGCAGTTCGGGCCGGCGGGCGTGCTGCCCTTCCTCGGCCTCGGCGCCTCCACCGCCAACGCGAACGCCGGGGCGCTCGTCGCCCGGGCGCCGCAGGCAGCGCGGCCGGTGATTGCCGCCGCGGCCCAGGGCGGCCGCCGCCCCGCGGTCGTGCGGGCGAGCACCGGCGTCGCGCGGCTGCGGGCGGCTCGGCTCGTGGCCGTGGGCGACCGGCACCTGCGCGAGGCGGAAGGTGATCCGGTGCGACTCACGGCCGCGCTCGACGCATATCGCCGCGCCGCCGCCATCGCCCAGGACCAGCCCGACATCCAGCTGCGGCAGTCGCTCGTGCTCGTGGCGCTCGGCCGACAGGATCAGGCCGACGCGGCGATCGGCCGCGCCGTGGCCATCGACGGTCGCCTCGCCCCGACGCCGGTCCCGCCGGCGGCCGGCCTCCGGGCCGTCGCGGCGACCGATCCGATCTTCGGCGACCGGCCCGCCGGCGCGGCCCCGCCGTTCGCGGTGCGCGGCGCCGCGATCCTGCGGGAGATCGCCGGCCAGGCCGACGACGACGGCGCCGGCCGTGTCGTGGCCACGCTCGCCGACCGCTGGTCGCAGCGGTTCGACGGCCGCCTCGGAGCGCTCGCCGCCGACGGGGCGCCGTTCGCTCGCTGACACGCTCGCGATCCTCACGCCGACCCGTTCGCCTCACCGTGGCGTGGGGCCCGGGCTTCATTTCTCGGCGCGTTCCGCTGCGTCAGGCTCGCCAAGAGACGGCGCCGCGGTATCCTTGGGGCGATGACATCCGTCCCGCCGCTGTGTGAACGCATCGACCTGGCTGCAGCGGACGGCCGTGCGCGGCTCGAGGCGCTGCGCGGCAAGCTCGTGTCGCAGGGAGACGTCGTCAGCCCGGCCGGCCGGCAGCGAACGATCGACGTGTTCGGGGAGCCGCTGGCGCCCCGCCAGGTGGTGGAGCGGATCTGCGGGGATGTGCGCTCGCAGGGGCTGGCCGCGCTGCTCGACTACACGCGGCGGATCGACGGCGCCGACGTGACGTCCGAGACGCTGCTCGTACCGCCCGCGACCCTGGCGGCCGCCCATGCGGAGGTCGAACGCGGCTTTCTCGATGCCGTGCGCCGGATCGCGGACCGCGTGGAGCGGTTCCAGCGGGCCTTGCTGTCTCGCGACGTGACCGTGCCGCTGGCCGGAGGCGGGAGTCTGCGGCAGCGGTATCTGCCGCTCGATCGCGTGGGCGTGTGCGTGCCCGGTGGCGCCGCCGCCTATCCCTCCACGCTCTTGATGACGGTGGTGCCGGCCCGCGTCGCGGGAGTGCCGGAGATCGTCGTCGTGGCGCCGCCCACGAAGTACGGCTCCGAGAACCGGCACGTGCTGGCGACCTGCCACGAACTGGGTGTGCGGACGGTGGTGCGGGCCGGCGGCGCGCAGGCCGTGGCGGCGCTGGCTTATGGCGTCGCGGGGCTGCCGCGGGTGGACAAGATCGTCGGCCCGGGCAACCTGTTCGTGGCCCTGGCCAAGGAGCATGTCTATGGCGACGTGTCGATCGACGCGATCGCCGGTCCGAGCGAGATCGTGATCGTGGCCGACGATGCCGGGAACCCCGAGTGCATCGCCTCCGACATGCTCGCCCAGGCGGAGCACTCGCCCGGCTCGGCGATCCTGCTCACGTCCAGCCGCCCGCTCGCCGACGCCGTGGCCGCCGCCCTCGAACGCCGCGTGGCGGACCTCGAGCGCGGCGACCTGACCCGCGACAGCCTCGCCCGGTTCGGCGGCATCGTGCTCACGACCAGCGACGCCGAGTCGGCCGCGCTCGCCGACGAACTCGCGGCCGAGCACCTCTCGATCGACACCCGCGATCCCGAGGCGTCGCTGGCCACGATTCGCCACGCCGGCGCTGCGTTCCTGGGCCCTTGGAGCCCGGTGGCCGCCGGCGACTACGCGGCCGGGCCGTCGCACGTGCTCCCCACCGGGGGCACGGCCCGGTTCGCAGCCGGCCTCTCGGCCAACGAGTTCCTCCGCGGCGGGAGCGTGATCCATCTCGCGCGGGCCGACCTCGCCGACCTCGCCGCCGACATCGCCATGCTCGCCAACGTCGAAGGCCTCACCGCCCACCGCCGCAGCGTCGAGGCCCGCGGCGCGACCTGACCGGACTGGCCTTCAGCCAGGCCCAATCCGGCTCGGGCCTGGATGTGCCCTCCCGCGGACGTTCGCTGCGGCCGTCCGCGGCCTTCGCTCACTGCATGTCCGCTGCGCTTCGGCATCCTGCCTACGCTTGCTTCCATAGCCCGCGAGAGAGCACATCCAGGCCCGAGCCTCCGTTCGTTCAGGAAGCCGGGCCGGGCGGGTGGAGGGAATTGTGGCCGGTTGTGCCGGCTGGCGCGGTCGTAACTCCGGCGCGGTTTCCGGCGTGAGGTAAGATTTCACGATCATGACTCCCGCCCAGCAATTCGTCCGCCACGACATCGCCGCGCTCGCGGGCTACGTGCCCGGCGAGCAGCCGCAGGGGGGCGAGTGGATCAAGCTCAACACCAACGAGAATCCCTATCCGCCCTCGCCGGCCGTCGCGCGGGCGGTCGCCGCGGCCGCCGCCGGGCGGACGCTGGCGAAGTATCCCGATCCGCTCGCCACGGCGTTTCGGAAGCGTGCGGCCGAGGTGCTGGGCGTCGATCCGGACTGGATCATCTGCGGGAACGGCAGCGACGACCTGCTGACGATCCTCGTCCGCACGTTCGTGGCCGCGGGTGAGTCGCTGCGGATGCCGTATCCGAGCTACATCCTCTACCGCACGCTCGCCGGCATCCAGGCCGCGGCGTGCGAGGAGTTTCACTACGCCCCCGACTGGTCGCTCGGCGACGGGTTCGTCGCGGCGCGGACGGCCGCCGGCGGCGACGTGCGGCTCGCGATCATCGCCAACCCCAACAGCCCCTCGGGCACCGTGCTGCCCCCGGAGCGGGTGCGGGAACTCGCCGGCCGGATTCCCTGTGCTCTGGTGGTGGACGAGGCCTACGGCGACTTCGCCGACACGAACTGCCTCGGCCTCGTCCGCGAGAACCAGCGGGTGATCTGCACGCGGTCGTTCAGCAAGTCGTATGCCTTGGCCGGGCTGCGGTTCGGTTTCGCCGTCGCCCAGCCCCAGGTCATCGAGCAGCTGCAGAAGGTGAAGGATTCCTACAACTGCGACACGCTGTCGATCGCGGCCGCGACCGCCGCGATCGACGACCAGGCCTGGCTCGCGGACAACCGGGCGAAGATCATCGCCACCCGCCGCCGGCTGACCGACGAGATGCGCCGCCTCGGCTACGACGCCCTCGAGAGCCAGGCCAACTTCGTCTGGTGCACGCACCCCGAGCGGCCGCACAAGCCCGTCTACGAGGCCCTCAAGGCCGCGGGCATCCTCATCCGCTACATGAACTATCCCGGCTGGGGCGACGGCCTGCGGATCACGGTCGGCACCGACGCCGAGGTCGACGCCTTCCTCGCCCGGATGCGGACCGTTTGACCACCCCCCGTTTCCTCCTCCCCGCCGGTCCATCCATGCCCCGCGCCGCCACCGTCTCCCGCAAGACCGCCGAAACCGACATCCGCCTGACCATCGACCTCGACGGCGTCGGCGCGGCCGACATCCGCACCGGCCTCGGGTTCTTCGACCACATGCTCACGCTGCTCGCCGGCCACTCGCTCTGCGACCTCAAGGTCGAGTGCACGGGGGACCTCCACGTGGACGGCCACCACACGGTCGAGGACGTGGGCCGCGCGCTTGGAACCGCGATCAAAGAGTGCCTCGGCGATCGCCGCGGCATCCGCCGCTACGGCCACGCGATCATCCCCATGGACGAGTCGCTGGCGACCGTGGCCGTGGACCTCGGCGGCCGCGCCGCGTGCGTGTTCGCCGTGGACTTTCCGGTGCCCACGATCGGCACGTTCGACGCCCAGCTCGTCGAGGTGTTCTGGGAGAGTGTGGCCGCCACGGCGGGCATGAACTTCCACGCCGTCCTGCACCACGGCCGCAACGGCCACCACATCGCCGAGGCGGTCTTCAAGGCCGCCGCCCGCGCGCTCCGCGTCGCCGTCGAGCCCGACCCCCGCCAGCCCGGCATCCCGAGTACGAAGGGCACGCTCACGAGCGAGTGAGCGTGCCCAGCCGGTCCGGGCAACCCTTGGCGTTGTCCGCGACCGGCCCAGCCGGCAAAGGCCA
>JBIJCJ010000103.1:0-12812 GCA_044344765.1 Pirellulales bacterium | reverse complement strand
CACGCTCGGCGGGTTGATGCTGGTGCCGGAGCTCAAAGCCTGTGTGACGATCCTCGACGAGAAGAACGAGGTCGTGGCCCGGCTCGGCCGGGCGGTGGAGCGGCTCGACGAGATCAAGGACCTGCGGATGCAGCCCGACAAGTGGCTCGACGGCCAGTTTGTCCATCCGCACGACGCCTGCTTCTCGCCGGCGGGCGACATCTTCGTGGCGGAGTGGGTGCCGACCGGCCGCGTCACGAAACTCGAGAAGATCGCCTGACGGGCTGGGGGCAGCGACCCTGAGGCATCGTTTTGGAGGGTCGGGGTTGCCCGTGCCCTCTCGTCGGACGTTCGCTGCGCTTCGCCATCCTGGCTTCGCTTGCTTCCATAGCCCGCTCGAGGGCACGGGCAACCCCTCCTGGCTGGATTCTGGATGGAGGCCCGGGGAACCCTTGGCGTTCCCCGCGGCCGACGGGCGTGCCGTGGCCAGGGATGGCACGGCACGCCGCGCAGCGGGCGTCAGCCCGCTGCTGCGCTACCCCGCTGCTACCTTCAGCTCGGCCAGGTGCTGGGCCGTGTTCACGAGGCGGTCCCAGTTCTTCTCGACGTATTCCGGCGGGCCGCCGATCTGGGCCACGACCTGGGCCACCTGCTCCGTGGGCACCATCTCGATGGCATCCCAGGGGCAGACCTTGAGGTCGTAGGGATTCGACTTCTTGCCCGGGATGTGGACGCAGACCTCGCAGCCCACGCACCGCTCGATGTCGATCTCGCACCAGCTCTGCAGGTTGTGGAACTGGTCGTACTGCTGCACCTTGACGATGCAGTCGACGGGACAGACCTCCAGGCAGCTTTCGCAGCCCGTGCAGTTGTCGGCGTTGATGACCGCCAGTTCCTTGGGGAGCTTCTTGCGGGGTCCGGCTTTGGCCATGGCGTTGGAGATCGGCGGAAGGGGCGGGAAACTTCAACATCAGCATGGTAGCCGGCACCCGCAGGCCGGCCAAATCCGCGCCGCGAGAGGGGGGAATCAGGCCGCGGACCGCTGCCGGCCGCCGGGCACCGAGGGTGTGGCGTGCCTGCGGGCCGGTCTCGCGGCCGCATCGTCGAATCCATATCCGAACCGGTCCGCGTCGGCGGCGAAGAAGCGGCCCACCGCCTCGGCGAGCCGGTCGTCGTAGAAGCTGCGGTAGTCGCGGTGCAGCGTGGGGTTGGCCCGCGGCAGGTCGGCCTCCAGGTCGAGCACCCGGCATACGAAGGCGAAGTCGGAGGCCAGCGACTCGAACCGCCCCACGAAGTCCACCAGGAGCCGCCCGTCGTGGCCGGTGAGCATCGCGGACTGCGACATCTTGCCGCGGCGAATCTCGTAGGCGGCGTAGTCGGCGAACGACCGCAGGCGTCGGGCCGATCGGCCGCGGTGGTGACCCTGGTGCTCGAGCAGGTAGTGGTAGGACGAGACGAGCAGGTCCCAGGGGTTGCGCACGAAGGCGAACTTGAAGAGGTCGGCGAACACGTCGGCGGGCAGCTGCCGCTGGAGGAGCGCCGCCGGGGTGTGGGTGCGAAACTTCTTCAGCCGGTAGGGGGCGTAGTGGTTGACGTGGATGCCGATGCGGGTCAGGCCGCGGTTCACCCAGTAATCATCCACATGGTCCGCGTGCGGCCAGAGCGCGAAGGCCACGCTCGAGCCCGCGGTCTTGGGGACGTGGATGAACGCGAACCGGTGGCGGTGGGAGATGAGCATGGGGGGAGAATCGCGAAATCCCGCCGCCGATGCCAGAGGGAAACCCCCGCGAGCAGACCGTTTCAGGCGGGCGCCGGCGCGGGGTCGCCCGGGCCCCGTCGCCGGACGTTCGCTCCGGGCATCCTGCCCTCCGCTCACTCGGAGGCGGCTGCGCTCCGGCATCCTGCCTGCGCTGGCCGCCTACGCCGGCTCTCGGGGACCCGGGCGACCCCGCGCCTCCCCACGCGTAAGGTCGCCTGTTGGCGATGGCGGCGGGGTTGCGCGCGAGGAGAAACGGGTTGCCGCTACGCCCGCTCGCCGCGGACGAGGTCTTCGGGCGTCTGGCGGGCGCGGACGAGGCGGGGCGTGCCGCCGTCCACGAGCACCTCGGCCGGCAGGGGCTTCGAGTTGTAGTTGCTCGCCATCACGAAGCCGTAGGCGCCCGCGATCTCGATCACGAGCAGATCGCCCACCTCCGCCGCCGGCAGGCTCCGCGTGGCCACGAAGCCGCCGTCGGTCTGCGTGAAGATGTCGCCCGACTCGCAGAGCGGCCCGCCCACCGCCACCTCCTCGACCGCGGGCGACGCGGCGGAGTCCTGCGGGCAGAGGCTCATCGGGTGGTAGGAGCCGTAGAGCACCGGGCGGGCGAGCGTGTTGAAGCCGGCGTCCACGAGGACGTACTTCCGGCTCCCCTGGCTCTTCGCCGCGCGGATCTCGGTGACGACGTATCCGCTCTCGGCCGTCAGATACCGGCCTGGCTCGATCTCCAGGCGGATGCGGTGGCCGAAGGCGTCTTCGAGCTTCTTGCGGGTCGCGTCCCAGAGCGTGAAGTAGCCGGAGAGGTCGGCGTGCACCTCGCCCGGCTTGTAGGGCACGGGCAGGCCGCCGCCGGCGGAGATCGTGGTCAGCGAGCGGCCGATCTCGCGGGCCACGCCCTCGAGCGCCCCGGCCACCTCGGCGAGGTGCGCCAGGTCCGTGCCGCTGCCGATGTGCATGTGCAGGCCGCTGACTGACAGCCCGGCCCACTCGGCCCGCCGCAGCACCTCGGGGATGTCCGCATGCCAGATGCCGTGCTTCGAGCCCTCGCCGCCGGTGTTCGTCTTCTGACTGTGACCGTGGCCGAAGCCGGGATTCACGCGGAGCGTGACGCTCGCCCCCGGCACCCGCGCGGCGAGCTGCTCGAGCATGTCGGCCGAGCCGCAGTTCACATGGATGCCGAGTTTGGCGACGGCGTCGAGACTCTCGCGGTCGAAGATGTCGGCCGTGTAGACGATCGGGTGCACCGGCGGCAGCCCGGCGGTCGCGGCGGCCCCGGTCGCGGCGTGTGGCGTATAGCCGGCGGCGAGGGCGCGGTGGATCTCGCCCGTGCTCACCGCGTCGACCATCACCCCCTCGCGGCGGACGAGGTCGAGGATGGCGATGTTCGAGCAGGCCTTCTGGGCGAAGCGGACGGTGTCCCAGGCGGCGAGGTCGCGGCAGCGGCGGCGGATCATCTCCGCGTCGTACACATAGAGCGGCGTGCCGTATTCCTTCGCGAGGTCGGCGACGCTCGCGCCGGCGATCTCGCGGCGGAGGACGGGGCGGGTGGTGTCGGTGGGCATGGTGCGTGAGGGAAGGGCGATCACGGAGCGAGGCCGGGAAGGGGAATGGGCCGGCCCTTCGGCAGCGGCCGGGGGCCGACGCCGACGGGCTGGGGTCTGCCCGTGGGGGCGGTTGCCACGAGGAGCTTCAAGATCTTGATCGCCCCGGCGTCGGCCGAGAGCCGCGTCGCCAGGCCGCGTTCGATCGGTCGTGAGAGCAACTGCACGAGCGACGAGGGCACGGCCGCGGCCTGCTCGCTGACCGCCGTCACCACGGCGATGCCGTCGGCATCGTCGGGCGCGAGAAACTTCTGGGTGCCGGCCGCATAGGCGACGAGCGGCGCGAGCGACACGTCGAGCCCGGCGAGCGGCTTGGCGTTGGCGTCGGGGGTGCCGCCGCCGGCGGCCGCGGCGATCCGCTTCTCGGCGTCGGCCCCGAGGGCCACGAAGGCATGGGTCGGCGTCACGCCGAGCGTGACGGGCAGTTTCTGGCCCAGCAGGCGGGCGGCTTGTTTTTCATCGGCTGCCGCGAGGTCGATCTCGACGACGTGCAGGTTCGCCGCTCCCGCCTTGCCGGCGTCGAACCGCGCGGTCACTCCCGCGGGCAGGGTTCCCTTGGCTCCGAGCGCCGCCTTGAGGTTCGCCTCGAGGTTCCGGCCATCCTTCACCTTCATGCCGACCGTCACCGCCGGCAGCGCCTTGCCCTCGGCCATCTCCGCCGCGGACGTATCGACCGCGAGGGCTGCGTCCATGCCTCCCGCGTCGAGCATGGCGGGGATCACCTGCCGCAGCAGCGTGAAGATGGTGTTGGTCGGCTCGGAGATGGTGACCGTCGCGGTCGCGCCGCCGGGTGCCTCCTCCTTGCCCGACACCGGCAGCGCCTGCATGAGAGCCATCTTCGCCGCCTCCCGCAGCGATTCGGGGATCGCCAGGGCCGCATGTCCGCGGACCGCGGCCGGCTTGCCGTCGGCCGTGGCCGGCGCCGCGATCGTGCTCGTCGCCTTCGCCATCTCGCCATACAGGCCGCTCGCGGCCGGGTCAGCGACCATGGCGAACCGGTTCTCGAGATACACCCGCTCCTTCTCCACATCGACGTTCGCGCCGAAGAGGATCGTCTCGACCTGCTCGAGGTTCGCCAGGCCCGTCGCCAGGGCCTCGGCATCGACCGGCGTTCCCTGCTGGGCCTGCATCGCGGCCGCCTGCTGGAGCACCGCGGCGAGCTGCTTCCGCATGCCCTCCGGCATCCGCGCGGGAAAGACCTGCACGCCGAGCGAGAACGAGTTTGCGATCGGGTCGAGGGCCGCCGTCAAACCGGCGGCCGCGGCGGGGCTGCCCTGCAGCGCGACGATCGCCCAGCCGTCCTGCTCCACGATCTGGATCGGGGGCATGCCGGGCGGGCTGATCACCTGCACGCCGTCCTGCGCCTGCGCCGGGCCGATCACACCCTGCAACGCGGCGAGCAGCTTGCCGAGATCCTTCACCGGCACGAAGCCGCGCACCACCGGCACGCCCGCGGGGCCCTCGGCCGTCACGACCACGCCGGCCGGCCGGCCGACGTCGAGGCCGGCGAGGCCCTTGAACTGCGTGGCCATCATGACGAACGACTCGAGGAAGCCGTCGAGCGTGGGCTGGTCGATCTGGCCGCCCACCCACTTGGCCTGCTTCTTGAGATCGGCGTAGGGATCGACCGCCACGACGGCGATCACGGCCGGCTCGTCGGCGGCGCGAACGCGGGTTGGCAGCCAGCCGAGGCCGACGATGACGGCCGTCGTGACGGCCGGGAGAATACGGGCGACGGGCGCTGGCATGGTCCGCATGGGTGAGGGATTCCTGCAGGGCGACGGAAGTGGACGGGCTGCGGGCGGCAGTTTATCAGCCCGCGCCGGAAACGAGTATTCTCGCGAAGTGTCCATGGAGCCACCCCTGTCGCCATTCGAGCCCGTCTCCGCCGTTCCGGCCCGCAGGGTGCGGCCGCGGCCGCCGGTGCGGCTCCAGGCGTTGCTCTTGATCCTCACCGCGGCGACCACGTTCGCCGCCGGCGTCGTCGGCTGGCAGCCGATGCTGTTCGGCGTGGACGATACGATCGCCGCCGACATCGGCCAGCACTGGCAGCGCGGGCTCGTCTACATGGCGGCCGTGCTGGCCGTGCTCGCGGCCCATGAGGCGGGGCACTTCGTGGCGGCGCGGATCCACGGCATTCCGGCCACGCTGCCGTTCTTCATTCCGGTGCCCGTGCTGCTCACCGGCACGATGGGCGCCGTGATCGGCATGGAGGGCTCGCGGGCCGATCGCCGCGAGCTCTTCGACATCGCCCTGGCCGGGCCGGTCGCCGGCCTCGTCGTCGCCGTGCCCCTGCTCGCCTGGGGCATGCTCGGGGGGGCGGCGGCGCCCGCGGCCGACAATCCGTTCGCATTGCCGCTCCTGGCCCGGTGGCTGCTCGCCGTCGTGCGGCCGGAGCTCGCCCCCGGCACGACGATCACCCCCAACGCATTGTTCATGGCCGGCTGGGTCGGGCTGCTCGTCACCGGGCTGAACATGATCCCCATCAGCCAGCTCGACGGCGGCCACGTCGCCTACGCGGTCTGCGGCCGCCGCGGCAACTGGCTGGCGCGGGCCGTGCTCCTCGCGGCGATCGCGACGATCGTCGTCCGCGGCCAATACAACTGGGTCGTGATGGTGGTCGTGGTCACGCTCCTGGGCGTGGATCACCCGCCGATCCGCGACGAGGGCCGGCCGCCGGGTGTGCTGCGCACCTGCCTCGGGCTGGCCGCGTTCCTGATTCCCGTGCTGACGTTCATGCCCGAGCCGCTGGCGATCGACTGACCGGCGGTGCCGGAAAACGCCCGACTGGGCCCGAAAATTGCCGCGCGGCGAACCGTGAGGTATGCAAGAGCGTAGGGGAATCCGCCTTCCCGTCTTCCGCCGCCTCGGAGATCGACCCATGGCCCGCCGTCCCGCCCGTACCCCGCTCGCGGTCGAGTCGCTGGAAGGCCGCCGGGTGATGGCGGCCAACGTCGCCGTCGGCTCCGAGATCGGCGCCACCAGCACGCCGCTGGTGCGGCTGGTCGATGCCGACACCGGCGCGGTCAAGGCGCAGGTGCTGGCCTTCGAGGCCTCCTTCAAGGGGGGCGTGCGGGTCGCGATGGGCGACGTGGACGGCGACGCCGTCCCGGAGGTGCTCGCCGCGTCAGGGCTGGGCCGCGTGGGGGAGATCCGCGTCTTCAAGCAACAGGTGTCGGGGAGCACGACCACGCTCACCGAGCTCGTCGCCTACCGCACGCTGCCCTTCGGACCGGGATACAAGGGCGGCGTCGAGATCGCCGTCGGGGATCTCGACGGCGACGGCCGCGAGGACATCGTGGCGGCGATGTCGCGCGGTGCCGGCACGGTGAAGGCGTTTCTCTCGGTCGCCGCCGCCGATCCGGTGCGGAACGTCGCCTTCAAGTCCTTCACTCCCTTCGGCCCGACGTTCACCGGCGGCGCGAGCGTGGCGGTCGCCGATCTGGGCACGTTCGTCAACGGACGGCTCGTCGATGCCGACGTGCCCGACGGCCGTGTCGAGATCATCGTCGGCAGTGGCGCGGGCATGGCGGGCACGGTGGTGGCGTACGACGTCTCGGCCGCGCCGCGGGTGATCGCCCGCATCGCGTCCGCCACGGGGCAGGGCGGCGTCGCGCTGTCCACCGGCCGGGTGAATGCGGATGCCATCGACGACGTCATCGTCTCCGCGGGCCGCGGTGGCGGCGGCGTGACGGAGGTCTACTCGGGGCGGACGGCCGCGGCCGGCGGGGCCGAGCGGCTGGCCCGGTTCGCCGCCTTCACGGGGCTGGCGCGGCCCAACGCACCGGTCTTCACGGCGGGCGTCGACAGCGACGGCGACGGCCGGATCGATCGCTATCTCGCCACGCAAGGCGACGCCGGCGGATCGGCCGGCATCGCGCGGGCCTCGACGGCAGGGGCGCGGACGAACGCGTTCTCCACGGTCACCGGCCCGCTGCGGATCGCCTCCGCTCGGGCGTTCGTGCAGTCGGCAACGGGCCTGCAGTTCCGCGACGTGATCGCTGGCACTGGGGCGACGCCCACGACCGGTCAGCTGCTCACCGTGCACTACATCGGCCGGCTCGCCGACGGCACGGTGTTCGACAGCTCGATCTCCCGCGGCCAGCCGTTTCAGTTCACGCTCGGCGTCGGCCAGGTGATCGCCGGCTGGGACGAGGGCCTGGCGACGATGAGAGTTGGCGGCTGGCGGAAGCTCGTCATTCCGCCGCAGCTGGGCTACGGCAACGTGGTCAACGGCGACATCCCGGCCAACTCGACGCTCTATTTCGACGTGCAGTTGCTGGCCATCGGCTGACCCGGGCGGGCTCACCACCGCGCCTCGAGGCCGAGCGTGCCGCCGCCGAGCCACAACGTCTGGTTGCCGTCGACCCGCGTGCCGGCTCGCGTGTCGGCTGTGAAGTCGAACTGGTCGGGCGCCAGGGCCACGTTCGTCAGCCAGAGCATGCTGTAGCCGAACCGCAGGCCCCAGGTGTCGGAGAGGCGGTAGACGAGCGTGGCGCCGACGTCGAAGATCCCGCCCGGCGTGTCGGTCCGCGAGCTGCGGGCGGAGCGATAGACGTCGCCGGTGATCGAGTCGACGATCGGATCCTGCGACTGGGCGAGCACCGATCCGGCGAGCGCCGCCTTCACCCAGCCTTCGACCGCCCAGGCCTGGAGGTCGGCCCGGCCGCGGACGCCGAGCTGGCCGCCGAACAGGTTCGAGCTGGTCCGCACGGCGTAGCCGGTGGCGAGCGCCGCCGGGCTGTCGCCGAAGGCGAGCGCCGCCTGCTCGTCGAGGCCGGCCCAGCGGAAGCCGGCGAGCCAGTCGACGGTGAACCCGCAGGGGATTCGCTCCGCCGCGTAGGCCGAGTGCCGCGGGCGGTGGAAGCACCGCTCCGTGAGGAGCAGGTTGGCCTCGGCGGAGTTGAGCACCGAGGCGTAGGTGGCGCGGGCCGCGGACGCGCCGCGGAGGCCGGCCACCGCGCTCGACAGCGGGGGGGCGATCTCGAGGTTGCCGTTTCCGGCCGCGGACGCGTCGGCGAACATGCCGTACACGCCGAGGTAGCCGACTTCCCAGCCGAGGCCCGTGGGGCCGTGCTGGCCGTAGAGGGCGCGAATGCCCGGCGCGGTGGGGAACTGGAGGTCGCGCGTGGCGATGGCGGCTGCCAGTGTGTCGCCATCGAGCACGAGCGGGCCGTCGTTGGTCGGGTTGTCGCGCTGCATGAAGAGCGCGTCGAAGACCGCGTACGACTCCCAGTCGCCGATCGTGGCCCGCGGCTGGGCCCGGGCGACCCCCGGCAGGGAGCCAGTCATGACGACGGCTACGGCGACGGCGGCCGTCCACCGCATCCTCCAGACACATCTGTTCGCGTTCATGAACGTCCCCCCCGCGGCCGGTCGCCGGCGTCACGACCGCCACGACGCACACCACCCGCATGCCAAGGTTTTTCGGCAGCCACGACGGGACTGATGAGATTTCCCCAGCAGGCAGATTTGCGGCCCGCCCGCCGGCGCAGGGTGGGGCGACCCTGCGGCCGCCGGGCGAGCGGCGTGCGAAGATGGGCTGGGTTTGCGGGCGGTTCGTTGACCGCATGCGGGCGGGCGCCCAGAATCGCGGTTTGAACGCCCGTGCCGGGCGGTCCACCCGCAGGAGCAGGAACGTGAACTTCGTCGCCGCCGAGGATCCCGAGGTCTGGTCGGCCATCTCCGCAGAGCAGCAGCGGCAAGAGGATGGCCTCGAGATGATCGCCAGTGAGAACTTCACGAGCCCCGCCGTGATGCAGGCGGTGGGCAGCGTGCTCACCAACAAGTATGCCGAGGGCTATCCCGGCCATCGCTACTACGGAGGCTGTGAGTTTGTGGACAAGGTCGAGGATCTTGCCCGCGAGCGGCTCAAGGCCCTGTTCGGCGCCGAGCACGTCAACGTCCAGCCGCACTCCGGCAGTCAGGCCAACGCCGCCGCCTACATGACGGCCATCGCCCCGGGCGACACCGTGCTCGCCTTCGATCTCGCCCACGGCGGCCATCTCACGCACGGCATGAAGCTCAACGCCTCGGGCGTGCTCTACAGGTTCGTCCACTACGGCGTTCGTCGCGACGACCACCGGCTCGACTTCGACCAGATCGCCCGCCTGGCCCGCGAGCATAGGCCGAAGCTGATCGTCGCCGGCGCCAGTGCCTATCCGCGCGAGATTCCCCACGGGACGTTCGCGGAGATCGCCCGTGAGGTCGGGGCGAAGCTGATGGTCGACATGGCCCACTACGCCGGCCTCGTCGCCGCCGGCATCCACGACAATCCGGTGCCCGTGGCCGACTTCGTCACCAGCACCACCCACAAGACGCTCCGCGGCCCCCGCGGCGGGATCGCGATGTGCCGGGTCGCCGACGCCAAGATGCTCGACCGCTCCGTGTTCCCGGGGCAGCAGGGCGGGCCGCTGATGCACGTCATCGCCGGCAAGGCCGTGGCCTTCGCCGAGGCGCTGCGGCCGGAGTTCAAGGTCTATGCCCGGCAGGTCGTGGCCAACGCGAAGGCGCTCGCCGAGGCGCTCGCCTCCGGCGGCGTGCGGCTCGTCAGCGGTGGCACCGACAACCACCTCATGCTCGTCGACGTGACGCCGCTCGGCATCGGCGGCAAGTTGGCCGAGGAGACGCTCGACCGCTGCGGGATCACCTGCAACAAGAACATGATTCCCTACGACGAGCGGAAGCCGGTGGATCCCTCCGGCATCCGCCTGGGCACGCCGGCGCTCACGACCCGCGGCATGGCCGCCGACGAGATGCGGCGGATCGCCGCCTGGATCCTCCGCGTCCTCAAGGCGCCGCAGGATGCGGCAGTGGTCGAGAGAACACGCCGCGAGGTCGCGGAACTGGCCGGGCAGTTTCCCGTGCCGGCGGCGCGGCTCGAGGAAGCGATGACGGGGTGAGTGGTCCGGGGCCGGCGGCGGTCGAGCCATGCGAACGAGGATGTTTTCGTGATCATTTCGCGTCTTCTTCCAGTCATCGTCTGGGCCGCCGTGTTGGCCGTTGGGTCGTCCATGCCTGCTGCCGTGGGTGAGGTTGTCTTTCGAGACACCTTCGACCGCGAGGATGCTGATGCGCCGGGCAACGACTGGGTGTCGCTCGGAAAGGTCGTGCTGCAGGGCAAGGCCGCCTTCTTCGCCGGGAATGAAGAGGAGTTTCGCCCGCGGCTGACGCATCGCTTTCCTCCGCAAAAGGCGGGGAAGATCACCGTGTCGTTCGTGCTGGATTGGCTGCGCGAGGCCGAGAAGACTTGGAGCTTTCATGTGCAGCTGGGCAACAGCGCCGAAATGCCGCGGCTGCTCATTCACAAGAAGGACCTCTCCAAAGGCGTCGGCGTCAATCTTCTCTGGGGCGGCGGTGAGACTGTCGGCGCTCAGCCCGCGGGATCCTTCGGCTCCGTCAAGAACGAGGAGTTCCGTCCGCTGTTCGTCGTGAACGACAGGGCGGACGAGAAGACCGTCGTGGAAAAGCCGGTGGTCACGATCGAGATCGACATCGATGCCGGCACGTACAGCGTGAGCTTCAACGGCCAGACCTATCCTGATCTGCCGTTCGACAACAAGGTTCCGCTCGACACCATCCGCTTCGTGTGCAGCGGGTGCGGCACAACGGGGTTCTCGAAAAGTTCGATCGACGACGTCACGATCACGCGGGTCGAGTAATCAGGCACACACTTCATCCGCGCGCGTTCCTTCCCAAAAGGCCCGGGCGGAAGCCCGGGGGTAACGCGGACCACGCCGTGGGCTTGGGGATCGCCTTCCCGCGTTCCTCCCAAAACAGCGGGGGCAGCCCGTCACCCCCCGGTTCCCGCCGGAGCCCTGCTGAATCCTCTTTGCGGCCGATCTCCGTTCCGCCCGTAACCGAAACGGTCTGTTGGGTCATCCCCATCATGGCAATCAGTGTGCGCCCCACCCGCCCCGGCCCCGCCCGCCCCGCCCCCCTCCGCACCATGCGATCCAACCTGACCCGCACGGCGGTGGCGGTCCTGTTCGGCCTGGTCCTCGCCGCCGTGCCCGGCCGCACGCCCGCCGACGAGCTGCTCTGGGACGGTCTCTTCGCCGACGGCTCCCGCGTTACCGGCGCCGCGATCGTCGGCTGGAACGCGGCGGCATCGCAGCCGCGGCTCGGCGGGAAGCCGATGTTCGACGCCGCCAATCCCGTGCGGTGGGTCGTGAGACAGTCGCCGCCTGCACCGGCGGCCGCTCCGGCCCGGCGGCCGTTCGTCGAGATGGCCGGCGGCGACCGGCTCCCGGGGTTGGTCGAAGGGCACGTGAGCGGGCTCGAAGACTGGCGACACACGACACCCGCCCACATGCTCGTGCGGCCGCTGTCGTCGGTCGCGGGTTCCGAAAAATCGGCTCCGGCCCTCGTCCGCGTGGCGAGCGAGTTCGTGCGCAGGATCGTGCTCGTGCCGCGGATCGGTCCGCCGCTGCCCCCGGCCACGATCCTCACGCGGGATGGCCGCGAGGTCGGCTTCCGCTCGTTGCGGTTCAGCGGCTCGGGCGTGATCATCCTCGGCGGGCAGGGCGTGCAGCGACTGCGATTCGAAGACATCATGGAGATCCGGATGGCGGACCGCGATCCGTGGGACACCTACTTCCGCATCGTCGCCTGGCTCGCGCCGCAGGCCGCGGCCGCGCCGGGGGATGCCGCCGCCCGGCTGATGCGGGTCGAAACCGACGACGGGCTCGTCGTCACCGCGGCCGTCGAGCCGCTCATCGCCACGGGCGACGCGAAGCGGCCGCGGTCGTGGCGGGCGCGAACGCAGCCGGCGTGGAGCCTCGACCCGCTCTGGATCCCGCATGCGAGCGTGCGGCGGTGGATCGTGTTCGCGGCGCACGAGGTGCCGCTGTCGCTCATCGAGCCGGAGGATGTCGATCGCCGGAGCACGTACGGCGGCAGCTGGACGTGGGAACGCGACCGCAACGTGCAGGGCGGGCCGCTTGCCGCGAACGGGCTGCCCTTCGGCTGGGGCTTCGGCACGCAGGCCTATTCGGCCATGCAATTTTCACTGCCTGCGTGCGCGACGGCGTTCCGCGCGGGGGCCGCGCTCGACGATGCCGCCGGCGCCGGCGGTTGCGTGCAGGCAGCGGTGTACCTCGGTGGTGCCGGCTCGAAGCCGCTCTGGAAGAGCGAACTCTTGATCGGCACCCGGGAACCGATCGACACCGGGAGCCTGCCGCTGCCGCCGCCGGCCGCGGAGGCTGGCACGCCGCGAAGGCTGCTGCTCGTGGCCGATGCCGCCCATGAAGGGCGGCCGAAGGAGGCCGACAGCCACGACATTCGCGACATTTTCGACTGGCTCGATCCGGTCGTGTCGCTCGCGGCCGAGGGCCTCGCCGCCGCGGTCCGCGACCGGCTGCCCGCCACGATCCCCGCCTGGCGCGACTGGGAAGTCGTGGGCGGTCCGCAGGTCCGCACGCTCGCCGATCCCGGCTTGCGGGAGACGATGCGGCAGTCGCTCGTCGCCGGCGGCG